>NZ_JBIUCF010000030.1:0-153909 GCF_044593615.1 Nonomuraea sp. NPDC051941
CGCCCCATCGGGAGGTGTAGGCCGGGTCGGCGGCGATGATCGCGATACCCGTCTGGTCAGCCATCGAGGTGAGCCGGGCCCGGAGCTTGCTCGTGGGCATGCCGGAGATGAGCTTGCGGAAGCGTTTGCGGCGGCCGTGTTTCTCCCGGGTCTTGTCGGCTTCGAAGTCGAGGTCTTCGATGGCGATGGCGTGCACACCGCAGGCCCTGGCCCAGTGCAGTAGCCGGGTCAGGGCGTGGCGGATCTGGGCGTCGCGATGCTCGGCGTTGCCGGACAGGTCGTAGGTGAAGCGGCGAGGGCTGCCGATCGAGTTGCCGTGGGTGTCCAGGCGCCAGGCGGCCAGGTGGTCGGCGTTGCTGTCCACGCCGATTACGCCGTAGGCGAGTGCGGTAGCCATGGGCACGGTCGGGGCTTGAGGAATCTGCCAGGAGGCGGTGATGTACCAGCGTCCGCGTTGCGCGTCCAGGTGGATGCGGTAGGCCACGGCCCGGTTGGCCTCGATGCGATCCCGCCATTCCACCCCGCGGTGGGCGAAGGTCACCCGGCAGGTGAGCACGTAGCGGCCGTGCGGCGCGTTCGCATGGTGTGCCAGCGGCACGGGCAGCTTGATCGATACCTGGCCGTCGGGGGTGATGCGGATGGTCTCGTTGCCGTGACGTTTGCCGGACTCGCCGTCGGCGGCCAGGAACCAGCGCTCGGCCTGCCACCTGTTCCGCCACTCGGACTCGGTGAGTCCGGCGGCGTCCAGGTGGTGCCGGGTGCGGGCCAGGCGTTTGCCGCCCCGCACCACGCGGACCCGCCCGGCTTGGTGGTCAGCCTTCCGCCGTTTGAGCCGGTCTTGCAGGAGGTGCAGGCGGCGGGACTTGGCGAACCACTCCTGTCTGGAGCGGTAGCCGCCCGGCTCCTTGCGGGTTCCTTTCCTTCCGACGGGCAGGGACAGCCGACGGATGAGCGTGGCGATGGCGGCCTGAAGGTCGCGGATGTGGTCGGCCTGGCCGCGGCGGGCCAGCGCCCACTGATCGTGGGAGGTTTTGGTGATGGCCCCGGCCCAGCGCGACGACGACTGCACGGTCAATTCACGCTTACGCGCCGCCCAGGTATCGGAACAGTGCCCCAGCCCATCGGCGCACCTGGTCTTCAGATCGGCGGAGGCCAGCGCGCCCAGATGCGCGCCGACCAGGCACAGTACCTGCTCGTCTGCGGGGGTGAGGTGCTTGAGCCGGTCACGGACGGCGACACCGGACGGGCCGGGCACCACGAAGGAGGAGGCGATCGGGCGCAGCTCAGCCATGCCGGAGGGCCTGCGGTGCGGCGCAGTCGGCGACTGAAGGGAGGGCGGAGGCGCGGCGCACTGCCGATGCCGCTGGACGGCGGCCGAACAAGCACGGTCGCATGACGAGCATTCGCCCCCTCTCCAGCTTTCACGTTGCGTGGCCACAACGATACCAAGAGTTGAATCCGCCGGGTAGAACATATGCGCGGCAAGCGCCGGTGGACACGCACTGTGGCGATGGCGTAACCAGCGTCGCATCGAACACCAACAGCTCCGCACCCCCCGGCCAGGCCGCTTTTCCGGGAGACGTAAGCTGAGAACGTGACCGTTGCCCCTGAAGGCCGAAAGCTCCTCCGCCTGGAGGTGCGTAACGCCGAAACCCCTATCGAGCGCAAGCCCCCGTGGATCAAGACCAAGCTGAAGACGGGCCCCGAATACACCGAGCTGAAATCGCTCGTGCGCCGGGAGGGCCTGCACACGGTCTGTGAAGAGGCGGGCTGTCCCAATATCTACGAGTGCTGGGAAGACCGCGAGGCGACCTTCCTCATCGGCGGCGACCAGTGCACGCGCCGCTGCGACTTCTGCCAGATCGACACGGGCAAGCCGAAGGAGTACGACCGCGACGAGCCGCGCCGCGTGGCCGAGTCCGTGCAGCAGATGGGCCTGAAGTACGCGACCGTGACCGGTGTCGCCCGCGACGACCTGCCCGACGGCGGCGCCTGGCTCTACGCCGAGACGGCCCGCCAGATCCACGGGCTGCTGCCCGGGTGCGGCGTCGAGCTGCTGGTGCCCGACTTCAACGGCAACCGCGACCAGCTGGAGGAGGTCTTCTCCAGCCGGCCCGAGGTGTTCGCGCACAACGTCGAGACGGTGCCGCGGATCTTCAAGCGGATCCGTCCCGCGTTCCGCTACGAGCGGTCCCTCGCGGTGATCACGACGGCCCGCGAGGCCGGGCTGGTCACCAAGTCCAACCTGATCCTGGGCATGGGCGAGACGCGCGAGGAGGTCGTCGAGGCCATGCGCGACCTGCACGCGGCCGGCACCGACCTGCTGACCATCACCCAGTACCTGCGGCCCACGCCCCGGCACCATCCGGTGGAGCGGTGGGTGAAGCCCGAGGAGTTCGTGGAGCTGCAGGCGGAGGCCGAGGCCATCGGGTTCGCCGGTGTGCTCTCGGGGCCGCTCGTGCGCTCGTCGTACCGGGCGGGCCGCCTCTACAAGCAGGCCATCGAGGCTCGCCAGACGGCCTGACCTCCCAACCTCCAGCCCCGGGACCCGTACGGTCCCGGGGCTGCTTCGTACCCGGCCACGCTCATGGCACCGCCACCACAAAATCGTTCGAAGTCCTTTGACGGCTGGTTACTGTTTGCGGCATGCCGGAGTCTTTCGATCAACTGTCCTTTGACGGCCTCCCGTCGGCATCTCGCGATGAGATGGTGCCGGGATTGCGCTACATCGCCGGCTGGCTTGCTCCCGACGCCTGCGCGTCGTTGCTTTCATCCCTCGACGCCGCCGAGTGGTCGACACAACTGCGACGACGAGTGCAGCACTACGGCCACCGCTACGACTACGGCCGCCGAAGCGTGGCGAGGGATCCCCTGATCGCCGCCGCTCCACCGATCCCGGGATGGGCACGACAGCAGGCCGTACGCCTGGTCCGCGAAGGAGTCATGGACAGCGAAGCGAACCAAGTGATCATCAACGAGTACCGGCCGGGGCAGGGCATCAGCCCACACGTCGACTGCGTGCCCTGTTTCGGCCCGGTCGTCGCCGCGATCTCCCTGGGCTCCGCCTGCGTCATGGACTTCACTCATCCTGCGGACGGTACGAAGGTGGCGATATCTCTCGCCCCCGGCAGCCTGTGCGTCATGTCAGGACCCGCCCGATACACCTGGCGTCACAGCATCGCCGCACGCAAGAGCGACCCCACCACGGCAGGCCGCGTCCCGCGCACGCGGCGCGTGTCAGTGACCTTCCGCACGGTCAACGACCCGGCACCGTAACCGGGGCTTTCGGCTCCTGTCGGTCGTGGCCCATCACAGGCAAATGTTGCCAATGCGGCACTAGCATGGCAGGCAGGCGACCCCGGGAGCGGACATGGCGGTTCTGATCCGCACGAGTGACCTGCCCGCCAAGCGACGTCACGACGCCTGGCGGAGCATCGTGTGTGACACGCTCGGCCCGCTCGACTGCAGGATCGCCCCCGGCGCCCCGCTGCGGGGCGAGATCGTGACCGGCGGGCTGGGCTCGGTCACCGTCGGCCGGATCCGTACGTCCACGCCTCACAGCGTGCACCGCACCCCGGGCATGATCGACAGCGGCAGCCCCGAGATGTACCGCGTCGTGCTGGCCCTGGAGGGCAGCCCGCGGCTCTCCCAGGACGGGCGGGACGCGCAGCTCAGCCGGGGCGAGTTCACGATCTACGACTTCACCAGGCCCTACGAGCTGGCCTACGACTCGGCGGTGCGGCTCGCGCTGTTCAGCTTCCCGCGCGACCTGCTCGCGCTGCCGTCCGGCGCCGTGGACGCGCTCGCCGCCGTCCCCATCACCGCCGAGACAGGCGCCGCCGCGCTGGCCGTGCCGCTGCTGCGCCGGGTGGCCGAGGACATCGAGACGTACCGGCCGGGCAGCGCCGCCAGGCTGTCGGGCATCGTGACCGACCTGGTCAGCACCGCCGTCGCCGAACGCGTCGAGCTGACGCGGGCGTTACCGGAGGACTCCCGGCAGCGCGTGCTGCTGATGGAGATCCACGCCTTCATTGAGCAGCGGCTGGGCGACATCAGCCTCGACCCGGCCACCGTCGCCGCCGCGCACCACATCTCTGTGCGCTACCTGCACCGGCTGTTCGAGGCGGAGCACACCACGGTGGCCGCCTGGATCCGGCAGCGGCGGCTGGAACGGTGCCGCGCGGAGCTGGCCGCGGGCGGCACCCGGTCCGTGAGCGAGATCGGGGCCCGGTGGGGGCTGCCGGACTCGGCCCACTTCAGCAGGCTCTTCAAGAGCGCGTACGGGATGCCGCCCGCCGAATACCGGCGCCTGAACACCGTGCTGAACACCGTGCGCTGAACGTCAATCCGCCTGGCACCCAGATCCAAGACCGGCACCCCCTTCGATCGGCAGACTGAAGGCACATCGAAGGAAGGGATGAGGAAAATGCAGCTGTTCGTCAATCTGCCGGTCAAGGATCTCGAGCGGTCGAAGAAGTTCTTCGCCGAACTCGGCTTCAACCTGTTCGGCATGGCCGAGGGCATGGCGTCGGTGATCATCAGTGAGCAGACCCAGGTCATGCTGCTGACCGAGCCGACGTTCGGCTCGTACATCACCAAGGAGATCGCCGCCGCCGACACGGCCACGGAGGCGATCCTGGTGCTGGGCATGGAGAACCCGGCCCAGGTGGACGAGCTGGTGGACAAGGCGCTGGCGCTCGGCGCCACCCCGACGGGCGTGAAGCAGGAGGACGGCATCCGCTACCAGCGCGGCTTCGCCGACCTCGACGGACACCACTGGGAGGCGCTGTGCCTGGCGCAGCCGGCCGCCTGAGCGGCAAGGCGATCTCGGCGGACGGGACCGTCATCGCCTTCGACGGCTACGGCGAGGGGCCCGCGGTCGTCCTGGTCCACGGCGCGTTCGGGGTGCGGGGCCACGTCACGCTGGCCGGCGTGGCGGCCGCCCTGGCGCCGTGGTTCACGGTGTACGACTACGACCGCCGGGGGCGGGGCGACAGCGGGGACACCCAGCCGTACGCGGTCGAGCGGGAGATCGAGGATCTGGCGGCGGTCATCGAGGCGGCGGGCGGGTCGGCCATGGTGTTCGGGGGCTCGTCGGGGGCCGCGCTGGCGCTGGAGGCCGCGGCGCGGAATCCGGCCGTCACGAAGCTGGCCCTGTGGGAGCCGCCGTACCACGTGGACGGCAGCGCGCCCCCGCTGCCGGACGACTTCGCCGCGCGGCTGGAGGCGCTGGTGAGGGCGGGCAGGCGGGGCGAGGCCGTCGAGCGGTTCATGGTGGAGGCGGCCGAGGCGCCGCCGGAGGCGGTGGCCGCGATGCGCGCGCAGCCGTCCTGGGCACAGCTGGAGGCGCTGGCCCACACCCTCGCCTACGAGGCCGCCGTGCTGGGGCCGGGCAACGCGCTGCCCGCCGGGCGGCTGGCCGCCGTCAGGCAGCCGACGCTGGTGCTGAACGGCGAGGACAGCCCCGGGTGGATGTCGAACGCGGGGCTGGCGGTCGCGGCGGCCGTGCCGGGCGCGGTACGGCGGGTCCTGGAGGGCCAGGCGCACAACGTGGCCCCGCAGGCGCTGGTGCCCGAGCTCCTGGAGTTCTTCGCCACCGCCTGAGCCCTCCGTCTGAGCCCTCCGCCTGAGCCCCCATGAGCCCCGCCCGAGCCTCAGTTGGGCCCCGCGCGAGCTGGTGGAGACTGGGCTCGTGGACTTCGACGAACTCATCGCCCGGCTCGACCTCCGCACCAAGGTCCGCCTGCTCACCGGGGCCGGCATGTGGTCGCTCCCGCCGCTGCCCGAGATCGGCCTCGATCGGCTCGTCATGAGCGACGGCCCGATCGGCGTACGCGGCGAGCAGTGGAGCGCGGTCGATCCCTCGATCGCGCTGCCCAGCCCGACCGCGCTGGCCGCCACCTGGGACGTGGACCTGGTCCGCCGGGCGGGCCGGCTGCTGGCCCAGGAGGCCCGGCGCAAGGGCGTGCACGTGCTCCTCGCCCCCACGATCAACCTGCACCGCTCCCCGCTCGGCGGCCGGCATTTCGAGTGCTTCTCCGAGGACGCGTACCTGACGGGCGAGATCGGCGCCGCGTACGTCGAGGGTGTCCAGGAGGGCGGGGTGGCCACCACCCCGAAGCATTTCGTGGCCAACGACTTCGAGACCGACCGCTTCACCGCGGACGTCCGGGTGAGCGAGAAGGCGCTGCGCGAGGTCTATCTGCGGCCGTTCGAGCGGGTGGTGCGGGCCGGGGCGTGGGGCCTCATGACCGCCTACAACTCGGTCAACGGCACGACCATGACCGAGCACGCCGAGCTGGTGAACGGGGTACTGAAGGGCGAGTGGGGGTTCGACGGGTTCGTGGTGTCGGACTGGACGGCGGTGCGTACGACCGAGGCCGCGGCGCTGGGCGGCACCGACGTGGCGATGCCGGGTCCGCACGGGCCGTGGGGAGAGAGGCTGGAGGCCGCCGTGCGGGAGGGGCGGGTGCCCGAGTCGGTCGTGGACGATCGGGTGCGCCGCATCCTGCGCCTGGCCCACCGCGTCGGGGCCCTGCACGGCGCGGAGCCCCCACCCGCCGAGGAGCGACCCGCCGTCGACGGGGTGGCGCTGGCGCGTGAGGTGGCCACGCGCGGCTTCACGCTGCTCACCAACGACGGCATCCTGCCGCTCAAGCAGGTCAGGACCATCGCCGTGATCGGGGCGGCCGCCGCCGAGGCGCGCGTCATGGGCGGCGGGAGCGCGCAGGTCTTCCCGGGCCGGATCGTCTCGCCGCTGCAGGGGCTCGGCGAGCGGGCCGAGGTCCGGTACGCGCTCGGCACCGACCCCCGGATCCGCCTGTCCCCGCTCCCCGGCCCGGCCACGGCCGCCTTCCTGGACGCCGATGGCGCGGTGCTGTCGGAGCAGCCGCTGGCCACGGCCGAGGCGCGGTGGATCGGCCAGTTGCCGCCGGGCGTGGACGGCGACCGGCTGGCGGCGGTCCGGCTGCGTACCACGTACACGCCGGACGTTTCGGGCGAGCACCAGCTGTCGGTCGCGGGTGTGGGCGCCTTCGCCGTCACCGTCGACGGCGAGAGCGCCTTCGACGAGAGCATCGGCCCGGACGGCGACGACCCCGCCATGGCGTTCCTGTCGCCGCCCGAGCGGCGGGTCAGCCTGCCGATGGCCGCCGGGCAGGCGTACGAGGTGGTCGTGACGCACCCGGCCGGGGCGTTCGGCGGGATGGCGTTCGTGTCCTTCACGCTCGGTCACGCGAACCCCGGCCCCGGCGAAGATGAGCTCATGGCCGAGGCCGTGCGGGTGGCGGCGGAGTACGACGTGGCGGTGGTCGTGGCCGCGACCACGCCCGAGGTGGAGAGCGAGGGCTTCGACCGCGCGGACCTCAGGCTGCCGGGGCGGCAGGACGAGCTGATCCGCGCGGTGGCCGCGGCCAACCCGCGCACCGTCGTGGTGGTCAACGCGGGTTCGCCGGTCGAGCTGCCGTGGGCGGAGGAGGTGGCGGCCGTGCTGCTCACCTGGTTCCCGGGACAGGAGGCGGGGGCGGCGCTGGCGGACGTGCTGTTCGGGGACGCCGAGCCGGGCGGGCGGCTGCCCACGACGTGGCCGCGGCGGCTGGAGGACGCTCCCGTGGTCGACGTGACGCCGGTGGACGGTGTGGTGGCCTATGAGGAGGGGACCTCGATCGGCTACCGGGCGTGGGAGCGCACGGGTCGCGCGCCGGCGTTCTGGTTCGGGCACGGCCTGGGCTACACCACCTGGTCGTACGACTCGATCGCGGCCGAGGGCACGAGCGTGACGGTGGCGGTCACCAACACCGGCGACCGCCCGGGCCGCGAGGTCGTGCAGGTGTACGTCGACGGGGCGCTGGCCGGGTTCGACGTGGTCGAGGCGGCCCCCGGGGAGACCGTGATCACGACCGTGTTCCTGCCCGAGCGGGCCTTCCAGGTCTGGGAGGAGGGCGGCTGGCGGACCGTCGAGGGCGTTCACACGGTCGAGGCGGGCCGCCACGCGGCCGATCCGCGCCTGTCCGCGACCGTGAAGATCTAGCCGGGCGCGAAATGACGGGGTCACGTTTTCCATACCGCACCTGTTGGTTTGTATCCTTCAGAGCATGGCAAAGTCCGAGGATCCAGAGAAGCCGGGGCGCATCAAGCAGCTCCGCATGATCGCGCAGATCATCAAGCAGGCCAACCCCAAGGGGTTGCCCATCGTCTTCCTCTCGGCGGTGGGCACGCTGGCTGTGGTCGTCGTGATCGGCCTGGTCACGGACTACTTGTGGTATTCGGTGTTCATCGGTGTGCTGGCCGCGCTCACGGTCGGATTGGTGGTCTTCGGGCAGCTCGCCCAGAAGGCCCAATATTCGATCCTGCACGGCCAGACGGGTGCCGCGGCGGCGGTGCTGCAGGGCATGCGCGGCAACTGGCAGGTCACCCCTGCCATCGCGGTCAACCGCGACCAGGACCTCATCCACCTCGTGGTCGGCTATCCGGGCGTCGTGCTGGTGTCCGAGGGGCCGGGCAACCGGGTGGCGAAGATGCTGGCGGCCGAGAAGAAGCGGGTCGCGCGGGTGGTCCTGGGCATCGAGATCTACGACATCCAGTGCGGTGACGGCGAGGGGCAGGTGCCGCTCGGCAAGCTGCAGCGCCACCTGATGAAGCTGCCGCGCAACCTCAAGAAGCCCGCGGTCAACGAGGTGAAGGACCGGCTGCGCTCGCTGCCGAAGAACATGCCGCTGCCCAAGGGCCCCATGCCCAAGGGCGCGCGCATGCCGCGCGGCCCCAAGATGCGCTAGTGCTGTCCTCCTCCGCACGGGCCAACCGCTGGTGGTGGGACGGCAACGCCGACGACTACCAGCTCGAACACGGCGAGTTCCTGCGTGACACCGGGTTCGTGTGGTGTCCCGAAGGCGTCGACGAGGCCGACGCGCACCTCCTCGGCGAGGTGCGCGGACGGCGCGTGCTCGAGATCGGCTGCGGGGCGGCGCAGTGCGCCCGCTGGCTGGTGACGCAGGGCGCGCAGGTGGCCGCCTTCGACGTCTCCCACCGGCAGCTGCGCCACTCCCAGCGCATCGACCTCGACACGGGGCTGCGCGTGCCGGTGGTCCAGGCCGACGCCGAATCGCTGCCGTTCGCCGCGGCCGCCTTCGACCTGGCCTGCTCGGCGTTCGGGGCGCTGCCGTTCGTGGCCGACCCGCTCGCCGTCTTCCGCGAGGTGCGGCGGGTGCTCAGGCCGGGCGGCCGGTTCGTGTTCTCGGTGAGCCATCCGATCCGGTGGGCGTTCCCGGACGATCCGGGGCCGCGCGGGCTGACGTCCGACCGGTCCTACTTCGACCGTTCCCCTTACGAGGAGCACGACGAACGGGGCACGGTCACGTACGCCGAGCACCATCGCACCATGGGTGACTGGGTGAACCTGCTGGTCGCCTCCGGGCTGACCGTCACGGGGCTGCTGGAGCCCGAGTGGCCGGAGGGGCACGAGCGGGTGTGGGGCGGCTGGAGCCCGCTGCGCGGCCGTCACCTCCCGGGCACGGCCATTTTCAGCTGCGCGCGTACCTAGCGGCCATGGCGTGGAAGACCTCCTTGGGCTCCCAGCGCCGCTCGTCGAGCATCCTGACCACGCCGTAGGAGCCCAGGTCGGCCTCGCCGGGCCGGTTGAAGGCGGCGAACGTGAACCACAGCGCGGTCTCCACCCCCTCCTGCTCGAAGACGTCCATCAGCTCGGTGAAGTAACGCACCTGCTCGCCCTCGTCGCGCACCGCGCCCTCGGGCACCACCCAGGCCGAGCCGCCGTGCTCCCCCGCGCCGCGGTACGCGCAGGTGCCGAACTCCGTCACGGCGACCGGTTTGCCGTGCTTGAACTGGGCGCGTAGCTCGTCCGCGAAGTCGTGGGCGTTGTAGGCGGCGCGGTAGGCGTCCACGCCCGCCACGTCGAACGGGGCCCAGTCGACCGGCTCCCACGGCGCCGAGGCGTAGCTCAGCCGGCCGCCGAACAGCGGCCGCACGGTCTCGGCCACCTTCGCCAGGTAGGCGTTGAAGCGCGGCATGACCTCCATGAGGGACGTCCACCACGCCATGTCGCCGGCCATCATGGCGCCGAGCCGGTCGCCGTACCCGTCGCCGTCGATGAAGCCGTGGCCGAAGGCGGTGATCTCGCAGCCGGTGACCAGCACGACCTCGGCTCCGTCGCGGCGCACCGACTCGGCGCGCCGGGCCGCGTCCGCGAAGACCTCCAGCATCGCGTCCTGGGTGAGGTCCACGGGGAACGGGGTGAACCAGATCTCCAGCCCGGCCGCCGCGGCCTCCCTGGCGGCCGCCTCGACGCGCTCGGGGTCGCGGCCGGAGATGCGTACGGACGCGCAGTGCAGGTCTTCCGCGATCGTCCGCATGTCGCGCCGGACGTCCTCGATGTGGAACGACCTGCGGCTCAGGCTGTCGCCCGGCAGGAACCCGACATCATAGTTGATCCCCTTTTTCATGATTTATCCCCTTTTTTACGTATGTGAGGCCGTGCTCCAGGAGGTCGAAGGCCAGCTCCACGTCACCCGCCAGGCGCCGGCCAGCCTCCTCCAGCGGCTCGCCCGTCGCGATGCGATGGAAGAAGGCCTCCTGGATGGTGGTGACGGCGGCGGTGATCTGCCCGGCCATGAGCTGCGCGGTCAGATCGTCGCCGGGGTAGGCCTCCCCGAGGGCCTCGGCCAGCTCGTGGCGCTCGCTCATGTGCATCGCGTGCAGCGCGCCCATCAGGGCCGGACTCGACCCGATCACCCGCACCCTGGCCAGCAGCGCCTCGACATCCACCGCTCCCGCGCCCCGGGCGGCCATCGAGCGGTAGTGCTCGCGCAGCGCCTGAAGGGGCGAGCGCCCCTCGCCCCGCCCGGCCACGATCGCCGCCAGGTCCTCCTTGACCCCTTCGGTGACGAGGCAGTCCTTGGTCGGGAAGTAGTTGAACAGCGTCACCTTGGCCACCCCGGCCGCCTCGGCGATCTCGTTGACGGTCACCGCGTCGTAGCCGCGCTCGTCGAACAGCCGCAGCGCCACCTCGGCGATCCGCCGCCGCGCCTGCTCCTTCTTCCGCTCCCTCAACCCCATGAGGGCAGCATAAACCGTACCGGGTACATTTTTGAACCCGGTACGGTTTTTTACTCGGCTACATGCGGACGACCATCGTGTTGGAGACGCGGTCGTGCACCCCGCGGTGGTCGCGGTCCCAGATCAGGGCGGGCACGGCCAGGCACAGGAGCACCGAGCGCACCAGCACGGGCAGCCAGCGCGGGTCGCCGCCGTCCATCGCGGCCACCCTGACGCCCGCCAGCCGGTGGCCGAACGTCTGCCCCATGAACCCGACCAGGATCAGGTATTGAACGGCGAAGACGGCCGCGGGCGCCCACGGCTGCTCGGCCGGGTTGATCCTGAGCAGCAGCTGCACGACGACCCACGTGCAGATCATCCAGTCGATGACCAGCGCGGCGATCCTGCGCCCCCAGCCGGCGATCGACCCGCTGCCCTCCTCGGGCAGCCCCAGGCGCTCCCCCGGGTATCCGAGATCGACCCCGGCGGACCTGACCCCGCCCAGCCAGGTCTGCGTCCACCGAGGCTCCTTGCTGCTCATGCTCTCAACGGTATCCGCCCGGTAGGCCGGTCGGCATCGTGACCCAACCGCGTCGCAGAACGGCCATCATGTACGCCATGCCACACGGGGATGACCTTGACGCGCGCTTCAACGAGCTGGTCGCGCAGATAGACGAGGAGCAACAGCGCAGGATGCGCGCCGCGGCCGTCAAAGGCGCGAAAGAACAGCGGCGTACCGACCGCTTAGCCAGGCGCGAGAGCAGGTCGGCGCGCTTATCCGGAGAATCCGGGGGACACGGGGACTACAGGTCCGAGCCGCGGCAGCGGATCGGGCGGGCCTGGATCGCGATGGCCGTGATCACCTCGCTGATCACGACCGCGGGTGTGATCGTGACCTTCCGCCCCGATCTGCTCACCTCGGGCGTCGTCGTGGACGACCCACCGGTGCCGATCGCCGAGCCGGCCGTCGAACCCGCCGGCAATCCGGCGGACGAAGCCGCCGAGGAGCCGACGGAGGGGGCGAGCGAGGAGCCGACGAGCCCGTTCGCCGGATCCCCCGCCGAGAAGTACGCCGAGGGGGCCGCCGGCTTCGCGATGCCGGAGGCGAAGGCGCTGGGCGGGCTGTCGAAGAAGGACGTCGCGAAGGGCCTGAAGCTGACCCGCGAGCTGATGGCGGCGGCCTTCCTCGACAAGAAGGCGGTCCTGGGCGGCAAGCCGTCGGCGTTCAGCAAGCTCCTGAGCCCCGACCAGCGTGACTGGTTCCTCCGGGACATGAAGAAGCACAAGGGCTCGGCGGCCTTCGTCATCCAGTTCGCCAAGGGCACGGCCGAGTTCTCCACCGATGTGATCAAGGTGCACGGCCGCGTCAAGCTGGGCACGTTCAAGGACCGCTGGCGGCGCGGCGTGGAGCTCAAGCTGAACCACATCGTCGTCTACGCCGTGCACCGCCCGGGCCGGCCGGACACCACGATCCGGGTCGTCGCCCATCCCAAGGGCCGCGTGTTGCTGTACCGCGAGGAGGGGCGGCTGGTCGCGTGGCCGCTGCGTTGGGGGGCGAGCAGCACCCCGGCGAGCTGCGACACGCGCGACGGCTTCATCCATCCCGAGTACGAGGACTCGCCTCGGGGTACGGTGGCGCCCACGGGACCGCCCACCGATCCGTATGAGCTGGAACGGGACGAACCCAAGGGCTGTGCGGCTTCGAAGGGCACCTGACCTGCGTAACATGTGCGAAACAATCGAGACACCACACGGAAACGGCCACGCCCTAGCGTCGGTATGATGGCCAGTCCCCAGGGAGGTTCGAGAGTGTTCAACTCCGCCGACGACGTCCTGAAGTTCATCAGTGACGAAGGGGTGCAATTCGTCGATGTCAGGTTCACCGACCTGCCGGGGACGACGCACCACTTCACCTTCCCGGTAGAAAATTTCAGCGCGAGCGTCTTCACCGACGGACTCATGTTCGACGGCTCGTCGATCCGCGGTTTCCAGGCGATCCACGAGTCCGACATGCTTCTGCTGCCCGACCCGTCCAGCGCCGTGGTGGACCCGTTCCGCCAGCACAAGACGCTCAACCTGAACTTCTTCGTGCACGACCCGCTGACCGGCGAGGCCTACAGCCGCGACCCGCGTAACGTCGCGCGCAAGGCCGAGGAGTTCCTTCGGGGCACGGGCATCGCCGACACGGTCTACTTCGGCCCTGAGGCCGAGTTCTACATCTTCGACGACGTGCGCTTCGAGACGAAGCAGAACGCCGGCTACTACTACATCGACTCCATCGAGGGCGCCTGGAACACCGGCAAGGCCACCGAGGGCGGCAACCTCGGTTACAAGCCGCGCTACAAGGGCGGCTACTTCCCGGTCCCGCCGATGGACCACTTCACCGACCTGCGCTCCGAGATGGTGCGCAACCTCATCGAGTGCGGCATCGACGTCGAGATGCAGCACCACGAGGTCGGCACGGCGGGCCAGGCGGAGATCGACTTCAAGTTCGGCACGCTGCTCAAGACCGCCGACAACCTGATGCTGTACAAGTACATCATCAAGAGCACGGCGCTCGAGTACGGCCACACGGTCACGTTCATGCCCAAGCCGATCTTCGGTGACAACGGCTCCGGCATGCACTGCCACCAGTCGCTGTGGAAGGACGGCTCGCCGCTCTTCTACGACGAGGTCGGCTACGCGGGCCTGTCCGACACGGCCCGCTACTACATCGGCGGCCTGCTCAAGCACGCGCCGTCGCTGCTGGCCTTCACCAACCCGACGGTCAACTCCTACCACCGCCTGGTCCCCGGCTACGAGGCCCCGGTCAACCTGGTCTACTCCCAGCGCAACCGTTCGGCCTGCGTCCGGATCCCGATCACGGGCTCCAACCCGAAGGCCAAGCGGATCGAGTTCCGGGTGCCCGACCCGTCCTGCAACCCGTACTTCGCCTTCGCGGCGATGCTGATGGCGGGCATCGACGGCATCCGCAACAAGATCGAGCCGCCGGAGCCGGTCGACAAGGACCTCTACGAGCTGCCGCCGGAGGAGGCCCGCAACATCCCGCAGGTGCCCGGCTCGCTCACCGACGTGCTCAACGCGCTGGAGGAGGACCACGACTACCTGCTCGAGGGCGGCGTCTTCACGCCTGACCTGATCGAGACGTGGGTCGCGTACAAGCGGGAGAACGAGGTCGACCCGATCCGCCTGCGCCCGCACCCGCACGAGTTCGAGCTGTACTACGACGTGTAGTCCGGCCCGCACACGGCGAACGGCCCGGGACCGATCACGGTCCCGGGCCGTTTCACGTCGCGAAACGTCACGCCGGGAACTCGAACCGGGGCTCGGACGGGCCGAGGATCGCGGAATCCGGTGTCACGGGCCAGACGGCGGCCAGCTCGTCCGAGAGCGTGGCCAGGAGGGAGTCGACGTCCTTCCCGGCCGTGTCGTGCAGCGCCTCGGCGACGATCAGGACGTCGGTGGTCGTGTCGCGGACGGCCGAGAGGCCGCTCTGGCGGTTGGTCCAGCGGCGGGCGTGCGCCCTGCCCTCCGCGTCGGCGAAGATCACCTCGCCGGGCGGCGGGTGCTCGGTCTCGCCGGAGAAGGTCAGGTACGTCTCGTCGCCCGCCGCGTACCTGACCTCCACGTACTGCGTGATCTTGGAGACGTCGAACACCGCCACCGGGATCGCGTACGCGATGGAGACCGCGTTGCAGAGGTCGATCAGCGGGTGCAGGCGCGGCAGCGCGCCTTCCTTCCTGAAGCGGCGCAGCAGGGACTCCGAGGCGCAGCGGTACTGGGTCGGCTTGAGGCCCATCTTCGAGAACGCCCGCCGCCACGCCTGGATCTCCGGCAGCTCGCCTTCCGAGGAGGTCGCGAGCCGCTCCGCGGCGAGCTCGCCGAACCGGGAGACCTGGTCGTCGACGGAGACGTCCGCCGAGACGCCCGGCGCGACGAGCACGCCGGGCACGAGCTCCGGGAAGTCCCGCCAGATGTCACTCGAATGCTGGAAACGCACGGTCCACCTCGCCATTCCCGGACAAACCCCAGCCGATCACGATACCCGCATCGTCAGGTCAGGGCGGCCGTGCGGGCGCGCCAGGCGCCCGCCGCGTAGCACAGGCAGGTCAGGGCCGTCAGTACGGCCGCCGCCAGCAGGGGCCGGCCGACCACGCCCATGACCGCCACGCCGAGGGTCGCGCCGGCCTGGCGGAACGCGTTCAGGACGCCGCCCGCGGTGCCCGCCGTCCCCGGCGGAGCGCTGTTGACCATGCCCGCCATCAGCGCGGGCAGCACGAACGACAGCCCGAACCCCATCACCACCAGCCACAACGCCAGCGCGTCCGCGAGGGCGACCCCCGCCAGGCCGGTCGCGAGCAGGGTGAGGCCGCACAGGATCGGCGGGCGCGGGCCGTAGCGGGCCACCAGGCGGCCGGTGAGCAGCGGGTTCACGGTCATGGGGAGGGTGAGCGGCAGGAAGGCCAGCCCGGCGGCCAGCGGGTCCAGATGGCGGGTGTCCTGCAGCAGGAGGGTGAGGACGAACAGGGCGCCGGAGAAGGCGAAGTTGGCCACCGTGCCGGCGAGCAGTTCGGGCCAGGTGGCGGCGAGCAGGCCGCCGGGCAGCGCGGGGGCGTGGCTGCGGCGCTCCACCGGCACCAGCGCGGCCAGTACGGCCACGGCCGCGACGCCCGCCAGGACCGAGGGGCCGATCAGGGCCTGCGCCACCAGGCCCAGGAACGCGCAGGCCAGCGCCTGGACCCGCCAGTCGATCCCGCGGTGGCCGCGCGGCGAGCTCACCCGGCGCATGGCCAGCAGGCTGATCAGGGCGAGGGGCGGGTTGAGCAGGAAGACCGCGCGCCAGCCGTACAGGTCCACCAGGAGACCGCCGAGCAGCGGGCCGGCGGCGAGCGCGGTGCCGGTGATGGCCGCCCACAGGCCGGTGGCGCGGGCGCGGGCGGCCGGGTCGGGGAAGAGCTGCGGGAGCAGGCCGAGCGAGCCGCCCGTGCAGAGCGCGCCCGCCACACCGAGCAGGGCCCGCAGCCCGACCAGCACGCCCAGGTGCGGCGCCGCGGCGCTCAGCAGCGAGATCGCGCCGAACGCCACCACGCCGGCCTTGAAGACCCGGGCCGCGCCGTACCGGTCGGCCACCGCTCCCCCGACGAGCAGCGAGGCGGCGAAGGCGACCGTGTACGCGTTCACCGCCCACTGCTGCCCGGCCAGCGAACCGCCGAGCGAGGCCCGCAGATCGGGCAGCGCGATCGTCAGCACGGTCGTGTCGAGGATCACGAGGAAGTAGGCGAGGGAGAATCCGAACATCATGCGCCTCAGCCTGCTGAAACGCCACATCCACCCTCAACAGGCGCGACCTCAGGGGGCGTTCGGGAAAACCGTATGCTGGCGGTCATGGACTTGCGGCAGTTGCGGGGGTTCGTCGCGGTGGCGGGGACGGGCACCGTCACCGGGGCGGCGAACAGCCTCGGCCTCGCCCCCGCGTCGGTGTCGGAGCAGGTGCGCCGGCTGGAGCGGAGCCTCGGGGTCGCGCTCTTCGAGCGCACGCCCCAGGGCATGCGGCTGACCGAGCAGGGCGCCACCTTGCTGGCGCGAGCACAGGGGCTGCTCGACCACGCCGACGAGGTGCGCCGCGCCGTCACCGGGCAGCGGCGCAAGGTGCGGATCGGGGCGCTGGAGATGCTCGCCGCGGCCAGGATGCCCGCCGTGATCCGCCGCCTGTCGGAACGCCGTCCCGACCTGGACGTGGACGTGCGCTCGCACACCAGGCAGTCGCTGCTGGCCGGGGTGGCGGGCGGCGAGCTGGACGCGGTGCTCCTGCTGGACACGGGCCTGCGGATCGGCGGGCTCGGGTTCACCGTGCCGCACGACCCCGGCTCCGGGCCGATGACGCCCGATCTGGACTTCCTGGACGTGGGTGAGGTCGGGCTGGCGCTGGTCGCGGCGCCGGACGGGGATCGGGAGCCGCTGCTGGTCAGCCCGCCGGGCTGCTCGATCCGGCTGGCCGCCGACCGGGCGTTCGGCGCGGAGGTGCCGCGCAGGGAGCTGACCAGCATCGCCACCGCCCGCGAATGGGCCAGGCAGGGGCTCGGCAGCGCGCTGCTGCCTGACTTCGCGCTGGAGCCGGACCTGGCCTCCGGCGCGTTGGTGCGGCTCGGCTTCGAGGCTCCCGCGCTGGCGCTGCGGCTGGTCTGGCTACGCGGCCGCGAGCCCGCTCTGCGCGACGTCCTCTACGCCATGAGCGCCCCTACGGGCGCTTGATGTGGTACGCCACGTGCGGGAACAGGGGGTGGTCCGACGCCAGCCGCGAGTAGCCGAAATCGGTCAGGTGGGTCATGCCCAGGCGCTTCATCACGGCCTGGGAGCGGGTGTTGCTCTTGGCCGTCATGGAGACGATCTCGTCCAGCCCGGCCTTCTCGAACGCGTGCCCGAGCACCTCCCTGGCCGCCTCGGTGGCGTACCCGTGGCCCCAGGCGGGCCGTGCCAGCCGCCATCCGATCTCCCAGGCGGGCAGGAACGGCGCGTCGAACGTCTGCCAGATCAGGCCGGCGAAGCCGATGAACTCGCCGCTCCCGCGCACCTCCAGCGCCCACAGCCCGTAGCCGTGCTTGTCGAACTCCTCCTCGATCCGGTCGACGAAGTGGTCGCTCTCCGGGCGGGTGAGCGGGGCGGGGAAGTGCTCCATCACCTCGAGGTCGGCGTTCATCGCGGCGAATGGTTCCCGGTCTTCGTCGCGCCATCTGCGCATGATCAAACGCTGGGTCTCCATCCCACCCACGATAGGCCCGCCCGCGCCTTTCCCACCGACGTCCCATCCGTCCTTCGGGGAGAAGGGAACGATCGGTCGGAAGAGGGACGAGGCCGTGCGCGCAGAAGGGAGGCGCGTGGGGCAGGGCGGAGGCCAGGCAGGGCCACGGCGTAGGGGGCGGGGGCTACAGGACGCGGCTGAGGAAGGCCTTGGTGCGGGGGCTGGTGGGGTTGTCGAGGACCTCCTTCGGCGTGCCCGACTCGACCACGACGCCGCCGTCCATGAACACCACCCGATCGGCCACCTCCCGCGCGAACCCGACCTCGTGGGTCACCACGATCATGGTCAGCCCGTCCTCCGCGAGGCTCTTCATGGTGGCCAGCACCTCACCCACCAGCTCCGGGTCCAGCGCGCTGGTCGGCTCGTCGAACAGCATCAGCTTGGGCCGCATCGCCAGCGCCCTGGCGATCGCCACCCGCTGCTGCTGCCCGCCGGAGAGCTGCCTGGGATAGCTGCCCGCCTTGTCCTCCAGCCCCACGCGGCGCAGCAGGCCGAACGCCCGTTCCCGGGCCTGCTCGCGCGACTCGCGGCGGACGCCGACCGGCGCCTCCATGACGTTCTGCAACACCGTGAAGTGCGGGAACAGGTTGAACTGCTGGAAGACCATGCCGATCTCCCGGCGCTGGCGGGTGATGTCGCGCTTGCGCAGGTGCCGCACCTTGCCGCCGGACGCCTGGAACCCGATCAGCTCCCCGTCCACGAAGATGGAGCCGCCGTCGATGGTCTCCAGGTGGTTCACGCAGCGCAGGAACGTCGACTTGCCCGACCCGGAGGGGCCGAGGATCACCACGACCTCCCCCGCCTGAACGTCCAGGTCGATGCCCTTGAGGACCTCGAGGTGGCCGAAGTGCTTGCGTACGGCGTGGGCGTGGACCATGGGGACGGTCATGACGTCACCTCCGGGGGACGGCGCCGGCGGAAGGTCAGGAAGGCCCAGAAGCTCTGCGGCGCGTGCCTGGTGGCCCCGCGGGCGTAGTGCCGCTCGATGAACGACTGGCCGACGTACAGGATCGAGGTGATGACCAGGTACCAGACGCAGGCGACGATCAGCAGCGGGATGGTCTGGAAGGTGCGGTTGTAGATCGACTGCACCGTGTACAGCAGGTCGGCCAGGGCGATGACGCTCACCAGCGACGTGGCCTTCAGCATGCTGATCACCTGGCTGCCGGTGGGCGGGATGATGAACCGCATGGCCTGCGGCAGCACGATCCTGCGGAAGGTGCGCGCGTTGCTCATGCCGAGCGCCGAGGCGGCCTCGGTCTGCCCGGGGTCCACCGACATGAGGCCGCCGCGGATGATCTCCGCCATGTACGCGCCCTCGTTCAGCCCGAGCCCGAGGATGGCCGCGAGCAGCGGGGTGATGACCAGGTTCGTGTCGGCGCTGATGAACTCCGGGCCGAACGGGACACCGAGGGAGATCTTGGGCAGCAGGTACGACAGGTTGTACCAGAGCACGAGCTGCACCAGCACCGGCGTGCCGCGGAAGAACCACACGTAGAGCCCGCAGGCCGCCCGCGCGACGGGGTTCTCGGAGAGCCGGCCGATGGCCAGCAGCACCCCGAGCACCACGCCCACGAACATCGCGATCACGGTGAGCAGCAGCGTGGTGAAGACGCCCTGGCCGATGACCTGCGCGTTGACGTACTTGAAGACCACGTCCCACTGGAAGTTGGGGTTGGTGACCAGCAGGCTCACGAGCTGGGCGGCCAGCACCAGCAGGATGATCGAGGCCACCCAGCGCAGCGGATGGCGCGTGCGGGACGCGCCCGCGACGTCGACGTCCGGCAGTCCGCTCATGACCCCGCCAGGTTGACGCCGGCCTTGTCCAGCTTGTTGTCGGAGGTGCCCCACTTGTCCATGATCTTGGCGTAGGCGCCGTTGTCGATCAGCTTCTGGATGCCGTCCCTGACCACGTCACGCAGCGGCGAGTCCTTGCCGACGACGGCCCCTTGGAAGAGGTCGTCGAAGCCGTTGGCCTGCCCCTTGCCCGCCAGCTCCAGCTTGCCGCCGGACTGCGACACGAAGTACGTGAGCGGCGCCTGCGAGGAGAAGAACGCGTCGGCCCGGCCCGAGCTGACCGCCAGCACCGAGGTGGGCTGGTCCTTGTACGACTGTACGGTGATCTTCGGCTTGCCGTCCTTGGCGCAGGTCTCGGACTGGTTCTTGATCACGGCTTCGGCGGAGCCGCCGGCCATGACCGAGATCTTCAGCCCGCACGTGTCGGCCACCGAGTTGATCTTCTTGGGGTTCCCCTTCGGCACGGCGAAGACCACGAACTCCTTGACCCAGTCCACGAAGTCGTTGGACTTCTGCCGGTCCGGGAAGTCGCCCACCGGGCCGATGGCCAGGTCGTAGCGGCCCGACGCGATGCCGGTGAGCTGGCTGGGCAGGCCGTCCACGGTGACGTGCTCGATCTTGACGCCGAGCACCTGGCCGAGGGCCTCCGACAGGTCGGCCGCGGCGCCGGTCATGGACTTGCCGTCCGCCCCGGCGATCTCGTACGGCGGGAACGAGCCGTTGTTCACCGAGACCAGCTTGCCGGCGGTCTTCACCTTGTCGGGCAGCCGGTCGTACAGGGCCTGGTCCTTGCCCTGGGCGGCCACAGTGCCGGAGGGGGCGGACTGGGAGCTCAGCGCGCCCTGGGCCTCCTCCGGGTTGGCGCCGCAGCCGGCAATCAGGAGGGCGGCGCCGAGCAGGGCAGCCGTCGCGTGCTTAGACATGTCGCTCCAATCGGGGGTCGACGGCGAAGCGCCGGTTCTCGAGGACGGGGAGGCTGAGGCGGGCTCGCTCGAGCTCTTCCATGGAGGCGTCGGCCCAGAGCAGGCCCGGCGCGTCGCCGAGGCGGGCCCGGGTGATGCCGAGCGGGTCGACGACCATGCTCGCGCCGATGTTGCGGCGGCCGCACTCGCCGGAGGCGGCCAGGTACACGGTGTTCTCCAGGGCGCGGGCGGTCACCATGACCTCCCAATGCCATTCCTTGGCCGGGCCGCGCACCCACGCGGTGGGCAGCGCGATCACCTGGGCGCCCTGGTCGGCCAGGAGCCTGGCCAGCTCGGGGAAACGCACGTCGTAGCAGGTCATCATGCCGACCTTCCAGCCGGCCACGTCGATCACCACGGGCGCGTTCGTGCCGGGCACGACGTTGTCGGACTCGCGCCGGCCGAAGGCGTCGTACAGGTGCAGCTTGGTGTACGTCCCGACGATCTCGCCGTCCCTGGCGGCCACCAGGACGTTGAACACGCGGCCGTCGCCCGACGGGGTGTGCACGCCGACGATCACGGTGGTGGACGAGCCGCGCGTGCGCTCGACCAGCCCGCTGACGAACGGCCCGTCCAGCGGCTGTGCGGCCTCGCGGATGCGCGTCGGCTCGTCGACGAACAGGGCCATCGCGCCCTCGGGCAGGACCAGCAGGTCGGCGCCGCCCTCGGTGGCCCGGTCGATCAGGTCCTGGCAGGTCTTGAGGTTGTCCGTCCAGTCCTCCGAGGACGCGAACTGTCCAACGGCGATTCTCATATGTCGAAGACCTCCTCGGGTCGGATGCGGCGGTTCGAGATGCCCTGGGCGTGCAGTTCCTCGCAGAAGGCGGCGATCATGGCGGCGTTGGGCCCGACGCCGTACGGCATCCAGTCGGGGCCGAAGGTCCGCGCCGTCTCCGTCAGGTCGGCGAGCAGCCAGGGCGTGGTGTCGGTGAGCAGCCGCCGCCGGGCCAGCCAGTGCCGCTTGGAGCGTTCGAGCAGGTCCTGAACGGCCCGCGGCAGCCCAGGGTCGCGCTCGACGGCCTCGCGCTTCAGCGTCACGAGGTGGATGCCGGGCACGAAGCCGGTCTCCCGGTAGTAGGCCAGCTCGGCGGCGCGGTGGTCGGCGAGCAGGTGGCGGAAGCGGCTGTCCGGGGTGAAGAACTCGTCGGGCATGAACGGGGTCATGATCGCGTCGTAACGGCCCTCGGCGAGCCCTTCGGCGAGGCCGTCGCCGGTCAGCGAGACGTTGTCGGGGAACGGGACGGGGCCGACGCGGTCCTTGCCGGTCTCCCCGGCGACCAGCGGGCCGACCGTCCACTCGATGCCCCTGATGTCCACGCCGGCGGCCCTGAGCAGGGCGCGCGTCCAGGTGTTGCCGGAGTCCGGCCAGCCGGTCAGGCCGATGCGGGCGCCCTTGAGCTCCTCCAGCGAGGTCAGCTCGCTGTCGCGGCGGACCAGGACGCACCGGTGCCGGAAGCCCCGCATCACGAACACCGGCAGACCCACCAGGCGGTCGTCGCCCGCGGCGCGGCCGAGCACGTACCTGCTGAAGGACGTCTCACCGCCGTCCAGGCCCGGCTCGCTCAGGACGTCCGGGGTGACGGTGCGGGACTCGAGGTCCAGCTCGAACCCCTCGGGCCGCACCTCCCCCGTCGCCACCGGTACGAGATGGTCCCAATCCCGCAGACCCAACCGAATATGCACAAACACCCCAAAGTTCCCTTGCTTTGAATTGCTGGAAACCTTATGTTCAGGCAACGCCCCACACAAGACGATCTTTGTTGCTGAACAAAGATTTACAGGAGGTCATGTGGAATCCGCCTGGCTGGCGCAGCGCATCGGCGAGCCGACCGCACGCGGGATAGCCGCCGCCCTGACCGACCTGATCAGGCAGGGCACGGTCACCGCGCAGACGCGCCTGCCGACCGTGCGCAGCCTGGCCAGGGAGCTGGGCGTGAGCTCGGGGACCGTCGCGGAGGCCTGGTCGGAGCTGCGGCGGCACGGGATGATCCACACCGATCGCCGCCGCGGCACGGTGGTGCTCGGGCCGCCCGACGTGCCCCGTCCCATCCGTTACGAGCGCATCGGCCACTGGGGCGACCGGCTGGCGATCGACCTGGCCATCGCCTCCCCGGACCCGGCGCTGCTGCCGCCGCTGGAGGCCGCGCTGATCGCCGCGGCCGGCGCGGAGGGGCTCAACGACTACGCCCGCGAGACGATCACGCCGCGGTTGCGTGCCGCCGTGGAGCCGGACTGGCCGTTCCCGGCGCAGGGCTGGCTCGCGGTCGGCGGCGGATACGAAGGGGTGCAGCTGCTCTGCCAGACGACCGCGCTGCCCGGCGACCGGATCGCGATCGAGGAGCCGACCGCCGCCCGGCTGCTGGACATCCTGGAGACGATCGGCGTCCAGATCGTCCCGGTGGCCTGCGACGAGCAGGGGCCCATCCCGGAGTCACTGGCCAAGGCGCTGCGGGCCAGGCCGGTGGCGTTCGTGTACCAGCCGCGCGGCCAGTCGCCCTGCGGCCACGCCGTGACCGCCGAGCGCTCGGAGGAGCTGGCCGCCCTGCTGGAGCCGACCTCGACGCTCATCGTGGAGGACGACGGGATCGGCGAGCTGTCGGTCTCGCCGATGGTGAGCATGGGGACGCGCTTTCCCGACCGCACGGTGCTGGTGCGCTCGTACTCCAAGTCGCACGGCCCCGACCTGCGCATCGCGATCATCGGCGGGGCGGCGGACGCGGTCGAGCGGGTGCGCGTGCTGCGGAGCTTCGGCATCGGCTGGACCAGCAGGATCCTGCAGGACACGCTGGCCCACCTGCTCGGGGACGATGAGGTGCGCGAGCGCGTGGCGCACGCCCGCACGGTCTACGCCGGGCGGCGGGCGCGGCTGAAGTCGGAGCTGGCGGAGCGCGGCGTGCCCACCGGCGGCGGCGACGGGCTGGTCCTGTGGGTGCCGGTGCGCGAGGAGTCGGCGGCGCTGGTCACGCTGGCCGCGCACGGCATCTCCGTGGCGGCCGGCAGCCGGTACGTGATCGGCCCCGCGACCACGCACCACCTGCGCCTGGCCACGGCCCGGCTCACCGACGACCCCGGTGAGCTGGCGGCCCTGGCCGACGTGATCACCCTGGCGGCCAGGGGCGGGCTCAGCGGCGGCTCTTGATCCCGGTCAGGCGGCGCAGCACGTCCCACCAGAACGACGCCCCGAACAGCAGCGCCACGTACGTCAGCAGGAAGCCGGGCCAGTGGCTGGGCGTGGTGATCCGCTGCCACCACAGGCCGCCGTTCCAGTGCACGGACGGGTCGCCCTCCGCCGGGATCGACACGCTGACCAGCGCATGGTCGAGCATCTTGACCAGCGCGGGCTGGCTCAGCGTCTCGGTGACGCACGGCACCGGGTCGCCGCCCGTACAGCGCGCCTTGAGCTCGTTGTACGCGTCCGTCCCCGACCCCGCCACGGCCGTCACCGAGGCGCGGAAGGCGTTGTCGCGCAGCAGCGTCTTGGCGTACTCCAGCCCGTCCATCGTGAACACCAGCGTCACGACCACGCCGAGCACGGCCACGACCCACTTGACGTAGCGCTTGTAGAGCATGGACAGCCGCTGCATCTCGCCGTCGAACCAGCTCTCCACCCCCTGCCGGAACCGGTCGAGGTCGCGCTGCGCGGTCTCCCACACGCCCTTGAGGTGGCCGTAGAGCGGGCTGCGCATGGCCTTGAGCTTCTCCAGGAACCCCTCGACCCCGTCCGGATCCCCCGCGGCCAGCTCCATCAGGGCCACCGCGAAGCGCGCGGGAGGGATGTTGGAGATGCTGGTACGGCCCTTCTTCGGATGGTCGATCCCCTGGACCCGCTGGTAGAGCAGGTTGACCATGGCGTCCTCGGCCTTGGTCTCCTGCGCCGGCAGCGCCCCCGGCTCGGGAGGCGAGGGCTGGTCGCTGTGCTTGGGCCGGGGGTCGCGTATGAAGGGCAGCGCCGCGAAGACGTCACGCACCTTGGCGGGCAGCCACGACCTGCCCTGCGCGTCGGAACCGTCCATGGTGTCCCTGAGGTAGGCCCACAGGAACTTGCTGCGGATGGCGAGCACCCGCACGAACGCCTCGTTGAGCCCGCTCACCAGCAGCGACAGCAGCAGGAACGACACCACCAGGCCCAGGGCCAAATCCACGTAAACGGATAACACGCGGGCTTTGATACACCCGTACGCGCCGCCGATCAAGCCCCGTAGAAAACTCTGTCCATCACTTGTCGTGCGCGGCGGGTCACGCGGCGGTAGTCGTCGAGGAAGTCCTCCGAGCCGTCCGGCGGGTAGCCGAGCGTCTGGGCGATCAGCTTCCGCTCGCCCGAGTCGCGCGGGACGCTGTCGCCCGGGCGGCCCTTGACCAGCATGATCGCGTCGCGGATGCGGGAGGCGAAGCGCCACGCCTCGACCAGCACGGCCTCGTCGGCCGGGGCGATCAAGCCCTCGGCCACGGCCGCGCGCAGGGCGTCGAGCGTGCGGGTGGTGCGCAGGGACCCCAGCGTGCCCGCGTACCGCAGTTGCAGGAGCTGGGCCACCCACTCCACGTCGGACAGCCCGCCGGGGCCCAGCTTGGTGTGCAGGCCGGGATCGGCGCCGCGCGGCAGGCGCTCGGCCTCCATGCGGGCCTTGAGCCGCCTGATCTCCCTGACCGCGTCGTCGTGCAGGCCGCCCTTCGGGTAGCGCAGCTCGTCGACCATCGAGGTGAACTCCCGCCCCAGCTCCGCGTCGCCCGCCGAGAACCTGGCCCGCAGCAGCGCCTGCGACTCCCACGGCGACGACCAGCGCGCGTAATAGGCGCGGTAGGAGGCCATCGTCCGCACCAGCGGGCCCTGGCGCCCCTCGGGACGCAGGTCGGGGTCGATGATCAGGGGCGGGTCGGGGGCGGGCAGCGAGAGCAGCCGGCGCACCTCGTTGGCCACGGCGAAGGCGGCGTCGGTGGCCTCGCGCTCCGCCACGCCCGGCAGCGGCGAGTGCACGAACATGACGTCGGCGTCGCTCGCGTAGGAGCTCTCCATGCCGCCGAGCCGGCCCATCGCGATAATGGCGAACCTCGTGACGCGGGGGACCTTGGCGAGGGCGACGTCGAGGGTGGCCTGGAGGGTCACGTCGGTCAGGGACGACAGGGCGCCGCCGACCGTCTCGATGTCGATGAGCCCGAAGATGTCGGCCACGGCCGTCCGGAACAGCTCTTTTCTCCGCAGCGCCCGCACGGCCGCGACGGCCGGCTCGGGGTCGCCCTGGTGCCTGGAGACCGCCGCCGAGGCCTCGCCGGCCAGCGACTCCCGGGAGCGCACGGCGAGCTCGTCGTCCGAGCCCAGCATCGCGACCGCCTCGGGCGCGTTCATGATCAGGCCGGTCGCGTAGCGGCTGGTGCCGAGCACGCGCGACATCCTGGAGGCCACCGCGGTCTCGTCGCGCAGCAGCCGCAGATACCAGGGGGTGCTGCCCAGCTTGTCGCTGACCTGCCGGAACCCGAGCAGCGCCGCGTCCGGGTCGGGCGTGTCGGCGAACCACCCCAGCATGACGGGCAGCAGCGTGCGCTGGATGGCCGCCCGCCTGGACACGCCCGCGCTGAGGGCGGCGAGGTGGTGCAGCGCGCCTGTGGGATCGACGTAGCCGAGCGCTTCGAGCCTGGCCTTGGCCGCCGTGGTCGACAGCCGCGCCTCCGACTCCTGCAGCCGCGACACCGCCTGGAGCAGCGGCCGGTAGAACAGCTTCTCGTGCAGCCGCCGCGCCTCCATGGCGTGCCGCCGCCACCGCGCCGTGAACTCCCCCACCGGGTCGGTCTGCATGCCGAGCGCGCGGCCCAGCCTGCGCAGGTCTGACTCGTCCGTGGGCACGATGTGGGTGCGCCGCAGCCGGTGGAGCTGCAGGAGGTGCTCGATCTGGCGCAGGTACGAGTACGCCTCCGCCAGCCCGCGCGAGTCGTCGCGGCCGACGTAGCCGCCCCGGGACAGTGCCGCCAGGGCGGGCAGCGTGGCCCTGCGGCGCAGCAGCGGGTCGAGCCTGCCGTGGACGAGCTGGAGCAGCTGCACCGCGAACTCGATGTCGCGCAGCCCGCCCGGCCCCAGCTTGAGCTGGCGGTCGCCCTCGGCCCGCACGTGGGCCTCGACCCGGCGGCGCATGGCCTGCACGTCCTCGACGAAGTGCTCACGCGTGGCCGCCGTCCACACGAGGTCGTTGACCGCCTCGACGTAGGCCGAGCCGAGCTCCATGTCGCCCGCGACCGGCCGGGCCTTGAGCAGCGCCTGGAACTCCCACGTCTTGGCCCAGCGCCGGTAGTAGGCCAGGTGGCTGCCGAGCGTGCGCACCAGCGGGCCCGACCTGCCCTCCGGCCGCAGGCCCGCGTCCACCTCCCACAGGGAGCCCTCGGACGTGGTGGCGGAGCAGGCCTGCATCATGGCCTGGGCCAGCCGGGTCGCGGTGCGCAGCGCCTTGGTCTCGTCGGCGCCCTCGCGCGGCTCCGCCACGAAGATCACGTCGACGTCGCTGATGTAGTTGAGCTCCCTGGCGCCGCATTTGCCCATGCCGATGACCGCCAGGCGTACCTCGCCGTCGTCGACCTCGGCCCGGGCGATGGCCAGCGCGGCCTCCAGCGCGGCGCCCGCGAGGTCGGACAGCTCCGCCATGACCTCGGCCAGCGTGGCCTCTCCCGTGAGGTCGCGGGCGGCCAGATGCAGCAGCCGGCCCCGGTAGGCCACGCGCAGCGCCTCCAGCGGGCGCTCCGCGGTGGCGGCCTCCCCCGGCTGCGCGCCGACCGCCTTGAGCAGCTCGGCCCGCGCGTCGCCCGGCAACGGCGCGGCCAGGAGCGCCACCTGGCCGGGGTGGCGCACCAGATGGTCGCCGAGTGCGGCGCTGACGCCCAGGACGGCCAGCAGCCTCGTACGCAGCCCCTCGTCGCGGCGCAGGACGTCGAGCACGGCGGGATCGCGCTCGGCCAGGCGGGTCAGCGAGACCAGCGCCTCGTCGGGGTCGGCCACGTCCACCAGGAACTCCAGGAGATCGTCCACTTCGGCTCCGGCCTGCCGGATGAGCTGGGCGGCCCTGGCGCCGTCGGCGAAGCCGAGCCTGGCCAGCCGCGCGGCGGTGGATTCGATCCTGGGCACCCCTCCATCTTGACAGGACTTCGGCCGTAGCATAGAAACGCAACGTTGCGTTGCATTCTAGGGAGGCGATCGGCGATGGTTCCGCCTGCCGTCACGTGGGGCCTGCTGGCCGCGTGGGCGGTGCACGACGTGGAGGAGCTGGCGACCATGGCGGGCTGGACGCGTTCGGCCCGGCCCCGGCTGGAGGAGCGGCTGCCGTGGGTGCCGTGGGAGCGGCTGGAGGTCTCGCAGCGGCACGTGAACGTGGCCATCGGCCTCATGGGCGGGGTGATGGCGGGGGCCTCGGCGCTGGGGGCGCGTACGGGCGGGCGGAGCCCGGTGTTCCAGGCGGCGCTGCTGGGGTTCGGGGCGCACGGGGTGATGCACCTGGCGCAGGCCGCGGTGACGCGGGGGTACACGCCGGGGACGGTGACCGCGCCCGTGGTGGTCATCCCGTTCTCGGTGTGGGCCTGGCGGCGGCTGCGGGCCGAAGGTGTACCCGTGCGAACGGGGGCGTCGGGCTGGGCGGGCCTGGCCGCGCTCCCGGTCGTGCTGGCCGGCGTGCACGCCGCGGCCCACGCCCTGACCCGGCCCCGCTCGGATAGGGCCGTTTGCTCGGACACGGCCGGGGCCGGGCGGACGCGGTGGTTCAGGCGCGGCCGCCTGTCCTGACTACCTCCGCGAACGCCTCCGCCACCGGCCGCCAGGTGGCCACGAGCTCGCTCTCGGCGGTCTTGACCGCGGTGTTGAGCTCCTCGGCCGCGTCCAGCCCCGACCCGTCGGTCCAGGACGTGAAGATCTCCGGCGTGGCCTCGGGGTGGAACTGGATCGCCCACGCGGCCTCCCCGAGCCGGTAGGCCTGGTTCGGGTACTGCGCCCCGGTCATCAGCGGCACCGCGCCGTCGGGCAGGCGCGTCATCGCGTCCTGGTGGTACTGGACGGCCACCGCCGTCCCGACCCCGGCCAGCAGCCGGTCATCGGCGGCCGCGGGCAGCGCGACCACCTCGCAGGCGCCCACTTCGAGCCCGTTCGTCCCCCGCTCGACGGTGCCGCCGCAGGCCATGGTCAATAACTGCGCCCCCAGGCAGATGGCCAGCGTGGGCGTGCCCTCCTCCACGGCCCGGCGCAGCAGGTCGCGGGTGGCGGGCTGCCAGGGGCTCCGCTCGTCCTCCCAGGCGGCCGCCGCGCCGCCGAGCACGATCAGCCCGTCCACCGGGCGCGCGGGGATCTCCTCGCCGAGGTACGGCCGGACGACGTCACAGGGCAGCCCCAGCCAGTCACCGAGGTATCCGAGCCCGGCCTCGTCCTCGTGCTGAACAACGGTTATACGCATATCAGGGCATTATCCGGAATATCACTACAATTCCCCACACCGCCCCCCCTGCCCGCCCGATCACCCGGATGCCTAAGCTCCGACCATGAGCTTCGAGTTGGACGATGTCGGCGGTCTGCGGATCGCCAGGTTCGGCACGGGACCGTGCACGATCATCGCGGTCCACGGGATCACGGCCTCCCTGATGGCCTGGGGCGCGGTGGCGCGGCGGCTGCCCGAGGAGTGGTCGATGGTCGCCATGGACCTGCGCGGTCGCGGGCACAGCGCCTCGCTGCCCGGGCCGTACGGGCTGCCGAGGCACGCCGAGGACGTCCTGCGCGTCGCCGACCACGTGGGGGCGGGCCCGGACGCGGTGCTGACGGGGCACTCGATGGGCGCGTACGTGGCCGCCCTGGCCGCCGCGGAGCGGGACTTCGCGCGGGTCGTGCTGGTGGACGGCGGCCTGCCCTTCCCCCCGCTGCCCGAGGGGGTGGACGCCGACGAGGCGATGGAGGCCACGCTCGGGCCGGCGCTCGCCCGGCTGCGCCAGACGTTCCCCACCGCGGACGCCTACGTCGACTTCTTCAAGGCGCATCCGGCCTTCGCCGGCCACTGGAACGCCGACGTGGAGGCGTACGTCCGCTATGACCTGACGGGCCCGGACGGGGCGCTCAGGTCGCGGGTGGCCCCGGAGGCGGTGCTGCAGGACGGACGCTGGCTGCGCCTGGAGTCGGAGGCCATCGCCGCCGCCCTGACCGCCATCACGTCACCGCTCTCCCTCCTCAGGGCGCCGCGCGGCCTGCTCAACCAGGACGTCGGCATGCTGCCCGACGACCTGGTCCGCCCCTGGTCCGCCCGCCTCCCTGGGCTGCGGGACGAGGTGATCCCGGACTGCAACCACTACACGATCCTGTTCGACGACCGCTGCGTCTCGTCCGTCGTCACCCACCTCACCGGCTCCGCCTGACAAAACGCGGAACGGCCCCCGAGCCGTGCTCAGGGGCCGTTCTCCGAGATCGCCGGGACCGCAGGTCAGCGTGGAGCGATCCAGGTGGCGCGGGCGGCGGCGACCAGCGTGCCGTCCGCCTCGTAGATGGCGCTCTGGCCGTACATCTTGCGACCGTCGCGGCCGGTCGGGCGGGCCACGACGGAGTAGCGGCCGCCGGGCTGGACCGGGCGGTGGATCTGCACGGCCAGGCGGCCGAGCAGCGCGCTCTCGCCCGGGCCGAAGTGGGCCCAGCCGGTGATGCAGTCGAGCACGGCGCCCACGATCGAGGCGGGCACGCCGTCCTCGCCCGTCACCGTGAACGGCACCCGCCAGCCGGCCGCCACCAGGTCCGTGCCCTCCACCGGGCCGGGGAAGATGCGCAGGCCGTCACCGGGCTCGCGCAGCCCGCAGGCGAAGCACTCGGCGAACGGGTGCGCCTTCAGGCCCACGAACCCCGCCTCGGCGCGGGCCGCGTCGTTGAACGGCACGAACCCCGGGCCCTCCAGGTCCTCGGCCACGGGGATGGCCTCGACCAGCAGCTTGTCGCCGTCGTAGAGGGAGACGGAGTTGGCGACGTGCTCCAGGCGCAACTCGGTTCGCAAAGGGGTCGGCGCATGCAACGTGACCTCGACCGCTGATCGGCCCCCGTTCAGCGCCTCCGCCATGGTGCCCGCGATCCAGCCGCCGTTGGCGACTCCCGCCGGGCCCCGGAAGCGCTCCGGAACCGTCAGCACTGTCTGCAGGGCAGACGTCGTCATGCCACACCCTCCAATATCGCCACATACGGCGACAAGTCCAGAAATGTCAATAGAAGCAGGCCGATTTTACTGGACGCCCGGTTTCACCAGATCTCGGGGGTCCTGAGGCTGATCGACACCACCACATAACGCCTCGAAGGGGCCCGAAACTTCCCGCCCACCGACACGCTATGCGCCACACATCGCCGGGATGTGACCCGGAGGTTAGAAGCAACGAAAATCGGCCCCACTCCGGGCTTCCCCGATGTGAGGCCGATCAAGGCGTTCCCTTTACCCTATCCCGGGTTTCCCTTGGCCCGTGACAAAACCGCCCGATCCCAAGTGCGCGTCCGGGGCCAACCTCGGAGAAGCTGTAAGCAACACGACAGAAGCGGGGGTGGGTCTGTGCAGGCGGCGAGGTTGCGGTTTCCGCCGGGGTCGCTGGTCATCTTGACGGGGTTGCCGGGCGCGGGGAAGACCACGCTGCTGCGGCGCCTGTACGGACTGCACGGCGCGGAGAGCCTGCCCGTCACCGTCGGCACGGTCGTGGTGATCGACACCTACCAGTCCAAGCGGCACTGGCACGAGCGGCTCGGCTGGGCCCCTGGCCCGTTACGCCGCGTTGTGGTCTTCGTCACCCACCTGAGCCGCATCCGCCGCGCCCTGGTCCTGGGGCACTCGATCATCGCCCACAACCGGGGCTGCGCGCCGTACGTGCTGCGGGGTTTCGCCTGGCTGGCCCGCAGGCACCGGGCGAGCTTCCACCTGCTCCTGCTCGACGCGCCGCCGGAGGAGGCGCTGGCGGGGCAGCTGGCCAGGGGCCGGGTGGTCGCGCCCAGGACGTTCGCGCGCCATCGGCGCAGGTGGGAGAGCCTGTCGGCCAGGGTGAAGTCCGGCGACCCCGGGCCCGCCACCGGCGCGTTCATCGTCGACCGGGTCCAGGCCGGGCTGCTCCAGGAGATCGTGTTCGACCGGACGCCGACACGCACGCGATGAGATTTCCGCGCGCCGGATGTCGATACGGCCGCACCGCGTTCGTGTGAGAGGCGACGGAAAGGAAAAGTCACATGAAGCAGTACGTGCTCAGCATGCAGCAGCCCGACGGGCCCCCGCCCCCGCCCGAGGTCCTGGACCCGATCATGCGCGACATCGGCGCCGTCGAGCAGGAGATGCGGGACGCGGGCGTCTGGGTCTTCTCGGGCGCGCTCCAGTCACCCTCCAGCGCCCGCGTGGTGCGGATGAGCGACGGCGAGCCGCTCACCACCGACGGCCCTTACGTGGAGGGCAAGGAGCACATCGGCGGTTTCACGATCATCAAGGCGCCCGACATGGACGCGGCCCTGGAATGGGCCCGCAAACTGGCGGGGGCCGTGGCCCTGCTGCCCATAGAGGTCCGCGAGTTTCAGGGAGCCGTCTAGAGCACCGGCAGGTAGCGGCCGAGCTCGAACTCGGTGACGTGCCGCCGGTATTCGCGCCACTCCGCGCGCTTGTTGCGCAGGAAGAAGTCGAAGACGTGCTCCCCGAGCGTCTCGGCCACCAGCTCGCTCTGCTCCATCACCGCGATCGCGTCGTTGAGGGAGCCGGGCAGCGGCTGGATGCCGAGGGCCCGCCGCTCGGCGCTGGTCAGCGTCCACACGTTGTCCTCGGCGGCGGCGGGCAGCTCGTAGCTCTCCTCGATGCCCTTCAGGCCCGCGGCCAGGATCAGCGCGAAGGCGAGGTACGGGTTGCACGCCGAGTCGAGCGACCTGAACTCGATGCGCGTCGAGCCGCCCTTGTGCGGCTTGTACATCGGCACCCGGACCAGGGCGGAGCGGTTGTTGTGGCCCCAGCACACGTAGGAGGGGGCCTCGCCGCCCTGACCCGCGATGGCCTCGGCGCCGCCCCAGAGCCGCTTGTAGGAGTTGACCCACTGGTTGGTGATGGCGGTGATCTCGGCGGCGTGCTTGAGCAGCCCGGCGATGAACGAGCGGCCGATCTTGGACAGCCGGTATTCGGACCCGGCCTCGTAGAAGGCGTTGCGGTCGCCCTCGAACAGCGACATGTGGGTGTGCATGCCGGAGCCGGGGTGCTCGGTGAACGGCTTGGGCATGAAGGAGGCCCAGATGCCCTGCTCCAGGGCGACCTCCTTCATGACCAGGCGGAAGGTCATGATGTTGTCGGCCGTGGTCAGCGCGTCGGCGTAGCGCAGGTCGATCTCCTGCTGGCCGGGGGCGCCCTCGTGGTGGCTGAACTCCACCGAGATGCCCATCGACTCCAGCATCAGCACCGCCTGGCGCCTGAAGTCGTGGCCCGCGCTGTGCGGCGTGTGGTCGAAGTAGCCGCCGGAGTCGATCGGCTCGGGCCGCTCGCCGGCCTCCGGGCGGTTCTTCAGCAGGAAGAACTCGATCTCCGGGTGGGTGTAGAAGGTGAAGCCCATGTCGGCGCACTTGGCCAGCGTGCGCTTGAGCACCCAGCGCGGGTCGGCGTGCGACGGCGAGCCGTCCGGCATCAGGATGTCGCAGAAGATGCGGCCCGCGCCCGGCGTCTCGCTGCGCCAGGGCAGGATCTGGAACGTGGCCGGGTCGGGCTTGGCGAGCATGTCGGACTCGTAGACACGCGCGAAACCCTCGATGGCCGAGCCGTCGAAACCTATGCCCTCGGCGAACGCGCCTTCGAGCTCGGCCGGGGCGATGGCCACTGACTTGAGGAAACCGAGCACGTCAGTGAACCACAGCCGGATGAACCGGATGTCGCGTTCCTCAAGCGTGCGGAGCACGAACTCCTGCTGGCGGTCCACAGCGTCCCCTCATATCTGTCAGTACCGGTACAGCTACCAGCATGCCGTGCCCGTGTTTCGCACACGTTACGGGGGGTGCCGGTGCGAGCCTCGCTGACAAAGGCCCCGCCCCGAGCTTACTGTGATCACGCAGTCAGTCTCGGGGGAGGCATTGGTGGCTATCGACCTGCTCAATCACAAGCTAGATCGGGCATTCGACCACATAGACGCGAGTGGCAACGGCGTCGTCGAGCGGGAGGACCTGCTGGGTCTGGGCGCCCGCATCCTGGTGGGCTTCGGGGAGTCCCCCACCTCGGTCACCGGGGCCAGCCTCGTCGACGGCTTCGACGAGATCTGGTCGGCGCTGTCGAAGGCGCTCGAGCGCGACATCGACTTCGGGATCGCGCGCCCGGACTTCCGGGCCGGAATGGTGGCGGCGTTCGTCACGGGCGACCAGTACGACGCGGTGTTCAGGCCCGCGACGGTGGCGGTCGCCGAACTGTGCGACGGCGACGGTGACGGGGAGATCGGCCCGGGCGACTTCCGCACGATGCTGAGCGCGTTCGGCGTGGCGTACGACGACGTCGACGCGGCCTTCGACCGCCTCGACCGCGAGGGCAGGGGCACGCTCACCGTGGACGAGCTGGTCCAGGCCGCCTCCGACTACTACCGCGGCGCCGACCCCAATGCCGCGGGCAACTGGCTCTTCGGCCCGCTGTGAGGGCGGGCGTGAGGACCGGCGAGAAGACCGCTGTGAAGAGCACTGCTGACACCACCGCGAGCACCACCGTGTTCGCGACGGTGCGTACCGCGCTGCGTTCGGCCCTGACCTCGGTGCTGCCGCTGCCGCGCAGGGGCGGCTCGGCCGCGATGGCGCTGCTGCCGCTCACCGAGCGGGTGCCCGCGATGGCGGCCCCGTGCCGGATGCACCCGGCCGTGTACGCGATCGAGGCCGCGGTCATCGACTGGGCCAGGAGAACCGGGCTGCGGGCCGCCCCGGGCGTGGGCTACCACCGGATGGCGGGCCGGGCGTTCGCCGAGTTCGACGCGGCCGCGGCGGCGCTGTTCGCGCAGTGGCTGACGTGGCTGTTCCACCTGGACGACGAGCTGGACGAGGGCTCCTGCCCGCTGGACATCTTCGACGGCATGCTCAGGGGCGCGGCCCGGCATCCGCTGGAGGCGGCGTTCGCGGACCTGTGGCGGGTGACGAGCGCGCGGATGAGCGACCGGTGGCGGGCCAGGTTCGCGGTCGGGTTGCGGCGCCAGCACGACGCGTGCCGTACCGAGGCCGACAACCGGGCGGCGGGCCGGATGCCGACGCTGGAGGAATATCCGGCGCTGCGCAGGGGCACCGTGGGGCCGTACCTCTATGACCTGGTCGAGCCGTGCCTGCGGGTCGAGGTGCCCGTGTGGGTGCACGAGTGCGAGCCGTGGCAGCAGCTGGTGAGCGCGTGCAGCGACGTCACGGCGTGGTGCAACGACGTGGCCTCCCGGCCGAAGGAGCGCGGCGACGTGCACAACTTCGTGGTGCTCGCGATGCGCCAGCTCGGGCTGGGCGAGCGGGAGGCGACGGCCTGGGTGCTCGACCGGATCGCCGCGCGCTGCCAGGACATGCACAAGGCCGCCAGGCGGCTGCCGCTGGACGATCTGGCGCCGAAGGAGGCGAGGGACGTCAGCAAGGTCGCCTGCGCGTACCTGGCGGCGCCGCGCGCCCACCTCGACTGGCTGCTGGAGTCCAAGCGCTACGCGTGACCCGCCAGCGTGTCGCCGGTGGGGGTGCGGCGGTAGACGACCTGTTTGCCGACCCGCATCCCCACCGTGAGCCCGCCGCCGCTGAGCACCCCGAGGTGCTGGCTGACCGCGCCGGGCGTGAGCGCCATGCGGGTGGCCAGGGCCGAGGTCGTGGCGGGCTCGGCGAGGGCGAGCAGGATCTGCGCCCGGCTCCTGCCGATCAGCGCGGCGAGCGCGCCGGGCGCGGGCGGCGGGCCCTGCTCCCACAGCGTGCCGACGCCGAGCACGGGGTAGACCAGCATCGACTGGTACGGCGCCGTCATCACCGCCACGGCGGCCGGTCCCCAGAACGCGCTGGGCACCAGCACCAGCCCGTCGCCGTGCAGGCCGCCCGCCTCGCACCAGGGCCGGTCGATGAGCAGCCGCTCCCCCGTCCACACCACGGCCGGATCGAGCGCGGCGAACAGCTCGCGCGCCCCGCCCTGGGCGAGCTGCCGTGACCGGCGCAGCACGTCCCGTTCGAGCAGCCCGTACACGCGGGGCCAGAACTCCGCGAAGCACGCCTCCCAGTACGCCTCCAGCGTGGCGGCGACCCTGGCCACGCCCGCCTCGGGGTCGGCCATGAACCGCTCCAGCACGGCCCGGTCGGTCCCCACGATCTTCGCCGCCTCCTCGCGGGCCTGCCCGGGATCCGCGCTCCTGACCCGCTCCAGCTCGGCGGCGAACTCCGGCATCGGCGTGTCGGGCGGCGGCGTGATGAAGTCGGCCATGTAGCCGGTCGCGGGCACGAGCGCGAACAGCTCGGCCAGGTCCAGCGCCGCCAGGCGGGGGCGTACGGCCTTGAGCCAGGGCAGGTGGATCGACTGCCTGGACGGCCCCTGGAGGGTGCGCAGGCTGGCGACCAGCTCCCACATCGGCGAGAACGCGAACCGGATCCGGGCCACGTCCTCCGGCTTCAGCATCCACTCGATCGGCATGATTTTAGCCTGCACTAAATCGTTCGCCCCCACAAACCCGGCATATCAGGCTTTGTCGCGTGTCGAGCACAACTCTTGAGCGAAAGTCGTTCTTCCGGTCCCAGATCGGCGGGCTGCCCCGCGCGTTCTGGGCCCTTTGGGGCGGCACGGTGGTGAACCGCCTGGGCACCATGGTCCTGCCCTTCACCGGCGTCTACCTGACGCAGAGCCGCGGCCTGTCGGTCGCGGCGGCGGGCCTGGTGATGGGCGTGTTCGGGGTGGGCTCGCTGCTGTCGCAGCTGGTCGCGGGGGTGCTCACCGACCGGATCGGGCGCCGCGCCACGCTGTCGGGCGGGATGCTGGCCACGGCCGCGACCATGCTGGCGCTCGGCTACAGCTCCTCGCTGCCGGCGGTCGTGGCCTCGATGCTCGTGCTCGGCCTGGTGATGGACATCTACCGGCCCGCCTCGTCCGCCCTCGTCGCGGACCTGGTCTCGCCCGAGGAGCGGCCCCGGGCGTACGGGCTGCTGTTCTGGGGGATCAACCTCGGGTACGCGGTCGGCGTGACGGCCGGGGGCTGGCTGGCCGGCCTCGGGTTCCTCTGGTTGTTCTGGATCGACGCGCTGTCCAGCGTGGTCTTCGCCGTGCTGGTGTGGCGGGCCGTCCCCGAGACCAGGCCGGCGGCGCGGGAGTCCGCGGGCGGGTTCGGCGTGGTGCTGCGGGACCGGGTGATGATCGGGTTCACGCTGGTGGCGCTGGGGAACGCGCTGGTCTACTCGCAGACGTTCACCATGCTGCCGGTGGCGATGACGAAGGTCGTGGGGCTGTCGGCCGGGGAGTTCGGGGTGGCCATGGCCCTGAACGGGATCCTGATCGTCATCGTGCAGCCCCTGGTGTCGGGGTGGCTGGGACGCCGGGACCCCGCCCGCATGTTCGCGCTGGGGCTGTCGGTGATGGCGCTCGGGTTCGCGATGACGGCGTTCGTCGAGACCACCTTCGGGCTGGTGGTGACGATCGTGGTGTGGACGGCGGGCGAGGTCATCACGGCGGGCATCCCGGGCGCGGTCGTGGCCACGCTGGCGCCGGCCGAGCTGCGGGGGCGGTATTCGGGGCTGTTCGGGTTCTCGTGGTCGCTGGCGGCGGTGCTGGCGCCGCTGATCGGCGGGCCGCTGCTGGAGATCGGCTCCCAGGCTCTGTGGTTCACGATCGGCGGGGTGGGGGTGCTGTCGGCCGCGGGCATGCTGCTGCTCGGACCCGCGATCAGGCGCCGCTGACGGCATCTCGGGTCACGGGAGACGCGCACCTTGGGAGAATTCGCCATATACCCAGGAACCGTCTCCCTCTAAAGTTACGCCTGACATGCTGACATTCACCGCGCTGGGACCGTTCCAGGCCTGGGCCGACGGCGCCCCTCTCGATCTCGGCGGCCAGCGGCAGCGGGCGGTGCTCGCGCGCCTGCTCGTCGCCGGCGGCCGCGCCGTACCCGTGAACACCCTCATCGACGAGCTCTGGCCGGGCGCGCCGCCCGCACAGGCCCTGTCCACCATCCAGGGATACGTCTCCCGCCTGCGCCGCGCCCTCGAACCCGATCGCGCACCCCGCGAGGAGGCCCGCGTCCTGGTCTCCGCACCGCCCGGATACGCCCTGCGGGCCGCGACCGAGCAGGTGGACGCGTGGCGGTTCGAGGCCCTGGTGAAGTCGGAAGGCGACCCGGGCCGGGTGTGGGCGGCCATGGACACGGCGCTGGAGCTGTGGCGGGGGCCCGCGCTGGCCGAGTTCGGCGAGCTGAGCTGGGCCGCCACGGAGGCGGGCAGGCTGGAGGAGCTGCGCCTGATCGCCGTCGAGCGCCGCGCCGGGGCCGGCCTGGCGCTGGGCCGGGCGACGTCGCTGGTGGCCGACCTGGAGGCGCACGCGTCGGCGTACCCGCTGCGGGAGGAGGCCTGGCGGCTGCTCGCCACGGGCCTGTACGGGCTCGGGCGCCAGGGCGACGCGCTGGCGGCGCTGCGCAGGGCGCGCTCGGTGTGGCGGGACGAGCTGGGCCTCGACCTGTCGGCCGGGCTGCAGCGCCTGGAGGCCGACATGCTCGCCCAGCGCCTGGAGTCCCCGGCCCCCGAGGAGCAGGTTCCTGTGGAAGCGCCCGCCGCCGTTTCCGACATCGCGCCGCTGCGGGTCGTGGTGGCCGACGATCAGGCGCTCGTACGGGCGGGCGTGCGGGCGATGCTTGACGCCGAACCAGGCGTGACGATGGTCGGCGAGGCGACCAACGGCGAGGAGGCGATCGCGCTCGTGGCCGAGACCGGCCCCGACGTGGTGCTGCTCGACATCCAGATGCCCCATCTGGACGGTCTGGCCGCCGCCCGCCGCATCCTGTCCGAAAACCGGCCGCCGAAGGTGATCATGATGACCACGTTCGGCAGCGATGAGAACCTTTATGCGGCACTGCGTGCAGGAGTGAGTGGATTCATCCTGAAAACGTCGGCTCCCGAGCAGTTCCTGGCCGCGATCAGGGCCGCGTCCGCCGGGGACGCGCTCATCGACCCGACGATCACGACCCGGCTGATCGCGGGGTTCGCGGGACGCGTCGACCCGGCCTCTCCCCCGGCGCTGGCCGGGCTCGCCGACTCCCAGCTCGACGTGCTGAAACTCGTCGCCCGCGGCCTGACGAACCGCCAGATCGGCCAGACGCTCTCCTTGTCCGAGGAGGAGGTGGCCATCATGGTCAAGTCGCTCTTGGAGCATCTCGGCCTGTTCGACCGCGCACAGCTGGTTATGGCCGCGTATGAGTCAGGTTTTGTGACACCCGGGGAAAAGACTTCCTTTTCGTCGCTTTGACGATAAAAATCGCGCCGTACTAGGCTTGGCGACGTGGCACAACTGCGTATCGCCCTGGCCCAGATGAACCCGTCCGTCGGCGACCTTGACGGCAACGCCGAGCGGCTGATCGCGTGGACCCGCGACGCCGCCGATCGTGGAGCCCACCTCGTCGTCTTCACCGAGATGTTCCTCACCGGCTATCCCGTGGAGGACCTGGTGCTGCGTACGTCCTTCGTGGACGCCAGCATCCGGACCCTGGAGGAGGTGGCGCGCAGGCTGGAGCGGGAGGGCCTGGGCGACCTGCCGGTGGTGGTCGGCTACGTCGACCGCGCCGGACTGGCGCCCCGGGTCGGCCAGCCGAAGGGGGCCCCGCTGGACGCGGCCGCTGTGCTCCACAAGGGCCAGGTGGTGACCCGTACGGCCAAGCACCACCTGCCCAACTACGGGGTGTTCGACGAATACCGCTACTTCGTGCGCGGCGACCGGCTGCCGATCTTCCGGCTGCACGGCGTGGACGTGGCGATCGCGGTGTGCGAGGACCTCTGGCAGGAGGGCGGCCCCGTGTCCGTCGTGGGCCAGGCGGGCGCCGGGCTGCTGATCTCGCCGAACGCCTCGCCGTACGAGAAGGAGAAGGACGACGTACGCCTGGAGCTGTGCGCGCGCCGGGCCCGCGAGGCGGGCTGCGCCCTCGTCTACGTCAACCAGGTCGGCGGCCAGGACGAGCTGGTCTTCGACGGCGACTCGATCGTGGTGGACGCCTCGGGCGAGCTGGTGGCACGGGCGGGCCAGTTCCGGGAGGAGCTGCTGACCGTCGATCTGGAACTGCCGGTCTCGGACGCCGAGCCGGGCTTCTTCCCGTACGACGCGGGCGACGGCTCCACCATCACCGTCGAGCGCCTCGTGCTCTCCTCGGACCCCCTGGAGCCGTACGAACCGGCTCCCGCGGCCATCGCGGAGCACCTCGACCTGCATGGCGAGGTGTACGCGGCCCTGGTCCTGGCGGTGCGGGACTACGTGGCCAAGAACGGCTTCCAGTCGGTCATCCTGGGCCTGTCCGGCGGCATCGACTCGGCCCTGACCGCCACCATCGCCTCCGACGCCATCGGCCCCTCGCGCGTCAACGTGGTTCTCATGCCGTCCCGCTACTCCTCGGACCACTCCCTGGCCGACGCCGAGGAACTCGTCCGCAGGCAGGGCGTCAACTCCCGGATCGCCCCGATCGGCGACATCGTCGACGCCTTCGAGAAGGAGATCGAGCTCTCGGGCCTGGCGGCCGAGAACCTCCAGGCGAGGGTACGCGGCATGATCCTCATGGGCCTGTCGAACCAGCACGGCCACCTGGTCCTGACGACCGGCAACAAGAGCGAGCTGGCGACGGGCTACTCGACCCTCTACGGCGACTCGGCCGGCGGCTTCGCCCCCATCAAGGACGTCCCGAAGACGATGGTCTGGGAACTGTCGAGGTGGCGCAACGCCAATTCGCTGCCGCAATTCCTGCTCGACGCGAAAACCCCCATCCCCGAAAATTCCATCACCAAGGAGCCGAGCGCCGAGCTCCGCCCCGACCAGCGCGACACGGATTCCCTTCCGCCGTACGAAATCCTCGACCGCCTGCTGGACGATTACGTGGAGAAGGACATGGGCTCGACGGAGCTCATCGCGGCCGGCCACGATCCGGAGCTGGTCACGAGGGTCATCAGGCTGGTCGACCTGGCCGAGTACAAGCGGCGCCAGTATCCGCCCGGCCCCAAGATCACCCCGAAGAACTTCGGCCGCGACCGCCGCCTCCCCATCACCAACAGATGGCGCGAAACCGCCCATTAATCGGCGATAGGGCTCTTATCCCAACACGACGATCAACCCAAGAAATAGCCATTACCTCGCCGCTAATATGGCCCGGCCGATCCTTCGGACGCCGGCCTTATCAGCGGAAGAGGCGCACCATGACATTTCTGATGATCGTGCTCGGGGTGGTGGTCGCCGGCTCGGCCGTGGCCGTCGGGGCGCTGCTCGGCCCCGTCACCCGCCGGATGACCGCGGACGTCAAAGCGCTTGCGCCGGACCAGCGGGCCGAGGCGGTGACCGCCACCCGGACGATGCTCATGCAGGTCGGCTCCCTCGTCACCGCCGCGCTCTCCCTGGCCGGCCTGGTCGGCACGTTCTACTTCAGCTCCCAGACCGTCTCGCTCGAGACCCAGAAGCAGTTTCAGGCGCGCTACGACCAGGCGCTGAAGGACCTCAGGTCCAGCGACTCCAGCGCCCGGGTCCAGGGCCTCTACGAACTGGAGGACATCTCCCACGAGGCGCCGTCCTTCGCCTGGAAGGTGACCCTGAGCATCGCCGCGTACCTGCAGGACCGGGCCCGCGGCCAGGCGACCCCTCGCCCCCACCTGACCGTCGAGGCCGCCCTGACCGTGCTCGGCCGCCGCGACCGCAAGTCCGACCGCGGCCCCGTCTCCACCGGCCCCGTGGCCGCCGACGGCGTCACCCTCCGCACCACCGACCTGTCGGGCACGGACCTGCGCGGCATCGACTTCACGGACGCCACCCTGTCCCAGGCCCGCTTCACCAACGCGGACCTCCGTACGGCCCACTTCAAGAACGCCGCCCTTCCGCAAGCCCGCTTCACCGGCGCCGACCTCCGGACAGCCGACTTCACCGGCGCCGACCTCCGCCAGGCCGACTTCACCGGCGCCCAACTGGACGGCACAACCTTCCGCAAGGCCCACCTGGAAGGCGCACTCGGCCTACCGTCCTGAGGGCTGAGCCTGAGTCGCACATCGCTCAGCCGAACACTCTCCGAACGGTGTCAAGCATCCTGCTCCCCCGCGCCCACGCCGCACCCGGACGACACAGCTCGTGTCCGGGGCCCGGGCCCGGGGCCCGCAGCCCGTTGTCCGGGACCCGTGCTCCGGGGTCCGTGCTCCGCGGCCAGTGCTCCGCGGCCCGTCGTCCTGGACCCGGGACCCGCGGCCCCCAGCCCGTGGCCCGTGGTCCGCGGCCCGTCCTCCGGCGTCCGGGGTCCGGCGTCCGGAGTCCGGAGTCCGGGGATGCGGGCTCCGGGTCCGGGTCCGGGGTTCCTCCCGCCCGGAGTCCTTCCCGCCCGCAAGTGTCCGGTCCGGCCTTAACGGTCCGATGTCCCTGCCCATCGCTCCGGCAGCCCTCTCGCCCGACCACCCTCCAGCGACCTCTCGCCCGACCACCCTCCAGCGACCCTCCCGGCTGACAGAACCCCCGACGACCCCCTCCAGCAGACCTCTCCCGGCAGATCCAACCGACCCCCTCCGACAGACCTCCCCCCACGCGAGGGAAAGCCTCTCGCCAGACGCCTGCCGGAAACTACGTCACCCGGCGAGGGGCTCCTCGTCGCAAGGCGACCTATCCGTCGCGGGACGCTGACACCAGGCCCGCCTCGTAGGCGATGATGACGAGCTGAACGCGATCACGGGCGTGCAGCTTGGTCAGCAGCCTCGTCACGTACGCCTTGATCGTGGCAACGCTCAGAACCAGGTCGGTGGCAATCTCCGTGTTGGACAGCCCACGAGCGATGAGGGTCAGCACCTCGCGTTCCCGATCGGTGATGCCGTCGAGGGACCGATGGCGCGGACCGGGCTGAGGGCGAGCAGCGAACTCCTCGATCAGCCGACGGGTGACACTAGGCGCGATCAGGGCATCTCCCGCAGCGACTACGCGAATCGCCGCAAGAATGTCATCAAGCGCCATGTCCTTGACGAGAAACCCGGACGCCCCGGACCGCAACGCCCCGTACACGTAATCGTCCTCGTCGAACGTCGTCAGGACGATGACGCGGGCATCGGTGGGGCCGGCCATGATCAAACGGGTGGCCTCGATGCCGTCCATGCCAGGCATGCGGATGTCCATCACCACAACATCGGGCCGCAGTTCCTCGGTCTGGCGAACCGCCTCCGTACCCGTTCCCGCCTCGCCGACGAGCTCGAGATCCGGCGCGTCGGTGATGACCATCTGCAGGGCGGTCCGAATGAGCGGCTGGTCGTCGGCCAGCAGGACACGGACGTTCATCGCACCCGCGCCGGTGCGGGCAAGCGTGCCACCACCCGAAACCCGCCTTCCTGACGTGGCCCGGCAGAGAAGACGCCATGCAGCAGAGCCACTCGTTCACGCATCCCGACCAGACCATACCCAACCCCCGTCTTACGCCCCCGACCTGGTCCCCGGCCACCTCCAAACCCAAAACCACGCCCAGCACCAGAGCCGGAGCTGTGAGCAGTGACAGCACCGAGACCAGGACCGGAGCCCGGACTGAGGCTGGCGTCGGAACTGGGACCGAAGGGGGAAGTGAGGTCGACGGCGGAGTTGAGATCGTGAGCGGGAGCTGCGGCAACGCCCCGGCTGCGGTCCGGGGAAGAACCCGAAGCGGAGTCCAAGGAAGGACCCGGACTACGGCCCAAGGAAACGCCCGCACCAGAGCCCGAGGCAAAGGCCAGACTGCGGCCCGAAGAAAGACCTGAACTCGAGCCTGCGGAAAGATCCGAACCGGAGTCCGAGGAAAGAGCCAGACTACGGTCCGAGGAAAGAACCAGACTGGGACCCGAGGGAAGGACTGGGATGGGGTCCGCAGGAAGGGCCGGGATGGTGCCCGAGGAAAGAGCCAGACCAGGGTCCGGGGGAAGGCTGGGGTGGGGGCTTGGTGCGGGGTCGATGACCTCGATGGCCAACTCCTCATCACCGAAGTCGATGGTCACCTGGCACGAGGGGTGCTCGGCGTGGCGGGTGACGTTGGTGACCGCCTCCTGGACGATGCGGTAGGCGGACATGTCGATCTCCGGAGGGAGCGAACGCCGTACACCCCGCCAGCGCACCTGGACCTGAACACCGGCGGCCGTCGTCGTCGCGGCAAGCCGCTCCAGGTCGGCCAGCCCAGTCGGGGCGAGGCCCGGGTCAAACCGGGCAGGGCCCAAGTCAAGCGGCGCCAGGCCCGAGTCAAACGGGGCCAGGCCGGAGGCGAGCGGGGCTATCGAAGGTGCGGGGCCAGATTCGGGTTGACCGAGAGGCACAGCCGGCGGCACCTGGCCCGATTCGGGGTAATCGGACCGTCTCCGCTGTGGCAGGTCGACCGCCGCGTGCTGACTGAGCGACCCATCCGGGCTGAGCAACCCCTGCGAGCCGAGCAACCCCTGCTGGCTCCACCCGGCCAATGCATCCTGCCCCTGCTCGACCTGCGCAGGCGGGCCGAGCGCCACATCCGGGCCCTCCTCAGCCGACGCAAACCCGCCGAAAGACCCATCCGGCCCCGATTCAATCGGCCCGCACCGGCCTGCCCCCTGCTCAACCAGCCCGGCCGCTGCAGGCCGGTCGAGGGGCACACCAGGCCTCAGTTCCACCGGCACAAAACAGCCGAACCCCTCCTCAACCACCGCAGACCCACCGAACGGAGCACCCGACCCCAGCTCCACCGGCGCACACCGACCGAACCCCTCCTCAGCCACCGCAGGCCCACTGAACGGAGCACCCGACCCCGACTCAACCGGCGTGCGCTGGGCGGGCCCTGCTTCGACCGGCGCGGATCGGCTGGACGACGCGTCCGGTCGCTGCTCGGTCGGTGCGAGCCGATCGGGCAGCGCGCCCGGTTGCTGGTCGACCGGCATGGAGTGGCCGGACGGCTCGCTCTGCGATGGCTGGGCTGGAATGGGCAGCGTGCCGGGTTGCTGGTCGACCGGTGCGGAGCGGGCGGACGACTCGCTCTGCGATGGCTGGGCTGGTTTGGGGTGAGTGGTGGGTGTCGTTTCTCGTGGCTGGGCTGGCTCGGGGTGGCGGAGGGCGCCCAGCATCCGGCGTAGGCCGGACAGTGTCTCGCGGCCGACCGTCTCGATCTCGCCCAGCGCTTCGCGGGCGCGTACGGGCTGAGTGTCGATCACTCGCCGAGCGGCACCCGCCTGCAGCGCGATGATGCCGATGCTGTGCGCGACCATGTCGTGGAGCTCGCGGGCGATCCGGAGGCGTTCGCTGGTGATGGCTTGGGTTGTGGCCTGGATGCGCAGGCTCTCGGCGTGGTCATGGGCCTGGTGCACCGAGCGGCCGACCAGCCAGGCGATGACGGCCGTCATGGCCACGGCGAGCTCCGCCGAGGTCCCGACGACCCAGCCGAAGAGCAGCCGCGTCCCCAGATAGCCCGCCAGCGTGATGAGCGCCATGGTGATGGCGGTGATGCTCGTACGGCGTGGGGCGGTGGCCGCGATGAAGTAGAGGGCGGCGTCGACTGCCAGGAACTGGGCCGCAGGGATCTCTGCTACGCCCAGGGGCATGCACGCCACGGCGGAGGCGGCCAGCAGCAGGGTCAGGGCCGGGAGTGGGCGGCGGTCCAGCAGGATGCTGCCCGCCACGACCAGCGCGGTGGCCACGATCAGGAACGACAGGCCGTCCCAGCGGTAGAGCAACGCACCGGGGCTGTAGGCGGGCTCCGCCTCACCTGGCAGCCTGACGCGCATCAGGAACGTGAGCGCCAGGCCCGCACACCAGGCCAGTGCCGTCCAGAGGCCGGATGGCACCCGCCTCAGGAGCGGGAGGGGTGGGGTGACCTGCATGGGCCGATGGTAGCTGTGTGATGTTGGGCGGGGCATCGGACCACGGTCGTACATCTTGGGTCCACCCTGGGTCGTTGGAATGCGGTCGTGGGTTCGATGTGGCGGGGGTGTCGGGTGCGGCAGCGTCGCCTGGGTGATCGAAGTCCATGAAGAAGTCCCACGTCGCGGGACGGCGACCCGAGCCGGCCGGGCGACACAAGCAAGGCCGCCACGGTGGTCAGCCAGGCGGACGTGGTGGTGCTCGAGGCCGACGGGCTGGTCGGTCAGGCAAACACCGTCCAACGCGAAGCCGGCGGCGTGGTGCGGCCGGATTGCGTGGGGGTGTGGGAGGAGATGGCTGAGGGCTAGGGAGGGGGGAGCGCTTCGGGGACGGAGTTGGTGGCGTTTTCTGGTTGGTGCGTTTGTCGCCGTCGCCGTGGGCGTGCCGGTTTCGGGGGCGGCGTGGCCGGGGGCCGTGGCGGCGCCCGTACCCGATCATCTCGGGACGCTCCGGAGTGCCGCTCCCGCTGCTCTTGCGCGGCGCTATGCCGCGAGCAGGGAGGACATCCGGGCGGCTGAGCGGATGGCGGTCCGGTATGGGCATCTGTGGCGGGCTGCGATGTTGCGGGACATGGCGGATGCGTCCCGCCGGTTCCTGGCCTTCGACGGGCGTGATGGCGGCCGGGCCGTCGAGGTGTTCGGCGATCTGGCGACAGCAGGCAGGATCGCCGTCCTGGTCCCCGGCTCCGACACCAATCTCGACAAGTACGGACTCCTTCGCGGCGGAGCCATGCGGCTGCGGGAGGCGCTCGGGGATCGGGCCGCCGTCATAGCCTGGCTCGGATACCGGACCCCGAGCACCGTCAGTCTGGCCGCGATGTCGGCCGGCTGGGCCGATGGGGCCGTCCCCGGGCTGCGGGCGTTCGTACGGGAGCTCGCCGCCGCCAAGCCTGCCGCCGCGATCTCGCTGCTGTGTCACTCGTACGGTTCCGTGGTGTGCGCGCGGGCCGCGCCCGGGCTGGATGTCGGCAACATCGTCCTGTACGGGAGCCCCGGCGTGATCGCGCCCGACGTCGCCGCCCTGCGGACGAGGGCCACCGTCTGGGCCGGCCGGGGCGGCGGGGACTGGGTCGCGCGCATCCCGAACGTACGGCTCCGCCTGCCCTTCCTCACTGCCGGGTTCGGCACCGATCCGGTGTCCCCGAAGTTCGGTGCCCATGTCTTCGCGGCGGGCGGCGGTGGGCACAGCGACTATCTCAGGTCTGGTTCGCCGGCATTGGAGAACATCGCCAGGATCGTCACCGGGCAGGCGGTCCGCGAGGTGGGCCGTCATGCGTGACTCCGCTCGCGCGCGGCTTGGGAGGCGCCGGGGCCGCGCGCCCTCGCGGGGCCTCGTGCGGCGGGCTGTCCACGGCGGCTCGCCCGAGCAGCGCCGCGCCGGCGAGCCGGTGCGCAAGCTCACATCGCGGGTCGGCCGCGCCGCCGCGACCGGGCGGCGCCGCGTACTCGCGCCGTTGCGTGACCTCGTGCGGCGGGTCGAGCGTGACACCCCGCCCGATCGTGACCGCGCCATCGACGCTCTCCGGGCAGTGGCCATCGGTGGTGTCGTGCTCGGGCACTGGCTGGTGACGGCGCTGGTGCTCGACAGCGGCGCGATACGGGTGGCCAGCCCGCTGCGGTACATGCCGCAGCTGGCCCCCGCGACCTGGCTGTTCCAGACGCTGGCGGTGTTCTTCCTCGTGGGCGGGTACGCGGCGGCGAGGAGCCGGGGCGCGGCGGGCGGGGCGTACCGGCAGTGGCTGGGGGCCCGGCTGGCGCGGCTGTTCCGGCCGGTCGGCGTGGTGCTGGCGGTCTGGAGCGTGACGGTGGCCGGGATGCTGGCCGCAGGAGCCGACACCGTGACCGTGGCCAGGCTGGTCAAGCTGGTGCTGTCGCCGATGTGGTTCCTGGTGGTGTTCGCGGTGCTGACGGCGGCGACTCCCCTGGTGGCCCGGTTACACCCGATGTGGCCGCTGGTGACCGTCGCGGTGATCGATCTGGTCCGGTACGGCGTGGGCGGGTCCTCGTGGGTCGGCGCCGTCAGCGCCCTGGCCGGGTGGCCGGCGTCCCTCGGGCCGAGCGACTCGCTCGGATCCATAAAGGTCCTGGCCGGGTGGCTGGAGTCCCACGGGCTGAGCGAGTCGCTCGGCTCCGTGAACGTCGTGGCCGGGTGGCTGGTGCCGTACTGCCTGGGGGCGGCCTGGGCACGCGGAGCGCTGCGGAGTCGTACCGCCGGGTGGGTGTTGTTGGTCGGCGGGGCGGTGGGAGCGGTGGGGCTGGTGGTCGGGGCGGGGTATCCGGCGGCCATGGTCGGGGTGCCCGGCGCCGCCGTCTCCAACCTCGACCCGCCCACGCTCGCGGCCGTCTCCTTCGGCCTGGCCCAGTGCGGGGCGGCCCTGCTCCTGCTCGGCCCGCTGCGCCGGGCGCTGCGGCGGCCGGTCGTGTGGGCGGCGGTGGCGCTGGTGAACCTGTCCGCGATGACGATCTTCCTGTGGCACCAGAGCGCGATGATCCTTGTCACCGCGCTCGGGCTGCTCACGGGCGAAGCCCTCCCCGGCCTGCACACGGTGCCCGACGGGCCGGAGTGGGTGCTGGCCCGGCTGGGCTGGGTGCCGGTGTTCGGGCTGGCGCTGGCGGTGTGCTGGGTCGCGTTCCACGCGCGCGAGCGGGCGCCGTCCAGGAAGACGCGCTTGGCGAACGCGTAACCAGTAGGTTACGCTTTCACCGTGGACGAGGTGGCAGGGGCGATCGCGGACCCGGTGCGGCGGCAGATTTTGGAGATGCTCAGGGACGGGCGACTGTCCGCCGGGGAGGTCGCCGAGCGGTTCGCCATCAGCCGGCCCGCCGTGAGCAGGCACCTGCGGGTGCTCAGGGAGAGCGGGCTGGTTCGCGTGGAGCTGATCGGCAGGCAGCGCTTCTACGCGCTCGAACCCGAGCAGTTCGACGAGCTCATCACCTGGCTCGCCCAGTTCGGCCGGCCCTCCGGGTGGGAGCACCGCCTGGACGCGCTGGAGACCGAGGTCTACCGGACCCGCCGCGAGCGCCGCCCGACCACCGGGACCAAGAGCAGCAGAGAGGAAGAATCAGCATGAACCGCATCCCCACCGGCCGGTTGTTCGGGACGAGCGAGGGGAGCGACCTCGTACTCAGCCGGACGTTCCGCGCGCCCGCCGAGGACGTGTGGGCCAGCATCACCGAATCCGACCGCACCGCCCGCTGGTTCGGCCCGTGGGAGGGTCACGGCGCGCCCGGCCAAACGATCAAGGTGCGGCTGGTGTACGAGGAGCAGGCCCCCTGGTCCGAAATGCGCATCGAGGCATGCGAACCGCCGAGGCGGCTGGCCTTGTCCGCGCTGGACGAGTTCGGGGCCTGGCGGGTCGAGCTGCTGCTGGAGGAGCGCGACGGCACGACGGAGCTGCGGTTCGTCCACCATCTCGACACCGAGGACGCGATCGGCGAGGTCGGCCCCGGCTGGGAGTACTACCTCGACATGCTCGTGGCCTCCCGCGACGGCTCCCCCACGCCGGACTTCGACGACTACTATCCCTCGATGCGGCCCTACTTCCTCGGGCTGTCCCGACAGGGCTGAGGACTGTCCCGACAGGGCTGGGGGAATGCCTCCCGCAAGGGCTGAGGCATTGTCTCCCGGCAGGGCTGACGGATTGTCGGTGGCGGCTGGCACAGTGGGCGCGTGCCTCAACCGCTCAAGGACATGATCAACGCCGGGTCCATATCCGTGCTGGCCGACGGGCTGGCCGCCGCCTGGTCGCCGTTCCCACGGGCCGCTTTCACCGCGCGCGCCCTGACAGGGCTGGACGGATTCGAGCTCAAGGACCGCGTCCGGCATGTCGCCGCGGCCCTGCACGACGCGCTGCCGCTGCCCTACCCGCAGGCCGCCGAGGTCGTGCGCGAGTGCGCCTCGCGGGTCGCGCTGGACATGTGGAGCGGCTGGCCGGCCACCGATCACACGGCCGTCCAGGGGCTCGACCACCTGGAGGCGGGGATGGGCACGCTGGCCGTGCTCACGCCGTACGCGACGGGCGAGTTCGCCGTACGGCCCTACCTGGAGCGTTATCGCGACGACGCGCTCAAGATCATGTACGGCTGGGCGGAGTCCCCCGATGAGCATCTGCGCCGCCTGGCCTCCGAGGGGTCGCGCCCGCGGCTGCCGTGGGGCGCCCGGGTGCGCTGGCTGATGGCGCCGGGGCCGACCCTGCCCCTGCTCGACCGGTTGCGCGACGACCCGAGCGAATACGTCCGCCGCTCGGTCGCCAACCACGTCAACGACCTGGCCAAGGACCATCCGGAGGTGGCGCTGGAGCTGCTGGCCCGATGGCGTTCCGACGGCGGCTCGCACGTGGAGAAGGTGCTGCGCCACGCCGTACGCGGGCTGCTGCGCTCCGGCCATCCCGAGGCGCTGGCGCTGATGGGCGCCACCCCGGGCAGCGGCGCGGTCGACCTGCTGGCCCTCGATTCCGACACGGTGGCCGTCGGCGGCAGGCTGGCCTTCGCCGTCACGGTCACGGCGGGCGCGCCGGGTCCTGTGCTGCTCAAGTACGCGATCCGGCGGGCGGGCTCGCGCCGGGTGTTCCACCTTGGCCGGCGGGAGGCGGAGGGTCCGGGCACGACGTTCACCGTGCGCAAGAGCCATTCCTTCCGCCCGGTCACCACCCGCGACGAGCCGCCGGGCACCCGGGAGCTCGACGTGATCGTCAACGGCAGGGTGGCGGCCAGCGCCGCGTTCACACTGGTGGAATCATGACCGTCGACCTGCTCGCTGTCGTCTGGTGCCTCGACGGCCGAGGCTGCCTGCCAGGGCCGGAGGAGTCATGAGCGTCGATCTGCTCCGCGTCGAGCTCGGCGTCATCTGGCACCTCGACGACCGAGGCCGCCTGCCGGGGCCTGAGGAGCTGGTGATCGGCGTGGCGGCCGACGGCATGACCGCCGCGGTCCGCGCCGACGTGCCCGGCCCGGTCGCCACGCAGCTTCTCGACCTCGTCTCCCAAGGCGTCCCGTCGTCCCCCGGCCACCCGCCTGACCTCCTGGCGCGGTGCGACGCCCTGCTGGGCGGCGGGCGGGCGGTGTCCGGAGGGCCGTGCTATCTGGTGCGTCCGCCGCTCAGGTTCGAGGCGCCCGCCGAGGTCATCAGGTCGGACGACCCGTCGCACGCCGCACGCCTGAGACCGCTGCGCCCCGCGGAATGGGAGCCCGCGGAGTGGGGCGAGCTCCTCGCCGGCGGCGCGGGCGCGCCCTGGGCGATGATCGTCGAGGACGGACAGGTGGCCGCGATCTGCCACAGCGCCCGGCTGACCCCCGAGGGAGCCGAGGCGGGCACCTGGACCTCGCCCGCCTTTCGAGGCCGCGGGTACGCGGCGGCGACCACCGCGGCGTGGGCCGGCCTGCTGCCGGGCATCCGCCTGTTCTACAGCACCAGTGCCGACAACCACTCCTCCCAGCGGGTGGCCGGACGGCTCGGGTTCGACGCGATCGGCTGGCTCTGGAAACTCACGCCTCGCGACTCGACCGCCCCACCGACGTGATGCCGTACCGCCGCCGGCTCCGGAAACTCACACCCGCAGCTCGGCAGCCTGATGCCGTGCCGTCGCCGGCTCCCGCGGCTCGACAGCCTCACGGACGTGATGCCGTGCCGTCGTGGAGGACTTCCCGTTCCCACCGTTCCCGAGGCTGGGTGTGCAGGCGCCAGTAGTGTTCGGCGATGTCGTCGGGGTCGAAGGCCGTGCCGGGCGCGACCGGTCCGGCCACGGTGACGCTGGCCACGTGCACCCCCGAGGGCCCGTACTCCTGGTCGAGCAGCGCCGCCAGCGTCCGCACGCCCGCCTTGCCGAGCGAGAGGCTGACGTACCGGGCCTTGGGCTCGGGCATCCCCCCGGTGATGAGGAACGACCCGCTGCCGCGCCGGGCCATCGCGGGCGCCACGTGCGCGGCCGCGACGAGCGCCCCCACCACGTTCACGGCCCAGGCGTCCAGCTGGGCCCGCACGCTCGCCTCGCCCGGCGCGTCCGGCCGGATGATCGCGGCGTTGTAGACCACGGCGTCCGGCGTGCCCAGCTCGGCGGCGGCCGCGTCGAGGGCCGCCCTGAGCTGGTCCTCGTCGGCGCTGTCGGCCTTGTACGCGAGCACCCCGTCCAGGTCGAGCGTCGTGCCGGTACGCGAGACGAGCACGACCGGCAGCCCTTCCCGCGCGAACCGGCGGGCGACGGACCGGCCGATCCCCGGCCCCGCTCCGATGATCACAACTCCAGGCATCATCGGCTCCTTTCCGTTGTTGTGATCGGAAGCTAAGGCGTCACATCGATGTGAAGGTCAAGGAGCATATGAAGATCGGAGAGCTGGCCCGCCGCACCGGAGTGAGCAGGCGGCTGCTGCGCTACTACGAGGAGCAGGGGCTGCTGCGGCCGGTGCGGCTGCCCAACGGCTACCGCGAGTACGGCGAGCCGGACGTGGCGTCGGTGCGCCACATCCGTACGATGCTGGCCGCCGGGCTCCCGACGACCGTCATCGCCCTCCTGCTCCCCTGCGTCCACGACGACGGCGACGGGATGGTGCCGACGGCATGCCCGGGCATGGTGAACAACCTGCGGAAAGAGCGCGAGCGCATCGCCGGGACGATCGAGCGGCTGCAGACGTCCCAGCGCGCCCTCGACACCATGCTCGCCACCGTCCTGCCGCCCGCCTAGCGCCGGGCAGGCCCGGGGCGCAGGTCGGTTCGCGCCTCGCCCGTGGCCGGGTCGTACGGGTAGGAGACGTGCTGGTGGATCATCACCCAGGAGCCGTCACGCCGCTCGAACACCCGCGTCCCCCGCGACCACGTCTCACCGCCCCCGCCGACGCGCACCCGGTTCAGCCCCCACGCGACCGCGAGGTCCTCCCGGGCCATGACCCTCAGCTCCGGCATGTCGAAGCGGACGTCGGGGCCCTCGTCGAGGCCGCGCGCGCAGACCTCCCGCACCGCTTTGACGCCCACGTACTCGAGCGGCACGTCGTGCTCGTACGACACGACGTCGTCGGCGATGGCGGCCATCATGCCGTCCAGGTCCTTGGCCGCGGTGCCCGCGTACCACCGCTCGTGCACCCCGCGCACCTCCCGCACGGCCGCCCCGTCGTCGGCGATCGGGAACGAGTGGTGCTCGTGCGCGACGACCCACCGGCCGCCCTCCTCGCGCAGGCCGAGCGTCAGCCGCAGCCGCCGGTCGTCGGCGGGCATGCCGCACCGCAGCAGCGCGTACGCGAAGGCGACGCCGTCACCGGCGACGACGTCCAGCGACTCGATCTCGAACGCCGCCCCTTGTGCCTGCCACTCGAAGAACGGCGGCCAGGCCTTCTCGTACGCCTCGATGCCGCGAACGTCCTCCGGCACGTCGAACATCACGATGTCCCCCGCGTGGTCCGCGAGGACCGTCTCCAGGTCGCCGCGGTGCACCGCCTCGGCCCAGCGCAGGACGAGGTCGCGGATCTGGTCTTCGTTCGTGGACATGGATGGGGTCCTTCCGGGTCGATACCTTCGTTCCGGACGTACAACCCGGGCGGATCCCGAAACTCATCGCACTTCCTCGGGAAGGCCGAAACCGGCGAAATCGGCCTCCAGGAACGACACCACCTCCGCCACCTGACCGCCCCGCACCACCAGCAGGTCCAGCCCGGCCGGGAGGTAGGCCGCCCGCCTCTCGTCCCACATGTACGTGCCGAACGCCAGCTGCCCGTTGGCCCACGCGGGCAGCATCCGCCAGCGCTCCTTGAGCGGTCCGCCGAGCAGGAATCCGCGGATGCCGTCGCGCCCCTCGAACCAGGCCGCCAGCGGCGGCATCGAGTACTTCGCGTCCTCGGCCAGCATGGCCACGATGGCGTCCACGTCCCCGGCCTCCCAGGCGGCCGCGTACCGGCGGGCCAACTCCCGGCTCCCCGCCTCACCCAGCTCGCCGAGGGTCTGCCGCTGGGTGCTCGGGGGAAGCAGCTCGGCGAGGTTCTTCCTGGCCCGCTGGAGAGCGCTGTTGACCGCCGCGACCGTGGTGTCCAGCAGGTCGGCGACCTCGCGGGCGGCGTACCCGAGGACGTCGCGCAGCAGCAGCACGGCCCGCTGCACGGCCGACAGGTGCTGCAGCGCCGCCACGAACGCCAGCTCCACGCTCTCCCTGGCCACCGCCCGCGCCTCGGGTCCGAGTCCCGCCGTCCAGGCCATCAGACTGTCCGGGTACGGCTCCAGCCACGCCACCTCGCCACCGGCCGGGTCGAGGTCGGCGGGCAGCTCGCGGCGGCCCCGGCTCTCGATGAGCGTCAGCGCCCTGTTCGTCGCGATCCTGTACAACCACGGTCTGATCGACCCGCGGTCCTCGAACCGCGCCAGGTTCCGCCACGCCCGGTCCAGCGTGTCCTGCACGGCGTCCTCGGCGTCGTGGACGGACCCCAGCATCCGGTAGCAGTGGGCCCGCAGCTCGTCCCGCAGCGGCCCGACCAGCCGCCCGAACGCCAGGTCGTCCCCACCCCGCGCCGCGGCCAGCAGCTCCGCCGCCGTCGCCGTCGCCTCGCCCGCCGTCGCCTCGCCCGCCGTCGCCTCGCCCGCCGTCGCCTCGCCCGCCGTCGCCTCGCCCGCCGCCGTCGCCTCGTCCGCCATCGCCTGTCCCCCTCCCGGTGCGCCCAAGCTACCGCGCCCGGATCGCCGCGCTCCGCCACGATTGAGGGGAGATGACGACACACTGCGCCCTCTGTGGCGGCGGCACCGTAACTCCGGACGGCCACTGCTGGGACTGCGGCCAGGCCCAACCGGCCTTCCGCTCACATCTGGAGATCACGACCGGCGGCGGGGCGGGGGTCAGCGACCGCGGGCTGCGGCGCGGCGTCAACGCCGACGCGATGGCGCTGGCCGGGGAGGGCGCGTGGACGATCGGTGTGGTGTGCGATGGCGTGTCCATGTCGCCCCGCTCCGAGCGCGCCGCCCGCATCGCGGCCGACACGGGCGCGTCCACCCTGGCGGTGCGACTGCGGGCGGGCGCGCTGCCGGAAACCGCGCTCGCCGACGCCGCGACCCGCGCGGGCCGGGCGGTCGCCGCCCTGGCCGAGTCGGCGCACGCCGCACCGGCCTGCACGTACGTCGCGGGCGTCGCCGGCCAGGGCGGGATCTGGGCCTGCTGGATCGGCGACAGCCGCGCGTACTGGCTGCCGGACGCGGGTGCCGGGATGGCGCTGACCGAGGACGACACGGGCGCGCACGAAGCGCTCTCCGCCTGGCTGGGCGCCGACTCCGGCGACCCCGACCCGCGTATCCGCAGCTACCGTCCCCCCGGGCCGGGCCGCCTGCTGCTGTGCACCGACGGCCTGTGGCGGCACCTGCCCGGCCTGGACTCCCTGCGTTCCCACGGCGAGCTGCTGGCGGACGCTCGGGCGCTGGTCGGGCGGGCGTTGGACGCGGGAGGGCACGACAACGTCACCGCGGTGCTCCTCGCGGTCACGGCGTAGACACGCGCTCTGATCAGGTCACTCCGCCGTCGCCGCGCCGGACGATTCCCGTCTCGTACGCCAGCACCACGATCTGCACGCGATCGCGCAGATCGAGTTTGGCGAGAATACGTCCGACGTGGCTTTTGACCGTCGCCTCCGAGACCGTCAGAGCCTGGGCGATCTCCACGTTGGAGCGGCCCCGCGCCACCTCCATCAGCACGTCCCGCTCGCGCTCGGTGAGCCGGTGCAGCAGTTCGTCGGCCGCCGTGCGGCCGGTGTCCGGGTCCGGCAGGTGGGCGGCGAAGGCGTCGATGAGGCGGCGGGTGACGGCGGGCGACACCATGGCGTCCCCGGCGGCGACCGCGCGTACGCCCGTGAGCAGGTCCGCCGGGGGCACGTCCTTGAGCAGGAAGCCGCTGGCCCCGGCCCGCAGGGCGGCGTAGACGTACTCGTCGAGGTCGAACGTGGTCAGGACCAGCACCCGCGACGCGGACCCCGCGCCGACGATGCGCCTGGTCGCCTCGATGCCGTCGAGCACCGGCATGCGCACGTCCATCAGCACCACGTCCGGCCGCAGCGCCCGGGTCATCGAGACCGCCTGCGCGCCGTCGCCCGCCTCCCCCACCACCTCCAGGTCGGGCTGGGCGTCGATCACCATGCGGTAGCCGAGGCGCTGCAGCGGCTGGTCGTCCACCAGCAGGACCCCGGCCGTCACGACGCCACCACGCCGTCGTCGAAGCGGAGCCGGGCGCGCACCCGCCATCCCGCGCCGGGCACCGGCGCGGCCTCCACCTGCCCGCCATACGGGGCGGCACGCTCGGCCATCCCCATCAGCCCGTGTCCCCCTTGGGGTGGCATTTCCGCTTCCGTCCGGTCGTCGGGGACGACGGCGCGGCCCGCGCCGTCGTCGAGGATCTCCAGGTCGGCGGCCTCCGGGGTGTAGGAGAGCCGGACCCGTACGCGGGCGCCCGGGCCCGCGTGCTTGAGCGTGTTGGTCAGGGCCTCCTGGACGATCCGGTAGACGGCCAGGCCCGCCCCCGGGCCCCACGCGCCGGGCACGCCCTCGTGGGTGACCACCAGCCGCAGGCCGGCCGCGCGCACCTGTTCCAGCAGGCGGTCGAGGTCGTCGAAGCCCGGCTGCGGCGCCCGCTGCTCGCGCAGCAGCCCGACCAGCCGCCGCATCTCCGACAGCGCCTCCCGTCCCGTCGCGGCGACCTTCCCCATCGCGTCCGCGGCGCGTTCGGGCCCCGCGTACGTGGCGCCGTCGGCCAGCGCGACCATGACGGCCAGGTTGTGGGCCACGATGTCGTGCACCTCGCGGGCGATCCTGGCCCGTTCGGCGGCCACCGCCAGCCGGGCCTGCTGGTCGCGCTCCCGCTCCAGGTGACGGGCCCGATCCGCCACGTACGCCCGCCGCAGCCGCAGGACGACCCCGGCCAGCGCCGTGGCCACCGTGAGCGAGGCCACCCCGATCATGACCGGCCAGCCCGGGTCGTCACGCAGCCGGCCGAGACCCATGGCCAGCACGGCCGCCCCCGCCGCGGGCCACAGGTGGCGGGCCGGGCGGTGCCGGGCCACCGCGTACACGGCGACGAGCGGCACGAAGACCAGGAAGACGCCGGTGAAGCGGCCGACCAGCACGCAGCCCGCCACGAGCGCCATGACCGCCCAGAACACCAGCACGGGGGCTTTGCGCCGCCACACCAGCGGCACGTGCACGGCGGCGAACCACACCCAGCCGGCCCCCGTGACGCCGGTGCCCGGCTCGAACACGCCGGGGGCGCCGCCGCCGCCCATCGTCACCGGCACGCTCACCGCCGCGACGAGCCCGGCCAGGCAGGCGTCCACCACCCGCGGGCAGCGCTGGGCGAGGGCGCGAAGTCGGCGCACGCTCCCCAGGCTAGGGCCGCCCGGCGCGCCACGCACCACCCGGCGGCCCACCCCCGCCCCCGGCCCGACCATCGCCTCCACCTCCGGCTCAGGCATCGCGCCGGCGCAGCAGCACGGCCGCACCCGCCAGGGCCACCGCGACCCAGGCCAGCGACACCGCCGCCCCGGCCGCCGGGCCGAGCACGGGCACGCCGTCGTCCCCCACGTGGTACATGGCCTGCAGCGCCAGCGTGGGCAGGTACGGCAGCACGGTCTCCCGCACCGCCCCGGGCAGCGCCGCGAGGAGCACCGGCGGCAGCAGCACCAGCACCCCGATGTAGACGGGCACCGCGGCCGCGGTGTGCCGCAGCATCGTGCCGATCGCGAGGCCCAGCAGCGCCACCGCGACCGTCGCGGCGGACACCCCCAGGATCGCCCGCACGACCCCGGGATCCCCCAGCGTGATCGGATGGGCGGCGAACGCCTGGTTGGCCAGGAAGGCCAGCAGGGAGGTCACGACCATGAGCGGCCCGGTCGTCACGACCAGGACCACGGCCTTGGCCCACAGCACCGGCAGCCGCCGCGGCACGGCCGCCAACGTGGCCCCGATCAGCCCGGACCCGTACTCGCCCGTCATGACCAGCACCCCGAACACGCCGAACACGACCGCGAACACCAGGAACCCGCCCCCGACCGCCTGCGTCACCCCGCCCGGAGCCTCGGCGGCCCCCGAGGCGTTCCAGCCGATCAGCGCCGCCAACCCGACCAGCAGTTGTGGCACGACCCCCATCACCACCCAGGTGGAGCGCAGCGCGAACAGCTTGGTCCACTCCGCGCGCACGACCTTCCCGAACGTCAGCCCGCTCATCGGATCCCCCTCTCGCTCCGTGCGAGCTCCATGTACGCCTCTTCCAGCGACGCCTGCCGCGGCGTCAGCTCGTGCAGCGCCAGCCCCTCGCGGGCGGCCAGCGCGCTGATCGCCTCCCCGGCCAGCCCGCCCACCTCGAGCACGCCCGCCTCGGCACTGGTCACCGAGGCCCCGTGCCGTACCAGCAGATCCCGCAGCTCCGTGGCGCGCGGGCAGCGGACCAGCACCGCGCCCGTCCCGGCTCGCGCGATCAGGTCGGCCACGGAGGTCTCCGCCAGCAGCCGCCCCCGGCCGATGATCACGAGTTGCCGCGCCGTCAGCGCCATCTCGCTCATCAGGTGGCTGGACACCAGCACGGTGCGCCCCTCGTCGGCCAGCGACCGCAGCAGGGTGCGCACCCACAGCACCCCGTCGGGGTCGAGCCCGTTCACCGGCTCGTCCATGATCACCACAGACGGGTCCCCGAGCAGCGCCGCCGCGACCCCGAGCCGCCGCCGCATGCCCAGCGAGAACCCGCCCACCCGCCGCCCCGCCACCGAGGACAGCCCCGCCAACTCGAGCACCTCGGCCACCCGGGCGGGCGCGATCCCGTGCGTGCGGGCCAGCGCCAGCAGGTGCTGGTACGCCGTGCGGCCCCCGTGCGCCGGCGTGACCTCCATCAGCGCGCCGACCTGCCGGAGCGGGTCGGGGTGTTCGGCGTAGGGCCGGCCGTTGACGGTCGCGGCCCCGGCGCTGGGCCGGTGCAGCCCCAGGATGACACGCATGGTGGTGGACTTGCCTGCGCCGTTGGGGCCGAGGAACCCGGTCACCTGGCCGGGCCGTACCGTGAAGGACAGATCGCGTACGGCGGTGACGCCGCCGTACCGCTTGGTGAGCTCCCGTACCTCGATCATGCCTTCGACGCTAGAAGAGGGCCCTTCGGCGGACGACCGACCAGAGGCTGAACCCCGAGGCCCCGGATCTCCACCGGAAGTCGGGCCCGTTCCGCTCACAGCAGCAGCGTCAGGCCGCCGATCGTGTAGCAGACCATGAGGACGAACAGCGGGATCTGGCCCGCGACCGCGCGGCCGGGCGGCAGGAGGCGGACGGAGCGGTCGTGGGCGGCCACCACCCCCACCACGTGGCCGACCACGATGGCCAGCACCTGGACGACGGCGATCGTGGCGGGTTCGACGGCGATCGGGTCGGGCTGGGCGGCCACGCCGAGCGCCAGGAGGAGGCCGTGCCGGCCCTCGATGACCAGGAGGGAGAAGTAGTGGGCGATGAGATAACCGGTGGCGATCGGCACCAGCGAGTGGGCGAAGCGGGCGGTCAGCCCCCTGGTGCCGCCGATCAGTCCGGCCGCGCCGAGGCAGGCGGCGTACAGGAGGGCCACCCCCGCGACGGTGGCCAGCAGGCCGAGCGTGCCGAGCCCGGTGCGGCCGAGCGGGCCTGACTGGAGGGCGTTCACCCAGGCGGGGGTGCCGGAGAAGCCGTCGTACGCGGTGCCGCCGAGCAGGACGCAGACGGTGGCGACCAGGCCGGGGGCGGGCTGGATGGCGTCGAGGCCGTCGAAAGGGCTGCGCAGGACGCGGTCGCCGTTCGCCTTTCTGCCGAGGGGTGACAGGTGGCCGATGAGGGTCGAGTACACCTCGAACGGGTCGCCGCGTTCCAGCCAGGCGTGGCCGTACACGAGGGTGCCCGTGAGCTGGGTGGCCGCGTACAGGGCGCAGAAGGTCAGCAGCGTGAGCGGCGCCGCGGGCTCGGGGGCGACCAGCTCCGTCCAGGTGAACGCGAGCAGCCCCGCGGCGGCGGGCCAGTAACCGAGCCGGCGCGGGAGCGGGCACCGGGGCCGGTCGGGCAGCAGCCGGAACGGGCTCAGCGCCCGCCACACCGGGCCGAACAGCAGCGACGCCGGGACCAGACCCACCCAGAAGAGCACATACACCAGGTACGGCCCCGCGTTCCCGTCCACGGGATCCGCCACGAGCCGGCCGATCGTGTAGACGGAGAGGACAAGGGTCAGCACGCGCGCCGGGCGGTCCGGCAGGCGCAACGGGATCACCAGGCCCGCCCGGTCGCCGCGGAAGCGGGAGTCGGCCCAGAGCAGCCCGAGCGCCAGGAACGAGACGACGAGCGCCGCGAAAGCGCCCGCGTAGGCGTAGAAGAGCGGGATCGGCAGGTCGCCGCGCGTACCGATCCCGTGCGCGAGGACCCCCGCCGTCACCGGACCGCCAGTTGCGTGAGGACCAGCTTGCTCTTATGGGTCTCCACCTCGAACACCCCGGTCAGGCCGGCCGTGAAGCGCACGGTCGCGGGCACCCCCGGCCGCAGCTCGGCCTCGATGTCGTAGCCGTGAACGTGCAGCTCGTCGGCGACGTCGCTGGTCACCGTGATGCTGACCTGCCGGCCCTTGGCCACCTCCAGCCAGCCCGGCGGCGGGCTCACCTGGCCGCGGGCGATGGTGATCACGGCGTCCGCCTGCCCGCTCGGCGCCTCCGTGGCCACCTCGTGGCTGTTGCCCGGATTGTGGTGGGTCTCCGACAGCGGCCCGCACGCCGTGACGAGCCAGCCCGCCAGCACGCACCCGGCCATGCGGACGAACCCGCTCACGCACTCACCTCGGCCTCGGCGGGCGTCTCCCGCGCGGTGCCCCTGCGCCGCGGCGCCAGCACCACGACCGCGCAGAGCACCCAGAGCCCGGTCAGCAGCCCCCGGATCCACCCCGGCCCCAGCGGGACGACGGGGATCAGGTACACCAGCCGATCGAAGGCGTCGGCGCAGGCCAGCAGCCCCACCACGATCGTGAGCAGGCCGAACGCCGGCCGCCTGCCCCGCAGGGCCGCACCCAGGCAGAGCCACCACGCCCCCATGAGCAGCAACGCGGCCCCGGCCTGCGACGTGCTGTCCACGGCCGCCGCCAGCACGTCGAGCACGAGCCCGGCGGCCCCGGCGACGCTCCCGGCCACGACCAGCCGGTGCCGGCGCCGGACGATCGCCGTCACCGCGGGCGCCACGCCGTTCCCCGACCGGCCGTCGCCGCCGTGCCGCCGCGCGCCCCGCCGCGAACGCCACCAGAACAGCCCCAGCAGCAGCCCGAGCACCGCCGACCCGCCGAGGGCGAGCTGCGCCTCCACCTTGCCGAGCCCCGAGGCGCCGAACCAGTCGCACCCGGCCGGCAGGCGGGCCTGCGAGGCGCTGAAGTCCGCGCACAGGTACAGCTTGATCAGCTTCACGGGCTCGGCCAGCAGGCGGTTCGCGCCGCCCGACAGCGCGGGCGCCGTGGCGGCGCAGACCGGCAGGACGGCGGGCGACGACGCGCCCGTGTCCCCCTGCCAGCAGTTGCCGGTGCCCTGACCGTCCCACCACACGTCCAGCCCGTTGGGCCGCCGCTCGCCCGTCGGGCTCACGCCGAACACGTTGCCCTCGTAGCGGTTGTAGTCGGAGGTGTCGGCCTGCTTGGCCAGGTCGTTCTCGCCCCTGATGAACGCGGGCACCCCGAACAGGTGGAAGGCCGCCCGCCGGTGACCCCAGACGCGGTTGTTCCTGAAGACGTTGTAGTTGCCGCCCGCGACCAGGATGCCCGTCCCCGGGGGCACGCCCACCTGCGAGCACACCACGCCCCGCTCGTAGCCGCGTTCGGCCGGGGGTTTGGCGCAGGTGCCGTCGCGGGTGTAGCGGTAGTAGTCGCGGTTGTTGTCGTAGATCTTGTTGTTCTCGAACTTGGCGTGGTTCTGCGGCAGTCCGGGGTGCGAGGGCCAGAGGCTGTCCATCGTGGCGCCGACCATGTTGTCGTAGAACTCGTTGTCGTGCACCCACATCGAGTCGCCCGCGGTGCCCGAGTAGCCGAGCGCGTTGTCGTGGCTCCTGCAGCGGCGGATCTCGATAGCGTACCTGGGGACGTCGTGGCCGCGGCCGTCGTTGAGGTTGGAGGCGCTGCCCGGGTAGAGGCCGCCGTCGCCGTTCCCGTACGCCTCGCAGTCGGTGTACAGGCCGTGGTCGCTGGCGAAGGTGAGGAAGCCGTACTCGTCGTTCCAGCGGGTGAGGACGCGGTCGATGACGAAACCGTCGGTTTCGAGCACGTACAGGGAGTTGAACGTGGTGCGCTGGGCGGTGAAGTTCCGGAAGTAGATGCCATTGGTACGGTCGGCGCGGACGGCGTTGAGCTTGCGGTACTCCGCGTCGATCACGACGTCGAGCGGATCGGCTCCGGTGCCCTCGATCTGCAGGTCCTTCTTGCCGAGGATGGCGACGAGGTTCTGGTTGTGGGGGCACTGACGCTGCTGTTCGAAGGAGAGGATCTGGTAGCCCCACGTGGACCGGCGGGCGGGGAGCTGGGCGCAGGCGCCGGTGGGGGCGGGCTGGCTGGGTTCCTCGCGGTAGAGGCCGGGGAGAATGGCGATCGTCATTCCGGGGCGGTCGACCTGGTCGACGGCTTCTTGGAGGTGCCTAACCCCTTTTTGCTGACATTTCGCGAAAAGGTCGAGGTTGCGGGCTTTGAGCTCATCCGGAAATTTCGCGATTCGACGCTCGAAGTCGGCTTTATCCGTCTTGCACACCAGCAGATCCGGCTCCCCGGACCGCAGCACCGGCACCGTCCCCGTACCATCAGGCAGCGTCACCGGACGCTCCTCATGGGCGAAAGCGGTGCCGCCGGATAACAGCAGACCTGACGTGAGCACGACGATTGTCGCGATTTTTCGCATGGGGGGCATGGCCGCGAGATTAGAACAATGCTCACGTTCTGCCTAGGCCAAAACGATCACCTACGGACCCCGTTGCCACAAACCCACATGAGGCAAAGCCCGGCGGGGGCGGCGCTGACACGCCCCCGCCGGGAGTCATCACCCCGAGGTCCCATGCCTCCGAAAACGGCACTCACGCCATCATCCGAAGGACACGGCACAGGCCCGGGACATGCGCAGGTGGCCGCCGTCTGCCGTCAGGGGGCCATTCCCGCCAGCGCCACGTCCACGACGCGTTCGGCGAGATCCACGTCGAGGTCACCGGCCGGACCCCACTTGGTGAACCAGAGCATGGTGCCGGTGAGAACGGCCATGCCCATCGAGACGTCCAGGTCGGCGCGGAGCTCGCCGTTGGCGATGCCGCGCTCGATCACCGCGCGCATCGCCTGCCTCCGAGGCTCGATGGCCCGCTTCATGAACCGGTCCATCAACTGCGGATACCGATCGGCCTCGCTCATGGCGATCTTCATCACGCAGCGGTTGCGGGCCACACCCGACTCGCTGCGCATCGCGTCGAGCAGGGAGATCAGGTCGTCACGCACCGACGTACCGGCGAGCGACGGCACCGGGGCCTTGAGCGTGGCGAGAGCGTCGACGACCAGGTCCTCCTTGTTGGACCAGCGCCGATAGATCGTCGTCTTGCCGACACCCGCCCTCGACGCGATGGCCTCGATGGACAGATCGGAGACGCCCATGCCCTCGCCGATCAGATCGAGGGTGGCCTCGATGATCGCCTTCTCGGCCTTCTCGCTACGCGGACGCCCCGCCGGACGGGCAGTCCCTGATTCCTGGATCGTCATCGCTGCCTCACACTACAGCCGGTTCCTTCTGTTCCGCCTGCGTGGCCGGGCGCGTCTTGCCCGGCATCCACTTCGCCACCACCGCGACGCCTACCAGCGCGATCACCGCCGACACCAGCGCCGTCACGTGCATGCCGTCGACGAACGCGGCGAACGCGGGCTTGATCAGGGCCTGGCCCTTTTCGCCGAGCGCCTGGGCGACGCCCATCGTCTGCACGATCGACTCGCCCGCGGTGTGCTGGACGTCGGCGGGCAGGCCGGCCAGCGAGGGCGTGATCTCGCCGCGGTAGTTGGACGACAGCACCGAGCCGAGCACGGCCACGCCGAGCGCGCCGGCGACCTGGCGGACGGTGTTGCTCATGGCCGAGCCGACGCCGGCCTTCTCCCTGGGCAGCGACTCCATGATGGCGGTGGTCGCGGGCGGCATGATGTTCGCCATCGCGGCGCCCTGGACGAAGAAGATGACCTCGATCAGCACGATCGAAGTGTCCTGGTCCATGAGCGCGTAGCTGGCCAGGGCCGCCGTCACCACGATCATGCTCACGGTGGCCGACAGCTTGGCGCCGAACCGCTCGTTCACCCGCTGGCTGAGCGGCGCGAAGATGAGCTGCGCGGCGGCGAACGGGATCATCAGCGCCCCCGCCTGCACCGGCGAGAAGCCCAGCACGGTCTGCAGGTAGAAGGTCAGGAAGAACATCCCGCCCATCATCGCGAAGAAGACGATGCCCATCATGCCGATGGCCGAGCTGAAGCGGACGTTGCCGAAGTTGCGGACGTCGAAGATGGGGTGGTCGATGCGCCGCTCCCACCACACGAACGCACCCAGCACCACCAGCCCGAACAGCGTCGGCACCAGGACCTCCGCGCTGAAGACGGTGCCGAGGCCGCCGCCGCGGATGATGCCGTACACCACGGCCACCAACCCGATGATCGACAACAGCACACCGACCGGGTCCAGCCTGGACGGCTTCGGGTCACGCGACTCCGGTACGAGGGTCGCGATGAGGATCATGGCGATGATCACGATCGGCACGTTGATCAGGAAGACCGAGCCCCACCAGAAGTGCTGGATCAGCAGACCACCCGTGATCGGCCCGATCGCCACCGCGAGACCCACACCACCAGCCCACACGCCGATCGCCTTGCCCCGCTCACCGGGCGGGAAAACGTTGGAGATGATCGCCAGGGTGGCCGGCATGATCGCCGCCCCGCCGATGCCCATCGCCGCCCTCGCCAGGATCAACTGCATCGGATCCTGCGAGTAGGCGCTGGCGAGCGAGGCCAGGCCGAACAGCGCCATGCCGATGAACAACATCCGCTTGCGCCCTGTTCGGTCGCCGATCACCCCGAACGTGAACAGCAACCCGGCGAACACCAGCGTGTAGGAGTTGATCGCCCACTCCAGCTCGCTCTGCGTCGCCCCCAAACCGACCGTCTTGTCGGCGATGGTCTTCATCGCCACGTTGAGGATGGTGTTGTCCAGCACGACGGCCAGCAGGCTGAACACCAGCACGCCGAGGATCCCCCATCGGCGTGGATGGCCCGCGTTCGGGTCCACTACTACGTCTCTCACGAAGAGCCCCCAATTTCGATACGTACGAGTTTCGCAACGACACCGTATCGCAAGGTATTCCGATACGCAACGGTCCCGTTTCGTAAACCCTGGGTTAACTCTCGCCAACGCTCGCGAGCCGAGGTGCTGACCGCGGTCGGCCGCTGCTTCGGGATCATCTTCGCCCAGCCGTCTCCCGCTTTCTCCGGCCGTCCTCGCTCCTGCCGCTGGCAAGGAAGCGCGCCCAAGGCCTCGGCTGCGGCGACAGCCGGCGCCCGCGGCCGTAGTGCTCCCGCGGGCGCTGCCTGTGACCGCCGGAGCGCTACGGCCGCATCACCACGCACCCATCCCCCACACCACCGCGTGGCCCCGGACTGCTGTCGTCCGACGCGATGGCGCACCCGACTCGGTGCCAGCGGGCGCGTGAAGCCACTGGCCGTCGTGTTCTCAGGCCGCCGCGCGAGCCGCCGACGATCACCCGTCCCCCGCGCGCACCGGTCGGAGGACCACCGGCCGTCGGCTTAAGAAGCCGCCGATCGCCGGGGCCCTGCTGGTCACCGGCTCAAGGGGCCTCGGCTGGTGCTGGAGTGGGCTCGGTGAGGGTCGAAGGGGGCGAGGCCGACGGGGTCTGGGTGGAGGTTGGGAGGGGGTCGGCGGGGCGGCGGGGCCAGAAGGGGGCGGCGGCGAGCACCATGGCCACTCCCACCAGGCCCGCGAGCACGAACGCCCACGTCGGCCCGCTTGCGTCGATCACGGCGCCCGCGATGGGGGCCGAGCTCGCGCCGCCGATCAGCAGGGCCGTGCCGTGGAAGCCCATCGCCTCGCCTCGCGCCGCGGCGGGCACCCACCGGGAGAGCACGTCGACCGTGGCCGACAGTGCCGGCGCGCAGAGGAGGCCTGCCGGGAGGAGCATCACGACCAGCCATTGCCAGCTGCTCACCAGGCTGACCGGGATCGTGAGCAGGCCCATGGAGGCGATGAGCACCAAGGGTGAGAAGCCACGTGACAGCCCGCCGTACACGAAGCCGCCGATCAGGGAGTAAACGCACCAGATGGCGACGGCGAGGCCGACCCACTGGGTCTGGCCGGCGTTGTTCATGGTCGCGATCAGGGACAGCTCCGTGGCCGTGAGCACGAACGTGGCCGCCGCCGCCGTCCCGAGCAACGCCACGAACCCGGGCGTCAGCCACTGCCGCCTCGACACCTTGATCGACTGCGCCTCGAGCTCGTCGGGCGATCGGGTGGGCGGATTGAGCATGAACATGCCCAGGCCCGCCGCCGCCGTGGCGACTCCGATGATCGTCATCGTCACCCTGCTGTCCAGCGTCGTCAGCCCGGCCACCGCGAGAGCGGGACCGGCCATGTACGCCAGCTCGACCAGCATGGAGTCGAGCGCGAACGCGCTGCGCCGCTGGGAGACCGGCACCATGGCGGCCAGGCACTGCCTGGTCACGCTGAACACCGGCAACGCCAGCAGCCCCGCCACCGCCGCCGTCCCGATCAGGGCCGGGAACGGCAGCGCCCACGCACACGCCCAGAACACCGCCTGCGCCACGGTCGTGACCATGACCACAGGACGTAACCCATGCTTGTCGACGAACCTCCCCGACAACGGCGAGCCGATCGCCATGCCGATGGTGTTGGCCATGGTGACCAGCCCCGCCTTGCCGTAGCCCAGGTCGAGCGCCATGGCCACGTGCAGGGTGAGCGTCATCCCCATGGCCGTGGACGGAACCCGCGCCAGCAGCCCCATCAGCAGCAACGCGGGAACGCCCGGGATCTTGACCAGTCGTCGGTAAGGGGCGAGAGCCATGTCGTTTCAACCTCCGCGCTGATTCTCGCAAGAGGCACCGACAGTTTCGCCACAGGTTTTTCGGCACGTGACGGCGCGTGCCATCATCGGAAGGGTCCGGGGACGCCACTGGGGCGCCTCGAGACGTTTCTGGAGGGTTCACACATGTCCTCTTCAAACACACTGTACGGGGGCGTCTCCGGGCGCCGGGTCACCGTTCGCGACCTCACCGCCGCCAAGGAGCGCGGAGAGCGGTGGCCCATGGTCACCGCCTACGACGCGATGACGGCCAGGGTCTTCGACGACGCGGGCATCCCCGTTCTGCTGGTGGGCGACTCGGCGGCCATGGTCGTCTACGGGTACGACTCCACGCTGCCCGTCACGGTCGACGACCTCCTGCCCCTGACGGCGGCCGTGGTGCGCGGCTCGTCCCGGGCGCTGGTGGTCGCGGATCTGCCGTTCGGGTCGTACCAGTCCTCACCTCAGCAGGCGCTGGAGTCGGCCGCGCGCTTCATGAAGGAGGCCGGGGCGCACGCCGTCAAGCTGGAGGGCGGCCGCCGGGTCGTCCCGCAGGTGGAGGCGCTGGTCTCGGCCGGTGTCCCGGTCATGGCCCACCTCGGGCTGACCCCGCAGTCGGTGAACGTCCTGGGCGGCTACCGCGTTCAGGGGCGCGGCCAATCGGGCGACGAGCTCATGGCGGACGCCAAGGACCTGGAACGGGCGGGGGCGTTCTCGGTGGTGCTCGAATGCGTGCCGGCGGATCTGGCGGAGCGGGTGACGGCGTCGCTGACGATCCCCACCATCGGCATCGGCGCGGGCGCGGGGACGGACGCGCAGGTTCTGGTGTGGCAGGACCTGATGGGGCTCACCCCGCGTCCCGCCCGGTTCGTCAAGCGCTACGCGGATCTGGCCGCCGAGATGGATCGCGCCGTCCGCGCCTTCGCCGCCGACGTGACTGCGGGCGCCTTCCCGGCTGCTGAGCACACGTACAACTGACGGCGGCCCGACGACGCGCCCCCTACTCGGCGGTACGGCCGCCTGCGACGGGATGACCACTGAGGTTGCCACCGCTATTGGGCTGCTGTTCCGAGCGCGCGGATTCTGGGCCGTGGGTCCGGATCCGCGCTGCGGGGCACCCGCGTCAGGCGACGGGGCTCAGGCCCGGCGTCGAAGGGCTCGGGCGCGGCGTGAGGCGACGCCGCGCCCGTCCGCTGGGCACAGGGCGGCGCCGCGTTCGTCGCTGGGGATCAGGCGACGCCGCCTTCGGCGCTGGGCACGGGGGCGGCGCCGCGTCCGACGCTGGGCATGAGGTGGGGGAGGTGGTCAGGGGGTGAGGGTGCCGGGGTCGGTGTTGGAGCCGCACAGCACCACGGCCACCCGCTCCCCCGGAGCCGGCGTGTACGCGCCCGACAGCAGTGCCGCGTACGCCGTCGCGCCCGCGGGCTCGGCCGCCACCCGGTGACGGGCCCAGAGGGTACGCCGGGCCTCCACGATCGCCTCGTCGGTCACCAGCACGCTCTCCACCCGAGGTGAGGACAGGACCTCGAACGCGATGGTGCCGATCTTGGTGGCGCCCAGCGCGTCGGCGGCCACCCCGCTCACCTCGACGGGCACCGGGTGTCCCGCGCGCAGCGCCTCGTGGAGGGTCGGGATCCGCTCGGGCTCGACCGCGATGATCCGCGGCCCGGAGCCGGCCGTCACAGCAGAGCCGGGCGCCACGGCGGAGCCAGGCACCGGGGTGGGTGGGGTTGCGGGCGTGTGGCCCGGCGAAGGGCTCGCGCCGGAGGTGCCGAGGGTGATGCCGGCGGCGAAGCCTCCCCCGCCGACGGCGACCACCACCGTGTCCACGCCACCCGTCTGCTCGACGATCTCCAGCCCCGTGGTCCCCTGCCCCGCCACCACCTCAGCCTGGTCGTACGCGTGCACCGCCAACGCCCCCGTCTCCGCGGCCCGCTTGGCGGCGGCCTCGGCGGCCTCCGAGTAGATGGCCCCGGTCTGCGTGATGTGGGCCCCCAGCGCCTCGAGCCCGGCGACCTTCACCGGGCTCGTCACCTCGGGCACGAAGATCTCCGCCCGCACCCCCAGGACCCGCGCCGCATAGGCGACGGCCAGCCCGTGGTTGCCGCCGCTGGCGGCGACCACCCCGCTGGGCGGCAGCTCGCCCGCCGACAGCATCCGGTTGAAGGCCCCGCGGACCTTGAACGACCCCGAATGCTGCAGCAGCTCCAGCTTGAAGAAGACGCCGGGCGAGACCTCCAGCACCGGCGTACGCAGCACGAGCCCGTCGATACGACTGGCCGCCGCCAGCACATCCGAGTAATCCACACACGCCACTATGCCAGCGCCTGCGCCACGTCGGCCCACAGGTCCTCGGGGTGCTCGATGCCCACGGCGATGCGTACGGTGCCCTCGCCGATCCCGTGCCTGGCCAGCTCCCCGGCGCTGAGCGAGCGGTGGGACGTCGTCGCCGGATGCATGACGAGCGTCTCCACACCGCCCAGCGACGGGGCGAGGAGCATGAGGCGTACGGAGCTCATGAACCTCTCCCCCGCCGCCCGCCCGCCGGCGAGGTCGAACGAGAGCACCCCGCCGAAGTCGGACAGCAGCTTCCCGGCCAGCTCGTGGGAGGGATGCGTGGCCAGGCCCGGCCAGTGCACGGCGGTGACGGCGGGGTGGGAGGCCAGGCGGGTGGCGAGGAGGCGGGCGTTGGAGCAGTGGCGTTCCATGCGCAGGGCGAGGGTCTGCAGCCCCCGCAGCGACAGCCAGGCGGCGAAGGGGTCGGCGGAGGCGCCCAGTTCGATCGCGAAGTGCCAGACCTTCTCGTAGAGCTCGGTGGAGGCGAAGACGGCGAGCCCGCCCACCACGTCGGTGTGCCCGGACAGGTATTTGGTGGTGGAGTGTACGACGATGTCCGCCCCGTGCTCGATGGGCCGGCAGAGCAGGGCCGTGGCGAACGTGTTGTCCACCACGGACACGATCCCCAGCTCGCGGGCCGCCGCGCACATCCCCGGCAGGTCGGCGACCAGCGTCATCGGGTTGCTGATCGTCTCCAGGTAGACGAGCCGGGTCTCCGGGCGGACGGCGGCGCGCAGGGCGGCGGGGTCGTTCTCGGGCACGTACGTCACCGTGATCCCGAACCTGCCCACCAGGTCGTTGATCATGGCGGCGGTCCCGCCGTACAGGGACTTCTGCGCGATGAGATGGTCGCCGGGCTTGAGCAGGCCGAGCAGGACGGTGTTGATCGCGCCCATGCCCGAGCCCGTGGCGACGGCCCCCACCCCGCCCTCCAGCCCGGAGACGGCCTCCTCCAGGGAGCGGACGGTGGGGTTGGTGTAGCGCCCGTACACGAACGGCCCGTCGGCCCGCCCCATGGCGTCGGCCATCACGGCGGGATCGTCGAAGACGAATCCGGAGGTCTGGTAGATCGGCACGGTGATCGGCCGGCTGCCCTCGATGACGGGCTGCGGCACGTGGACGGTGCGCGTCTCGGGGCGGAGCTCAGAGGGATGAGAATCGGTCATGCGTCAAGGATCGCCCGCGAAACGGTCCGGCATCAGAGCCAATCCGGCAGAATTGGTCCATGAATGGGGCCAATCTCGCCGACGGCGACCTCGTCGATCTCCTGGGCCGCTGGGCGTCGGGCCGCGGCCCGCTCTACCTGCTGCTCGCGGCCCGGCTGCGGGCGCTCATCGACGACGGCGTGCTGCCGCCGGACCGGGCGCTCCCGCCGGACCGGGTGCTGGCCAAGCGGCTCGCGGTGGGCCGGGGCACCGTGGTCGCCGCGTACGACCTGCTGCAGCAGGAGGGCCGCGTGGTGCGCCGCCAGGGCAGCGGCACCCGGGTGGCCGCGCTCGAGCTGCCCGCGACGCGCGCCGCCGACGGCGTGCCGACCAATCCGCTCCTGCTCCACATCCTGCACCCGCCGGACGGCGTGCAGCTCCTGACGTGCGCCGCGCCGGACGACATGCCGGCGGCGATGTTCGAGGCGTACGAGGAGGCGGGCGCGCGGCTGGCCGGCACCCGCGACCTGGGCTACCAGCCCGCGGGCAACCCGGCCCTGCGTGCCGCGCTGGCCGCCTACTACACCGGCCGCGGCGTGCCGACGACGGCCGAGGAGATCATGGTGACGACGGGCGCCCAGCAGGCGCTCACCCTGCTCACCGGGCTGCTGGTGGCCCCCGGCGACACCGTGCTGACCGAGGCGCCGACGTACCCGGGGGCGCTGGAGGTGTTCCGGCACGCCGCCGCCGTCGTCCGGCCCGGGACGGCGGAGGACCTGCGCGAACGCCCCGCACTGGCCTATTTCGTCCCCACCAGCCGCAACCCGGACGGCGCGGTCATGGACACCCCGGCCCGCCGGCGGCTGGCCGCGCTGGCCGCCGAGCACGACGTGCCGCTGATCGACGACGAGGTGTGCGCCGAGCTCTGCTTCACGGGCGAGACGCCGCCGCCGCTGGCGTCGTTCGAGCGCGGGGAGCACCTCATCACCGTCGGCTCGCTGAGCAAGCTCGTCTGGGGCGGGCTGCGGGTCGGGTGGATCCGCGCGGCGGCGCCGCTGGTGTCGCGGCTGGCCAGGCTGCGGGCCGTGCTCGACCTCGGGAGCGAGGTCTTCAGCCAGCTGGCCGCCGTCGCGCTGCTGCGCCGCCTGGAGGAGGTACGGGCGGCGCGCGTGCGCACGTTGCGCCGGCGCCACGACCACCTGTGCGCGGAGCTGCGCGAACGGCTGCCGTCGTGGGAGTTCGAGCCCGCGCTCGGCGGCCAGACCATCTGGGTGCGGATCCCGCACGGCGACGTGGACTCCTTCGCCCAGGTGGCGCTCAGGCACGGGGTCGCGGTGCCGCCGGGGAGATCGTTCGACCCGCTGGGCGGGCACACCGACCGCATGCGCCTGCACTTCCTGTTCCCCGAGGACGAGCTTTCGCGAGCGGTGAACAACCTGGCCGTGGCCTGGGCGTTCTTCGACGGCACCGATCGCCCGGTGTCCCGGCACACCCTCGTGGTCTGACAGGGTGGGCCTATGCAGACGACCTTCGTACTCGTGCACAGCCCTTCCGTCGGGCCCTCGACCTGGGCTCCCGTGGCCGAGTCGCTGGAACGCCGCGGACACGCGGCCGTGGTGCCCGACCTGACCGGCGTGGCGACGGGCGGCGCGCCGTACTGGCCACGGGTGGTCGAGGCGGTGCGCGCGGTCACCCCTGACACGCCCGTCGTGCTGGCCGCGCACAGCAACGCCGGCTTCTTCCTGCCGCTGATCAAGGAGGGGCTGGGCGAGCGGGTGGTGGCGTGCGTCTTCGCCGACGCGCACATCCCGCCGCGCGAAGGGCTGATCAAGGTCGCGGAGGAGAGCTTCCTGCCGTTCCTGCACGACCTGGCCGGGCCCGACGGCGTGCTGCCGCGCTGGACCGACTGGTGGGACGAGGAGGACGTGGTGGCCATGCTGCCCGACCCCGCCGTGCGCATCAAGGTGGCGGCGGAGCAGCCGCGGCTGCCGCTCGACTACTACACCCAGCCCGTCCCCGTGCCCGCCGGGTGGGACGAGGTCAGGTGCTCGTGCCTGTGGTTCGGCCCGCCGTACGAGGAGGTCGCCGAGGAGGCGGGGCGGCGGGGCTGGCCCGTGGTCCGCGTGCCCGGCCGGCACCTGCACCAGCTCGTCGACCCCGAGGGCGTCACGGACGCGCTGCTTAAGCTCTCGCGCAAGTCGTGAATTCTTCACTGTCGCCCCGCGATCGCCCCGGAAACACTCGTACGCATGACAGCGATCGAAGTGACCGGGCTCAGGAAGAGCCACCAGGGGTTCGAGGCGGTGAAGGGCATCTCGTTCGAGGTTGCGCAGGGGCAGATCTTCGCGCTCCTCGGCAGGAACGGCGCCGGCAAGACCACCACGGTCGAGGTGCTGGCGGGCTTCCAGCGGGCCGACGGCGGGACCGTGCGCGTGCTCGGCCTCGACCCGTACACCGACCGCGCGGCCGTCAGGCAGCGCACCGGGATCATGCTGCAGGAGGCCGGGTTCTTCCCTGACCTGACGGTGGCCCAGACCGTCGACACCTGGCGCGACTTCACCGCCGCGCCCCGTCCCCGCGACGAGGTGCTGGAGCTGGCCGGGCTGGCGGACAGGCGGGGCACCAAGGTGCGCCAGCTGTCCGGCGGCGAGAAGCGCCGGCTCGACCTGGCGCTGGCCCTGCTGGGCCGCCCCGACGTGCTGTTCCTCGACGAGCCGACCACCGGCATGGACCCCGAGGCCCGCAGGAACACCTGGACCGTCGTCCGCGACCTGGCCAGGCAGGGCACCACGATCCTGCTGACCACGCACTACCTGGAGGAGGCGCAGCGCCTGGCCACGGCCATGGCCATCCTGGACGCCGGCGAGATCGTCGCGTCCGGCGACATGGCCGAGACCCTGGCCGCCCGGTCGGGGCGAGTGGCGTTCCGGCTGCCCGCGGACGTCGACCCGGCCGATCTGCCGCTGCCGGTCACCATGGAGGGCGAGACGGCCGTCTGCCGCGCCGACGACCCCGACCTGGCCGCGCAGACGCTGCTGACCTGGGCGGCCGGGCGCGGCCTGCGCCTGTCGGGTCTGGAGGTCCGCGCCGCCACCCTCGAAGACCTCTTCCTGGAGAGCGCCCGATGAGCCTGACCGCCACCTACCGCCTCGGCACGCGCCTGTTCTGGCGGGACAGGTCCATGCTGTTCGCCTCCGTGGTGACCCCTGTCGGGCTGGCCGTGGGGATGCCGCTGCTCATGAGGAACGTGGTCGGTCCCTCGGCCGCCGCCGCGATCTTCCAGAGCACGATCTCGGTGCTGCTGGCGATCACCGCGTTCATGAACGTCGCCGTCGCCCTGGCCACCCGCCGCGACCAGCTCGTACTCAAGCGTCTGCGGGCGAGCCGGCTGACGGACGGGCAGATCCTGCTCGGCCAGATCGCCAGCACGGCCACGCAGACCATTGCCATGATCGCGCTGAGCACGGTGGCCGTGCGGGTCGTGGCCGGCGTGCCGCTCCCGGACGACCCGCTGGGGTTCGCCGCGATCACGGTGGCGGGGTCGGCGGTGCTGTCGCTGCTCGGCGCCGCGTACACGGCCGCCATCCCCCGCGCCGAGCTGGCCGCCGCGTTCACCATGCCCGTCTTCCTGGTGGCGGGGGTCTCCGCGGGCGCGATGGGCCCGATCCCGCTGCCCTCGTGGCTGCGGCCGGCCCTGGACCTGCTGCCCACCAGCGCCGTCGTGAACGCCGTCAAGACCGGCGACCTGGCCGTGCCCGCCCTGATCCTGGCCGCCTGGACGGTCGTCGGGCTCGTCGCGCTCCGGCTGTGGTTCCGCTGGGAACCGCGCCGATCATAAGGATAATCACCCCGTGGTCTCCTCCTCGGCCAGACGGCTCGCGACCGGCCTCATCACCGCCGTGTCGGCCGCCTACTCACTGCTCGCCCTCACCTACTTCCTGCACGGCCCCGGCTACGGCGCCGCGGCCGCGGTCGCCACGATCGCCGTGATCTGCACGCACTACCTGAACATGCGGGCCGGGCTGCGCGGCGAGCGCCCGCCCGCCTACCCGCTCACGATCGTGCTCCAGGCGGTCGTCACGTACCTGCCCGACCTGCTGCCCGGCGGCATGTCGGGGGTGACGGCTCCGATGCTGGCCGGAACGCTGCTGGTGTTCCTGCCGCTGGGCTGGGGCGGCGCGCTGGTGGTGCTGATGATGCTGTACGAGGGCACGGCGCTGTGGTGGGGCGGAGTCCCCTACATCGTCGTCCTCTTCTACGTGGTCACCGTGCCGACCACGGGTGCCATGACCTACGCGCTGGTACGGTTCACGCGCGTGGCGGCCGACCTGGAGGAGGCCAGGGCCGAGCTGGCGGACGCGGCGGTGCTCAAGGAGCGCCTGCGCATCTCCCGCGACCTGCACGACGGCCTCGGGCGCAGCCTGACCGCGATCGCGCTCAAGGGAGACCTGGCCTCCCGGCTCATGGAGCGCGACCCGGCCGCCGCCCGGACGGAGGTGGGCGAGCTGGTGCAGGTGGCCAGGGAGGCGGCCCAGGACGTACGCCACGTCGCCAGGGGTTACCGGGCCCTGTCGCTGGCCGGCGAGGTGAACCGGGCGGTGGCGCTGCTGGAGTCTTCGGGGGTCGGCGTGCAGGCGCACCTGGCGGACGTGACGCTGCCGGGCCGCTCGGAGGAGGCGCTGGCGTGGGCCGTACGCGAGGCCGTCACCAACGTCCTGCGCCACAGCCGCGCCACGACCTGCACGATCACCACGTCCGTGAACGGCGGCACGCTCCGGTTGGAGGTGGCCAACGACGGCGTCCTCGCCGAGCCCGGCCCCGACGGAGGGGGCCTCACCGGGCTGGCGGAACGCGCGGCCCAGGCGGGCGGCTCGTGCACCGCGGCCCCGACCGGCGCCGGCGGCTTCCTCCTGGCGATGGAGGTCGCGGCGTGATCAAGGTGCTGCTGGCCGAGGACATGCACATGATCCGCGCCGCCCTCACCGCCCTCCTCCGCCTGGAGCAGGACATCGAGGTGGTCGCGGAGGTGACCCGGGGCGACGAGATCGTGCCCGAGGCCCTGCGGGTGCGGCCCGACGTCGCGGTCGTGGACATCGACCTGCCGGTGGTGGACGGCATCACCGCCGCCGCCACGCTGCTGGAGCGCCTCCCGTCGTGCCGCGTCCTGGTGCTCACGGCCATGGGGCAGCCGGGCCACGTACGCCGGGCTCTGGCCGTGGGCATCGAGGCGTTCCTGGTCAAGGACGCCCCGGGCGACCGGCTGGCGGACGCGATCAGGCGCACCGCCACCGGCCTGCGCGTGCTGGACTCCGAGCTGGTGTCCTCGGCCATGCAGTACGGCGAGAGCCCGCTCACGCCGCGCGAGTCCACCGTGCTCAGGGAGGCCGCCCGGGGCGCCTCGGCCGAGGAGATCGCCTCCCGCCTCCACCTCTCCCCCGGCACCGTGCGCAACTACCTGACGGGGGCGATCACGAAGACGGGAGCCCGCAACAAGATCGACGCCATCCGCATCGCGGAGGACGCGGGCTGGCTGTGACGCACCCATCCCGCCGACCGGGGCTGAGGTCCCTTCGCGGAAGGGCACCGGCACCACCGATGGGTGGTGCGGGCGGTGGACGGTGCCGCCGGTGGACGAAGTGGGTGGCGGGTCAGATGTCGGTGATGCGCAGCCCGGCGTGGGCCTTGTAGCGGCGGTTCACGGAGATGATGTTGGCGGTGAGCGCCTCGATCTGGTGGGAGTTGCGCAGCCGCCCCCCGTACACGCCGCGCACGCCCGGGATGACCTCGGCCAGCGCCTGCACCGTGTCGGTGGCCTCGCGGTCGTCGCCGAGCACCAGCACGTCGAGGTCCACCTTCTCCACGGCCGGGTCCATCAGCAGGACCGCCGACACGTGGTGGAAGGCGGCCACCACCCGGCTCTCGGTCAGCACCGCCGCCGCCTGCTGCGCCGCGCTGCCCTCCTCCACCGGCAGCGCGTAGGCGCCCTGCTTGTCGAACCCGAGCGGGTTCACGCAGTCGACGACGATCTTCCCGGCCAGCTCGGCCCGCAGGGACTCCAGCAGCGCCTTGTGCCCCTCGTACGGCACCGCCACGATCACGATGTCGGCCTCGGCGGCGACGGCGGCGTTCGCGCCCCCGCTCGCACCCGCCCCGATGTCACCGGCCGCGTCCTGGGCGCGCTGCTCGCTACGCGACCCGATCAGCACGCGGTGCCCCGCCAGCGCGAACCGCCGCGCCAGCCCTTTCCCCTGGTCACCGGTACCGCCGAGGATGCCGATGGAAAGCCCGCTCACATCTGTCATACGCCCGATCATGCCAGCTCGGCCGCCCGGTACCCGCCACCGGGTGGGCCGGGCCCGGTCGTGCGGGCCCGGCCGGCGTACGGGCTAGCAGTTGCCGATCGCGGGCAGCCCGAGGATCCGCAGGGCCAGCCACTCGATGGCGAGCGGCCCTCCTTCGACGGCTCCAGTGACGTGGTCCGGCGCCGGCAGCGCGGTCCAGCGGACGTTCACCCCGGCCCGGCAGTACTCGGACCGCAACGTCGAGCCCACGGACAGCGGGATGATCTGGTCCCCCCGCGCGTGATACAGGAACATCGGCACCCGCGGAGCCGTGGCGCCCAGGCGGTTCTCCCCGAGCCGGGCCAGCCACTTCGGCTGGTTGAGCAGGTCGATCGGGCTCAGGTCGGAGAAGCTCAACCCGGACAGCTTGCCGAGGTCGCCCACGCAGTCGTCGGCCGCGTCGGCGAGCAGGGCACGCCCGCGGTCGTTGAGGTCCGCCTGAAGGTTCAGCTCGGGGTAGGCCGCGTCCAGCCCGACCCCGGCCGCCGCCGCCAGCCCGAAGTCGGACCCGCCGTCCAGATGGTCCGCGACCGCGTGCAGGTCGGCGGGCACGCCTCCGGCCGCGACACCCTTCAGCCGCAGCTCGGGCGCGTACGAGGGCTGCAGCTGCGCCGCCCAACCGGCCGACGCCCCGCCCTGGGAGTAGCCCATGACGGCGACGGGCGCCCGGTTCGACAGCCCGGCCCCGGACACGCGGGTGGCCGCCCTGATCGAGTCGAGCACGGCATGCCCCTGCGAGATCCCGGCCATGTACGTGTGCGGCCCGGGCGTGCCGAGCCCCTCGTAGTCCGTCATGGCCACCGCGTACCCCTTGAGCAGGAACAGGCTCACCAGCGCGAGCTCCGCCTCCCGGCCCTGGCTCATGCTGAGCGAGGGGGCGCACTGGTCGCCGAGCCCGTGGGTGCCGACGGCGTACCCGACGATGGGGCGCGCGCCGAGCGGGTAGCCGCTCTTGGGCACGAGCAGCGTCCCCGACACGGTGTTGATCGAGCCGGTGGCGGACGTGGAGTTGTAGAGGAGGTGCCAAGCGTTGACCGGAACCTCCAGGAGCTTGCCCGGCAGGAGGTAGACGGTGGTGGGCTGGGCGGAGACCACGTCGCCCGGCGTCGCCGCGCGGGCCGGGGTCGTGATGAGGGACATGATCAATAACAGGACCATGGACATGCTGACGCGGACACGTAAGGACATGTACCGCCCCTCTCCGTGAGGACCACATACTTGGGACGGCGGCGCCGCGAGCCGATCGTTACCCGGGAGTAACCTCCTGTCAAGGCCCGAAATGACGGGGAAACGCACCTCGTGTCAACACATCACTCCCGAATCAGCCACCCCGCGCGTGCGACGTCAGGCACCATGGGGAAATGGACTCAGGATCGGTGGCACTGCTGCGTGAGCTCCTGGCCGAGACCGGCTGGCTCGAACGCGCCCGCGAGCTGGGCGTCGCCCTGCGGGCCACCCGCTCGCCCGGCGGCCTGCTGCTGGTGGGCACCCCCGACGAGGAGCCCTGGCACCTGACCGCGCACCTCGCCGACGAGGCCAGGTTCTCCGGAATGGCGCAGCTCACGCCCACGCTGGTGCGCTGGGCGCCGCCCGCCGACGCGCCCGCCCACCTGCGCGTCGGCATCGAACGCCTGGAGCGCGCGGCCCGGGGCGAGACGCTGTTCGTGCTGGCCGAGCGGGAGGCACCGGTGCCGCTGCTCGAACGCGTGGACGATGCCCGGCGTACAGGAGCGACCATCCTGGCCATCGAGGGCGGCGACCGGGAGCTGGCCGGGCTGGCGCACGACTGCATCGAGGTGCCGCGGGACGGGCTGGTGACCTTCGACGGGGCGCAGCACCTGGTGAGCACGGCGGCCGGAGAGCCCGAACGCCGCCCCGGCCTGCGCGAGCGCCTGGCCCGCCTGCTGGACAAGGTCAGCGGCCCCCAACAGGCCGACTAGGGACGCGACCGCTCCGGCTCGGAGGCGCTGGTGGCACTGCGGGCACTGGGAGCACTGTGCAGGCGTCCGCTCAGGGACGTCTCCAGCGCCGCCGTGGCCTCCTCGATCGCGCCGATCACCACGGCCTGCACGGGGTCGGGCTCCCCCGACCGGGTACGGCTCACCCGCGTGACCGCGTCCAGCCGGCGCGCGCCCACGTCACGCACCTCGCTCACCCGTACCTCGCCCTCCGGCACGTCCAGCAGGGCCAGCGCGGGCACGATCGCCACCCCGTGCCCGGCCGCCACCAGCGACAGCGTGGGCCCGAACTCCGTGATGACGTGCACCTTGCGCGGCTCGAACCCGTGCAGCCCCGCCAGCCGCTCCAGCGCCTGCCCGCACGCCTGGTTCGGCTCGCTGGCCACCCAGGGCAACCGCAGCAGCTCGGGGACCGACCCCGGGTCCGGCTGGTCGGGCGGCAGCACGATGCGGTATTCGTCCACGTAGAGCAGCCGTGCGCTCAGTGACGGCTGCGACAGCCCGGGCAGGCCCATGTCCTGCTCGGTGATGAGCACGTCCACCGCGCCCATGCGCAACTCCTGCAGCGCGGGCGGGCCGAAGACCTCGTGGATGACCGGGGTGATCTTGGGGTGGCGTGCGGCCAGGTCCCGCATGGCCGGCACCAGCACGTGCGTGATGACCGTGGGGAAGGCGGCGACGCGCACCGGCCCGGCCAGGCGCTCGGTGAACCGGGTGAGCTCGCGCCTGGCCTCCAGCAGTTCCTCCTCCACCCGCTCGGCGTAACCGGCGAGCACGCGCCCGGCCGGGGTGAGGGAGACGCTGCGCTGGGAGCGGTCGATGAGGGCCAGCCCGACCTCGCGTTCGAGCTGGGCAAGCTGCTGGGAGACGGCCGAGGGGGTCAGATAGAGCGCTTCGGCGGCCCGCATGACGCCGCCGCGGCGGGCGACCTCGTGCAGGATCCGCAGCCGCCGTGGATCGATGTCCATGCAGGTCAGCTTACGCGCACCTTTAGCATTCTTTATTTGTACTTTACGACTGTCAGTCCCGACAATGACGGCCATGGACCTCCTCTTCGCCGCCGTCGGCTGGATCGGCGCCGCCCTGCTGCTGGCCGGGTACGTCCTGGTCACGCAGTCCCGGTTGCCGGGCGACGGCGCGGCGTACCAGCTCATGAACCTCGCCGGCTCGCTCGGGCTCATGGCCAACAGCGCCTACAGCTCCGCCTGGCCGTCGGCCGGCCTCAACCTGATCTGGGCGGGCATCGGCGTCCTGGCCCTGATCAAGCTCGCACGGGTAGGAGCGTCCGCATGATCGTCGAACTCAGCCACCGCATCGTTGACGGAATGGTCACTTATCCCGGCATTCCCGGCCCGACGCTGGGGGTGCACCTGAGCCGGGAGGACTCGCGCAAGGTCTACGCGCCGGGCACGGAGTTCCACATCGCCACGATCGCGCTCGCCGCCAACACCGGCACCTACCTCGACACTCCGTACCACCGCTATCCCGACGGGCCCGACCTGTCACAGGTGCCGGTGAGCAAGCTGGCCGACCTGCCGGGCCTCGTGGTGCGGGCCGGCGCGGGCCGCGAGGTGGTGATCGGCGAGGACCTGGACGTACGGGGACGGGCCGTGCTGATCCACACCGGCTGGGACCGCCACTTCGGCACCGACGCCTACCTGCACGGCCACCCCTACCTCGCGCCCAGGTCGGCGCAGTGGCTGGCCGACCAGGGGGCGGCGCTGGTGGGCATCGACTCGCTCAACATCGACGACACCCCGCCGCATGGCGAGCGCCCCGCCCACACGATCCTGCTGAAGGCGGGCATCCCGCTGGTAGAGCATCTGACGGGACTGGCCGCGCTGCCTCAGGACGGCTTCCGGTTCCACGCCGCGCCCCCGATGGTCGCGGGCATGGGAACCTTCCCGGTCAGGGCGTACGCGGTCGTGCCCTAGTCGTCGTCATTCTCCGCCTCGTCCCAGGCCTTGTTGCGGTCGGCGGCGCGCTGCAGCGCCCCGGCCGCCTCCTGCTCGGAGGTGTAGGGACCCATCCGGTCCTTGTTGGGGCAGCCCTTCTCGGGCTCGACCCGCATGTGCTTGAGACAGAACCACCACTGGCCTTCGCTCACGGGGTCAATTCTGCCCCGTAGACTCATGTTTCATGACGACACTGCTCCAGCCCGGGCGAGTTTCGCCCATGCGAAAGGTCCCCGCCCACATCGAGCGGCCGGAGTACGTCGGCAAGAAGCGCCCCAAGACCGGCGAATCCGACGTGAAGAGCCCCGAGATCATCGAGCGCATGCGGGTGGCCGGCCGGATCGCCGCCCAGGCGCTCGACGAGGTCGCCAAGCACATCCGCCCGGGTGTCACGACCGACGAGCTCGACCGGGTCGGCCACGAGTTCCTCGTCGACCACGGCGCCTACCCGAGCACGCTCGGCTACAAGGGCTACCCCAAGTCGCTGTGCACGTCGATCAACGAGGTCATCTGCCACGGCATCCCCGACGACACCGTGCTCCAGGACGGCGACATCGTCAACGTCGACATCACCGCCTACATCGGCGGCGTTCACGGCGACACCGACGCCACCTATCTGGTGGGCGAGGTGGACGAGGAGTCGCGGCTGCTGGTGGAGCGCACGCGCGAGGCCATGATGCGCGCCATCAGGGCGGTCGCGCCGGGGCGGCAGCTCAACGTGGTGGGCCGGGTCATCGAGGCGTACGCCAAGCGCTTCGGCTACGGCGTCGTCCGCGACTTCACCGGCCACGGGATCGGCACGAGCTTCCACTCCGGGCTCATGGTTCCCCACTACGACGACCCGTCGCTGCGGGTGGAGCTGGTGCCGGGGATGACGTTCACGATCGAGCCCATGCTGACGCTGGGCACCATCGAGTACGACATCTGGCCGGACAAGTGGACGGCCGTGACCAAGGACCGCAAGCGCACGGCCCAGTTCGAGCACACGATCGTGGTCACCGATACGGGCAGCGAGATCCTCACGCTCTCCTGACCCCGTCAGGCGCGTCGGGGCACCACTCCGGTCACGGTCGTGCCCTCGCCGAGCACGCTGTTGACCGACAGGCTCCCGCCGAGCTCGGTGAAGGCGGCCCGCATCCTGGCGATCCCGCTCCCCGCCCCCGCGGGGTGAAAGCCCTGGCCGTTGTCGCTGACCGTCATGCGCAGCCCGCTCTTGGAGACCGTCACGGCGATGGACACGGTCCGGGCCCGGCTGTGCAGCTCGACGTTGGACAGGGCCTCGTCGATCGTGGCCATGACGGCCCTGGAGACCCGCGAAGACACGTCGGTGGCCGGCAGCGCCCACGTCTCGACGGCGATCCCCGTGCGCTCGGACCATTCGGCCAGACAGCTCTCAAGAGCCTCGGCCAGGCTCTGCCCCCCGCGCATCCGTGTCTCTTCCGACAATGGCTCTCGCCTTCCTAGGCACACCGGGCTCACGCCGGTCCCCACTCCGGCGCCCTCACCTGGCGGTGCGCGTCCCCCCTCAAGGCCTACGCACGCTGGTCATGGGGTTATGCCCGTCTCCCCTGGGAGACAGGCTACCTGGCGGTACAGAGACTTGTAGTGGGAAGATAGAAGGCCATGGCCGAACGGCTACTCGCCGGAAACCTTGTCACTCACCTTTGTCCGCGCGGTTGAGACGGGCGAGGTAGGCGTTGTAGGAATCGAGTTCCGTATCCCCTGAGCCGCCTGAGCGGTCGGCCTTGCGGTCGGTGCGCCGCGCCTGCCGTTCGTCGTCCTGATACCACTGGATGGCGATGGCCAGCAGCACGATGAGCGTCGGAATCTCGCCGAAGCCCCAGGCGATGGCCCCGCCGTCCTGCTGCGTCTGCAGCAGCGTGGCGCCCCAGGTGCGGCCCAGCTGCTCGTACCAGCCGGAGGCGATCACCGTGCCCATCATCATCAACGCGACCCCGAAGAACGCGTGGAACGGCATGGTGATGAAGAGCATGAGCAGCCGCCCGACGTACGGGAGGCGGTTGGGCGCGGGGTCGACCCCGACGATCACCCAGAAGAACAGGCACCCGCTGAGCAGGAAGTGGAGGGTCATCCAGATGTGCCCGAGGTGCTCCTCCATGGCCGACTCGAAGAGCGGCGTGAAGTACAGCGCGTACGTCGAGGCGATGAAGATGGCCGTGGCGATGGCGGGATGCGTGACGACCTTGGTGAAGCGGCTGTGCAGGATCGTCGTGATCCACTCCCGCGGCCCCCTGTCGCCCCGCCGGTTGGCAGGCTTCAGCGCACGCAGGGCCAGCGTGACGGGCCCGCCCATGACGAGGAAGATCGGCACGACCATGGAGAGCGTCATGTGCTCGATCATGTGGACGTCGAACATGACCTTGGCGTAGCGGGCCAGCCCGCTCTGCGTGGCGAACACCAGCAGCGCGACCCCGACGTACCAGGAGGCCGTGCGCCCCCACGACCACTTGTCGCCGCGCTTGCGCAGCCGCCACACGCCGAACCCGTAGAGCCCGGCCAGCACGGCGGCGACCGTGGCGAAGAACAGGTCGAACCACCACATGGTGAACACGTTGCCGAGCGTGATCTCGGCCGGAAGGGGGAAGCCGAGCAGCTCGAAGGCCCGGTCGGCGGGGACGCTGAAGTCGGGCGGCGGCGTGCGCGACAGCGCCACGGCCACCCCGATGGTGGCCAGCATGAGCAGCATCTCGCCGCCGGCCAGCCGGGTGAACGCGCGCGGTCTGCCCTTGTCGAGGTCGGCCAGCGTGCGCTGGCGGTGCCAGTAGCCGACGTAGCCGAGCAGCACGAACGCCACGATCTTGACCACGGCGAGCAGGCCGTACTGGGTGGTCCACAGGTCGGACACCGCGCCCAGCCGCGCGATCAGGCTGAACACGCCGGACAGCCCCACCCCGGCGTAGCACCACACGGCCATGTCGGAGAACCGGCGCGCGGCCACCTCGAGCTGCGGCTGCTTGCGGACCGCGTGAATGGCCAGCACGGCGAGCCCGCCCACCCACAGAGCGAGGGCGAGCAGGTGGAGCGAGACCGCCGACGTGGCGAGGTCGTGGTTGGGCGAGGAGGAGGTGTGGCCGGTGAGCGGCGCGGGCAGCAGCGTCACCAGCGCGAAGACCAGCAGGCCCGCCGCGGCCCCCGCGGTGATGGCGCCGCGGGAGAACAGCGCGATCGCCACCCCGAACAGCACCACGAGCGTGAGCGCCACGCCCTGCGTGGTCTGGGTGGCGTAGCTGGTGAGGAAGGTGCGGTCGAGGATCTGGGGAACGGTCCTGCCGATGGACTCGGCGGTGCTGAACACGATGGCCACGAAGGCCGAGCCGGCCCAGGCCAGGGCCGCCCACGAGCCGGCCTTGACGTATTGGCCGGCGGTCCTGCCGAGCACGCCCTTGTCGTTGGGCAGCAGCGCGGCGGCCATGAGCAGCAGGCCCACGGTGGTCACGCCGGCCACGTCCATGAGCAGCTTGGACAGCGGCAGCCCCCATCGGACGACCGCGCCGGAGTCGGGCAGGCCCGGGATGATCCTGGGGAACGCCCTGCCGCCGGCGATCATGCCGATGACCAGGGCGACGACCGCGGCGGCCGCCCCGCCGAGCGCGAGCCGCGCCGCCTTGCTCATGGCTTCTTCTTCCGCGCGCTGAGCAGGAAACCGATGCCGATGCCGACGAGCGCGCCGATCACGATGACGAGCCAGACGGGGAAGCCCACCGGCTGGCCGGCCGAGGCCTGATCGGTGGCGGGCGACGTCTGTGCGGGCTGTGGCGCGGCCTGCGTCGCGGGGGCGGAGTCGCTGGGGCTCGCGGTGCTCGGGCTGGGGGACGGTGTCTCCGCCCCCTTCACCTTGAACGGGATCTCGCCCTCGATCGGATGCCCGTCGGACGACACGACGCGGTAGGCGATCGTGTATTTCCCGTCGGGCAGCGGCTCCTTGACCGCCTGGGTCACCACCTTGCCGTCGGCCTCGGGCTTACCGCTCTGCAGCTCGGCGCCGCCGGGGCCGCGTACGATGACGAACGGCAGGCGCACGCCCGCGGTGAACTCCAGCCGCACCTCGTCGAGGCTCTTGACCTCGGCGTCCTTGGCCGGGGAGCTGCTCTTGAGCGCGTCGTGCGCCAGCGCGGGAGCCGCCATGCCGAACACGAGCACGAGCAGGGCGGCGGCAGTCGCGGCGAGGGCCGCAAGCGGGGATCTCTTCATGGCACCCCCAAGGCTACCGACGCCACCGCCCGGTCCGGACCTCGCTACAGCCCCGCGCAGGCCAGCGCCCGCTGGTACGCCTCCACCGCCTCGTCCGTCTCGCCCAGCAACTCCATGGTCTCGGCGGCGGCGTACCAGGTGCGGGCCGAGCGGCGGGAGTCGGGCAGCGGCGTGAGCCAGCCCTTGACGGCGGCGGCGTGCCGGCGCCCCTCGTCGACCCGGCCGACCGCGCCGCAGACCCGGCCGAGCAGCAGGTTGGCCTCCGCGCCCAGCACGTGGCCGAACTCGGGGAGCAGGTTTCTGCTGATCACGGCGTGCTCGGCGGCCTGGTCGAGGTCTCCGGTCATGTATTCGGCGCTGGCCAGCTCCATGTAGAGCATGGCCTGGTCGATCGTGCTGGTCGAGGTCTGCTCGAACTCCGCGACCACCGTGCGCAGCCCGTCGCGGACGGCCGCGGCGTCCTGCGCGCCGGTCCTGAGCCGCGTCCGCGCGAACTGCAGCCGCATCCTCGCGGTGTTGCGCGGCTGCCCGTGCTCCACCTGCACGGCCAGGGCCCGCTCGGCGAAGGCCACCGCCTCGCTGTTGTGCCCGGTGGCGCGGGCGACGATGGAGGCGTTCCAGTTGGCCGCGACGATGGAGCGCGGCGTGCCCAGCGCGTCGGCCGCGTTGAGCAGCTCGGCCGCGAACTGCCTGGCGCGCAGCATGTCGCCGCGCTCCAGATAGGCCGCCAGCAGCGTGGCGCCCAGCTCGACCAGCAGGTCGGTCCAGCCCTGCCGGGACTTGCCGCTGAGGATCTGCTCGCCCACCTCGACGGCCTCGCTCAGCCGCTCGCGCTCCCGGTAGGCGCGGCACAGCGCGATGGCCACCTCGATGTTCTGCTCGGCGGGGAGCTCCTCCTCACGGAGCTTGAGCATGATCGAGATCGCCCGGTCGAGATCGCCCCCGGCCTCGGTGGCGAGGGCCAGACCGAATTCGGCTTCTTGACGAAGTGAGGTAAGACCTGTCAGGTTGCTGTTGCCCAGCAGTTCCTCGAAGCGCGTCCGGGCCTCGGCGACCTCGCCGTTCTCGAGCGCCAGCCGCGCGTAGCCGAGGGCGAGCTCGATGTCCTCCATCTGTTCGGCGGTGACGCCGTTGATCAGGTAGGACAGCGAGCAGTCCAGCTTCTGGGCCAGCAGCTCCAAGACCGCAGGGGTGGGGGTACGCTTTCCGCTCTCGATCAACGAGACGTAGCTGTCGGACAGTTCGGGGTGCGCCAGCTGGGCCTGTGACAAGCCGCGTTGCCGCCGAACCGTCTTGATGCGGAGACCGACTAGGTCAGATGTGGTCACAGCAGCCGCTCCCTGAGAAGATGAAGTCCAAGCAACTCACATAGGCTAGGGAGAACCCCCGTGCGCATGCGCATTGTCCTGTCCGTCCTGGTTGCCGTGATCACCGCCGCGGTAACCGTTGGAGGTAATGCTACGGCCACAAGTGCCGCAACGTCTTCCCTGTCCTCTGGACAATCGGACGTGTACTGCTGCTGAGCAGCAATCGTCAGGCGAGGCAAGGCGGCATACCGGGCACGCAACCGCACTCCGTGCCCCGTCGTACCGTGGCCCGGCCGGTGAGGGGCCTCTTGGCCCCGCCATCTGCCGTCCGGGCGACCTTGCCTGAGTCGCCGGTCAGTCAGGTCATGTGGCCTGCTGCCCGGCGGGCACGGATTGTTAGGCAATGTATCGGCCACGTCTACATTCGATCTACAGCGGTCCCGCAGGCCTTCACGGAACGACGATCTTGATTACGCTGCCCTGTTGACGCGGTTCGAGGGCGAGTCAAGGAGGTCGTGTGGGCGAGGGGATCTTCATTCGCCTGCTGGGGGCGGTGACCGCGGAGCTCCACCGCGGAACGGCCGTAGAGCATGTCGATCTCGGGCCCGCCAGGCAGCAGACCACCCTCGCGATCCTGGCCGCCGCCGTGGCCCGGCCCATTCCCATGAGCCACATGATCGCCGGCATCTGGGGCGAGGACGCCCCGCGCAATGCCGAGCAGAGCGTCTACACCTACATCGCCGGCCTGCGCCGGGCCTTCGAGCCCGGTCGCGGGCGGCGCGAGCCGTCGCGGGTGCTGGCGGGGACCCCGGCCGGCTACGTCTTACGGGTGGAGTCCGCCCAGGTGGACGCGCTGCTGTTCGCCGAGAGGGTCGAGGAGGCCAGGCGGGTCCGGCGCGCCGGTGACGACCCCCAGGCCGTGCGCCTGCTCGACGAGGCCCTGGCGATGTGGCGCGGCACCGCGCTGAGCGGGCTGTCCGGCCCGTTCGTGGAGACGGAGCGCGACCGCCTGGAGCAGCTCCGGCTCGCCGCCCTCGAGCTGCGCGCGGAGAGCCTGCTGCGCCTGGGCCGCCACCGGGACATCGTCGAGGAGCTGCGCCATCTCACCAGCCGCAACCCGCTGCGCGAGCGGGTCCGCGAGCTGCTCATGACGGCCCTGTTCCGCTCGGGCAGCCCGGCCGAGGCCCTGACGGTCTACGAGGAAGGCCGGGTCCTGCTCGCCGAGGAGCTCGGCCTGTCGCCCGGCGAGGGATTGCGCCGGTGCCACGAGATGGTGCTGCGGGCCGATGCGGCACCCGCCCCGAGCGCGCCGGCACCTCAAGAGACGCCTCACCAGTTACCCAGGCCGCTGGCGGAGTTCGTGGGCAGGTCCGCGGAGATCGCGCGGCTGAAGGAGCGGCTCGCGACCTCGCCGAGCCCTTTGCTGATCATCACCGGGCCGCCGGGCGTCGGCAAGTCGGCGCTCGCCGCCCACGTCGCCCACCTGGCCATGGACCAATTCCCCGATGGCCAGCTCTACGTCAACTGCCGGGGCGCCACGCCCGAGCTGCCCGCGCTCACCCCGCTCGACCTGCTCGGGCGGTTCCTGCGCGCGCTCGGCGTGCCGCCCACCTTCGTGCCCGCCGACCTGGACGAGGCGGCGGCCGCGTGGCGCAGCCGCCTGCACGACCGGCGGGTGCTGGTCGTGCTGGACGACGCCGCCGACCTCGCGCAGATCCGGCCGCTGCTGTCGGCCTCGCTCGGCAACACGCTGCTCGTGACCAGCCGGGAGACCATGAGCTGGGGCGAGGACGCCGTCCAGCTGGAGCTCGCCAGGATGTCGCCGGCGGAGTCGGCCACGATGCTGGCCAACCTGGCCGGCGCGAGCCGGATCTCGGCCGACGCGGGCGAGACGGCCAGGCTCGTCCGCCTGTGTGACGGTCTCCCGCTGGCCTTGCGCATCGCCGGGGCGCGCCTGGCCGGTCGCCCCGACTGGAGCGTCTCCGCGCTGGCCTCCCGGCTGAGCGACGAGCGGACCCGGCTGCACGAGCTCGCGACCGGCGACCTGGCGGTCCGCTCCAGCCTGGCCGCCAGCCACACCGCGCTCGAACGCGGCTCGCGCCCCGTGAACCGGCTGGCCGCGCGCATGCTGTCGCTGCTGGGGCTCCTGCACGTGCCCGAGATGACCGCGGAGGTCGCGGGGGCGCTGGCCGACGTCACGTCCGGCGAGGCGGAAGCGGCCCTGGAGCGGCTGGTGGACGCCCACCTGCTCGATCGCGCCGCCCCCGGCCGCTACCAGCTGCACGACCTCGTCCGCCTCTTCGCCGGCGAACTGCGTCCCGCCGACCGGCGCGGGCCGCTGATCCGCGCGCTGTCGTACTACGCCGCCTCCACGCGCCTGGCCAGCCACGTCAGCGACCCGCACCGGACGCAGCCGGCGACCCCGCTCGACGCGGTCCCGCGCGAGGTCCGCACCGCGCAGGAGGCGAAGGCGTGGCTGCGGGAGGAGGAGGCCGTCCTGTCGGCCGCGGCCGTGCAGGCCATGAACTCCCCCGACGACGCGATCGCCCGGCTCGGCGTCAACCTCACGTTCGGCCTCATCTGGCCCCAGGAGCGGGCCTACCACATGGCGGGGATGAAGGAGCTGAACACGCTGGCGTTGCGGGTGAGCGAGCGCCTCGGTGACGAGGCCGGCGCCCTGGTCGCGCACGGCCACATCGCCAACGCCCTGCGCATGACGGGACACACGGACGAGGCCGTCGCCCACCAGCTGTCCTCGCTGGACCTCGCCCGGCGGATCGGCGACGCCTTCGGCGAGATGCGCGCGCTGGGCAACGTGGCCAACGCCTACAACTCGGGCGAACGCTACGAGGAGATGCTGCCCTGGGCGGAGCGCCAGCTCGCCCTGGCCAAGAGCATCGGCGCGAAGGTGGGGATCCGGTACGCGCTGCTGATGATCGGGCACTCCCACCTGGGCATGGGACGCCCGGAAATGGCGCGTGAGGCGCTGCACGAGGCGCTGGCCGAGTCCGAGGAGGCGGGCGACGCCACCCATGAGGCGAACAGCCGGCTCGCGCTCGGCGAGACCTACCTCGGCCTGGACGACCCGGAGCAGGCCCTGCCGCACCTTCTCCGGACTCGCGAGCTCTTCGAGGCGAGCGGTTACCGGATCGGGAAGGTGCGTTGCCTGATCGGGCTGTCGCGGGCGTACCGGATGCTCAAGGATCCCGGCCGGGCCCTGTCCTACGTCGACGAGGCCCTGGCCGGCGGTGGCGGGCTCGGCCACGCCCGCTGGGAGCGGCGGCTGAGGGAGGAGAAGGCGGCCGTGGACGAGGCACGGGGGGCTAGCGGGGCGGGCCCGTGTCCCTGAGCGCCAGGAAGAAGTCGACCCGGTCGGCCATCGTCGCCAGATTCCTCCCGGTCAGCTCCTCGATCCTGCGGATCCGGTAACGGACCGTGTTCACGTGCACGTGGAGCCGCTCCGCGCAGGTGTTCCACGAGCCGGCGCAGTCGAGGAAGATCCCGAGCGTGCGCACCAGGTCGGACTGGTGCCGCCGGTCGTAGTCGAGCAGCGGCGACAGCAGCCGCGCCGTGAACGAGCGGCGCACGTCTCCCGGCACCGTGGCCAGCAGCAGCGCGTGCGTGTAGATCTCGTCGCTGGTGACCACTCCCCCGGCGCGGGCCTCGGCCAGGCGCCTGGCGTGCCCGGCCTCCTCCACGCCGCCCTTGAGGGCGCCGGCACCGGTCAGCGCGCCGCTGACGCCGACGCACAGGCGGGTGTCGGGCAGGGCGGCGAGCACCTGCGCCCCGGCGCGCAGCCGGTCGGCCAGCTCGGCCGTGGTGCGATCGCGCAGCGGCACCACGGCGATCGCGCCGTCCGCGCCCGCCGCCGCCACGACCTCGCGGCCGAGCAGTTCCTCCACGACCTGCCCGCCGAGCGTGGCGGGGTCGGGCCCGCGGGTGGCGCCCTGCCTGGGTGCGGTGGCGTTGACCACGGCGTACGGCTCCGCCGCGTCGATCCCGCAGGTCCGCAGCCTGGCGTTGAGCTCGGCCGCGTCGGACTCGGCCAGCGCGGCCACGATGAGCTGCTCGGTCAGGCGGCGCTCGACCCGGCGGCCCTCCTCCATGCGGTTGCGTTCGAGGCCGACGCAGGACGCCAGCTCGTAGCCCAGGTCGGCGCGGCCCATCAGGTCGCCGTCGCAGGCCAGCGCCCAGCCCGCGGCCCGGTGGCCGCGCCCGACCGCGAAGATCGTGTGGTCGCCGACGCGCGCGGGCAGCCGCGGCGCAGTCAGGTACGCCCTCGCCAGCCGTACGGGATCCCTGGCCGCGCCCACGATCACCTCGCCCGACGCGGACAGCACGGCGCCGGTGACGCCCAGCTCGGCGGCGGTCAGCGCGAACAGCTCGCGCAGGTCGGCACCCTCGGCGATGGCCGCGACCAGCCTGCGGTGGCGGCCGAGCGCGTCGCGCACGTCGCCGGCCAGCCGCGGCACGACCAGCTCCGCCAGCGTCCGGAACGACACCTCCGTCGGCACCTCGACCAGCGGCAGACCGGCGGCCTCGCACGCGGCCACCAGGTCGGCCGGGACGTGGCCCAGCCACGCCTGCCCGGCGCCCAGCGCGGCGACCCCCGCCTCCACCAGCGCCGCCACGAACCTGGCCGAGTCTCCCGGCTCGTGCCACCACATCAGCCCCGACAGCACCAGCTCGCCGCCGCTCAGGTAGCGCCCCGGCTCGGGCAGGTCGGTGATGTGCACGGTGCCGAACTCGCGCGAGGGGTCGCCGGCGAGCAGGGTCAGGCGCAGTTCGTCGATGGCCAGCAGGTCAGAGATGCGCACTTGGAGGAATATACAAGGCGCCGAGGCCAACCGCTGACCTGGATTTCACGCGACGCGCATAGGATCCGGCGCGGCGGCGGTGCTCTACTCGGAAGATGACGGAGACCGCGTACACGACCCTGCACGGCGCGGGGGTCGGTGAGAGCGCGCGGCGGCCCGACGCGACGCTGAAGGTGACCGGCGAGTTCGCCTACGCCTCCGACCTGTGGCTGGACGGCATGGTGTGGGGCGCGACCTTGCGCAGCCCGCACCCGTCGGCCTGGATCCGGTCGATCGACGTGGGGCCCGCGCTGAAGATCCCGGGCGTGCTGACCGTGCTGACGCACGAGGACGTGCCGGGCGAGAAGTTCTACGGGCTCGACCACAAGGACCAGCCGGTGCTGGCCATCGACCAGGTCCGCTTCCAGGGCGAGCCGGTGGCGGTGGTCGCCGCCGACCACCCCGAGACCGCGCGCAGGGCGGCGGCGGCCATCGTGGTCGAGTACGAGGTGCGCGAGGCCGTGACCGACCCCCGCCAGGCCCGGCGTTTCGTGCGGCACCAGCCGGTGCGGCGGGGCGACACGTTCGAGGCCGAGGTCGTGGTCACCGGCGAGTACGAGGTCGGCATGCAGGACCAGGCCTTCCTCGGCCCCGAGTCCGGCCTGGCGGTCCCGGCCGAGGACGGCGGTGTCGACCTCTACATCGCCACCCAGTGGCTGCACGTGGACCGCGACCAGCTCGCCCCCTGCCTCGGCCTGCCCCCGGACAAGGTGCGCCTGACGCTGTCCGGCGTCGGCGGCGCGTTCGGCGCCCGCGAGGACCTGTCGATGCAGGTGCACGCGTGCATGCTGGCGCTGCGGCTGAACCGGCCCGTGAAGATCGTGTATGGCCGGGAGGAGTCGTTCTTCGGCCACGTGCACCGCCACCCGGCCCGGATGCGCTACGAGCACGGCGCGACCCGCGACGGCAAGCTGGTCTACGTCAAGGCCGACATCCTGCTGGACGGCGGCGCGTACTGCTCCTCCTCCCCCGCCGTGGTCGGCAACGCCGCGTCGCTGGGCGTGGGGCCGTACGAGGTGGAGAACGTGCAGATAGACGCCACCGGCGTCTACACCAACAACCCGCCGTGCGGCGCGATGCGCGGCTTCGGCGCGGTCCAGGCGTGCTACGCGTACGAGTCGCAGATGGACCGGCTGGCCGAGGCGTGCGGCCTGTCGCCCGTGGAGATCCGCGTGCGCAACGCCGTCTCCCAGGGCTCCCACCTCATCACCGGCCAGGTGATCGACTCCCCGGCCCCGCTCGCGGAGATGCTGCGGGACCTGGAGGCGATGCCGCTACCGTCGGAACCCCTTGATGACCTGCGGTCGATGCCCGGAGGCGTGTCCCAGACCACGCACGGCGAGTCGGTGCGCCGCGGCATCGGCTACGGCGTCGGCATCAAGAACATCTGCTTCTCCGAGGGCTTCGACGACTACTCCACGGCCAGGGTCCGCGCCGAGCTGGTGGGCGGTGAGCCGCACGTCACCGTGCACACGGCCGCCGCCGAGGTGGGCCAGGGCCTGGTGACGATCCAGGCCCAGATCGCCCGCACCGAGCTGGGCATCGCGAACGTGACCGTGGCCACCGCCGACACCTCCGTCGGCTCGGCCGGCTCGTCGTCGGCCTCGCGCCAGTCGTACGTCACGGGCGGGGCGGTGCGGGCCGCCTGCGAGGCGGTGCGCAAGCGCTTCAACGGGCTGCCGCCGGAGGAAGCGCTGGAGAAGTTCGGGCCGATCGAGGAGACGCGCGAGTACCGGCACCGCCCCACGTACCCGATGGACCCGATCACCGGGCAGGGCGACTCGCACACCCAGCTCGCCCTGTGCGTGCATCGGGCCGTCGTGGACGTGGACGTGGAGCTGGGCCTGGTCAAGGTGGTCGAGCTGGCCGCCGTCCAGGACGTGGGCCGCATCCTGAACCCGCAGGCCCTCGAGGGCCAGATCCAGGGCGGGTCCGCGCAGGGGCTCGGGCTGGCGCTCATGGAGGAGATCCAGGTCCGCGACGGCCGGGTGCTGAACCCGTCGTTCACGGACTACCTCATCCCCACGATCCTCGACATGCCGCCGATGCAGATGAAGATCCTGGAAAATGCCGATCCGGCGGCGCCGTACGGGTTGCGCGGCGCGGGCGAGCCCCCGACGCTCTCCTCCACCCCCGCCGTCGCCGCCGCCGTGCGGGCCGCGACCGGGCTGCGGTTGACTCGGGTTCCGATTAGGCCAGAAGATATCGCGTTGTTTGATGACGGATCGACAATGGGGGTATCCGATGGCAAGCGCTCGTGAAGCGGCCGAGGCGGAGTTCCGGCGCTTCGACACCGACGGCGACGGCCTGCTGACGGCCGACGAGATTCGCCGGGCCAACGAGGCGCTGGGCGGGCAGGGGGCGTCCGAGAGCGAGATCGAGGCGTTCATCAAGTCGGCCGACAACGACGGCGACGGGACGATCGGGCTGGAGGAGTTCATGGGGCTCGTGGGTCACGGGCGCCACGAGAAGGCGTGATCTCCTCACCCGCCGGGTAGCTATGCGCCATCCCCCTTGATCATGCGAAGGGGGATGGCGGGTGCTCGACCGTTTCTTCGAGCTCACCGGGCGGGGGACGACCGTCGGCCGCGAGGTGCGTGGCGGGGTCACCACGTTCGTGGCCATGGCCTACATCATCCTGCTCAACCCGATCATCCTGGCCGGCGCCACGGACGTCACGGGCGCCCGGCTCTCCATCGCCCAGCTCACCACCTCCACCGCGCTCGCCGCGGCCGTCTCCACGCTGCTGATGGCCTTCGTCGGCAACGCGCCCTTCGGCCTGGCCGCCGGGCTCGGCCTCAACGCGGTGGTCGCCTACCAGGCCGCGCCGCACATGACGTGGGCCCAGGCCATGGGCCTGGTGGTGCTGGAGGGCTTCGTCATCATCGTGCTGGCCGTGACGGGCCTGCGCACGCTGATCATGAACGCCATCCCGCTCGCGCTCAAACACGCCATCAGCGTGGGCATCGGGCTGTTCATCGCCCTGATCGGGCTGGTGGACTCCGGGTTCGTGACGCGGGGAACCGGCACGCCCGTGCAGCTCGGCGCCACGGGCCACCTCGTCGGCTGGCCGGTCGTCGTGTTCTGCTTCGGCCTGCTCCTGATGATCGTCCTGTTCGTACGCAGGACCCCGGCCGCGATCCTGATCAGCATCGTCGTGACGGCGGCCCTGGCCATCCTGGTCAACTCGGTCGCCAAGATCCCGCCCCGGTCATGGGGCGTGGTCACGCCGCGCGTGCCGGAGCGCCTGGTCGCGGCGCCGGACTTCGGGCTGGTGGGCGCGTTCGACCTGTTCGGCGGGTTCGGCAGGGCGGGGGCGCTGACGGCGGCCGTGGTGCTGTTCACGCTGGTGCTGTCGGGCTTCTTCGACGCGATGGGCACGATCATCGGCGTGAGCGACGAGGCCGGGATGGTGGACGAGCGGGGCCAGGTGCCCCGGCTGGGCCGCATCCTGACCGTGGACGGCGTGGCGGGCATGATCGGCGGCTCGGTGAGCTCCTCGGCGAACACCGTCTTCGTCGAGTCCGCCGCGGGCGTCGGCGAGGGCGCGCGCACCGGTCTGGCCAGCGTGGCGACCGGGGCGCTGCTGGGGCTGACGCTGCTGTTCACGCCGCTGGCCTCGGTGGTGCCCGCCGCCGCTGCCGCGCCCGCACTGGTGCTGGTCGGGGCGCTGATGATGACGCAGAGCAGGAACGTGCCCTGGGACGAGCTGGACGTGGCCATCCCGGCGTTCCTGACGATCGCGTTCATGCCGTTCACCTACTCGATCACGAACGGGGTCGGCGCCGGCGTGATCGCCTACACCCTCGTCAAGGCCGCCAGAGGGCGCTTCTCCGAGATCCCGTGGCTGCTCTGGATCGTCTCGCTGATCTTCGTGGCCTACTTCGCGATCGACGGGCTGGAGGAGCTGTTCGGTTAGCGCATGTCGCCGCTGTTGCAGGCCACGCCGTTGCCGTCGACGTCCACGTACCAGGAGTATTCCTCGTGGGTGCCCTTGGAGTAGGGGCCGTCCCCGGCGGCCACGGCCTCCTTGCAGCTGGCGTAGCGCTTGTCGGGGGTGCGCCGCGGGCCCGACGCGGGGCCCGTGGCGGGGCCCGTGGCGGCGGGGTTGGTGCCCGGGGTGGTGGCGGTGCCGGGGGTGGTGTTCTGCTGGCCCGGAGGGTTGTTCTGCTGGCCGGGAGGGGTCTGGTTGGTCTGCGGCGGGGTGCCGCCGGGCTGCTGCGGCTGCGAGGCCGGGTCCGTGGGCTGCGTGGACGCGCCCGGCGTGGTGCCCAGCAGGCGGGTCACCAGCGCGTCGGCCTCCTGCTTCTCGAAGCCCGAGATGCTCATGCTGTCGCCGTCCATGTACTGGGTGACGACGGGCGCCGCCAGCACGACCTTGGGCGCGTCAGGCTGCGCGGGGGCCAGCACGATGGCCACCTGCCGCTGGTCGGGCACCAGCTCGTCGATGAGCTGCACCAGGCGCTCCCTGAACCGCGGGGCGATCGCGATGCGCACGGAGTATTGGCCGTCCTTCTCGCGCACCGGCTCGATCCGCTGCACGGCGTCGACGGTGACGCCGTCCTCCAGGAAGTAGCAGTTCTTCTGCTCCTGGTCGAGCACGGCCTCCGCGCCGGGGCACGGCGCGGCCTTGGCCTCGCGTACGGGGGCGAAGTGGATGGGCACGGCCAGCTGCTGCGCCGGCGCGGCACCCAGGAGCGGCGTGTCGGGATTTTTGGTCATCAGGACGGCGATCGAGCCGACCACTCCCGCGACCAGCACGACGAGCACGAGCGAGACGATCAGCAAGATGGTGGTGGCCTTGCTGGCCTTCGGCTCCCCGGGGTCCGCGGGCGGCGGCTCTTCCGGCTTGTCCATCTATGGCGATCCCATCCTGACGTTCGGACTGCCGGTGAGCCTATCGAGGTACGGCGGCACCGGGGTAATCAGCCCGATAATCCTCACCTATTCGGGGGAGAGAGGAAGAATGGAAGCGTAAGCGCACAAGAGCGAGAAGAGTTCGGCCATGAAAGTCGGTGTTCCGCAAGAGCTCAAGAACAGCGAATATCGGGTGGCCCTTACCCCGGCCGGAGTGCACGAGTTCGTGCGCCACGGGCATCGGGTCTTCGTGGAACAGGGGGCGGGCGTCGGCTCCGCGATCCCCGACGACGACTTCGCCGCGGCGGGGGCCGTCATGGTCCCGGACGCCGACGAGGTCTGGGCGACCGCCGACATGGTCATGAAGGTGAAGGAGCCGGTGCCGGAGGAGTACCACCGGCTGCACAAGGGGCAGGTGCTGTTCACGTACCTGCACCTGGCCGCGTCCAGGCCCTGCACGCAGGCCCTGCTCGACTCCGGCAGCACCGCCGTCGCCTACGAGACCGTCCAGACGGCCGACCGGGCGCTGCCGCTGCTCGCGCCCATGTCCGAGGTGGCGGGCAGGCTGGCGCCACAGGTGGGCGCGTACCACCTGATGCGCTCGGGAGGCGGCAGGGGCGTGCTGATGGGAGGCGTCTCCGGCGTGCGCGCGGCGGAGGTCGTGGTCATCGGAGCCGGTGTGTCCGGCATGAACGCCGCCGCCATCGCCCTCGGCATGCAGGCCGAGGTGCTGCTGCTCGACAACAACATCGACAAGCTGCGCCAGGCCGACCTGATCTACCAGGGCCACTGCCAGACCGTCGCCTCCAACACCTTGGAGATCGAGCAGGCGGTGACGGAGGCCGACCTGGTCATCGGCGCGGTGCTGGTGCCCGGCGCCAAGGCGCCGACGCTGGTGAGCAACGACCTGGTGAGCCGGATGAAGCCGGGCTCGGTGCTGGTGGACATCGCGATCGACCAGGGCGGCTGCTTCGAGGACTCCCGGCCGACCACGCACGAGCGGCCCACGTACCGGGTGCACGACTCGATCTTCTACTGCGTGGCCAACATGCCCGGCGCGGTGCCGCACACCTCGACGTTCGCGCTGACGAACGTGACGCTGCCGTACGCGCTGGCCATCGCCGACCTGGGCTGGAAGCGGGCCATGCGCGAGGACCCGGCGCTCGCGCTGGGCCTGAGCACCTACGACGGCCACCTGACCAGCCGCCCGGTGGCCGAGGCGCACGGTCTGGAGTGGACGCCCGTCGAACACGCTCTTTCGTGAGCCTTCTGTCCATCACATCCGGTGCGAGTTACTCTAAGTAGCGTTAGACTACTTAGAGTAACTGATCGGAGTCATGATGGCGCAGAAGAGCAGCTTCCGCGAGAGCGCGGAGCGCAACTTCAAGGACTTGGACGCCGACGGCGACGGCTTCCTGACCCGATACGACTACCTGTCGCTGGCCCAGCGGCGGCTGGAGCAGACCGGCGTGCGCGCGGACTCGCCCGAGGCCGAGGCGGTCGTCAACGCGTTCCTCAACGCCTGGGACACCCACGCCCGGGCCCTCGACACCGACCGCGACGGGCGGATCAGCAAGGAGGAGTACGTCACGTCCTTCGAGTCGCTGGTACGCACGGGCGCGCTCGAAGCCGTGCTCGCGCCGATCACCCGGGCCACCTTCGCCGTCGCGGACCGCGACGGCGACGGCTGGATCACCATGGAGGATTTCCGGACCGTCTGGAACCGTGCGGACACCGACCTCGCCGCGGCCTTCTCCCGGGTGGACGCCGACGGTGACGGCCGCATCTCCTTCGAGGAGTACTCCCGCGCCCGTCAGGGCCTCCTCATCGACGGGGTGTGAGAGCCCCGTCACGGGCGTCGGCCGGAGTTCCCACACCCACGAGGGGGCGGCCACGCCGCCGAAGGGGCCACCCACCCGCCCCTCCGGCGTACCGCCGTTCCCGGCTCCGGCCGATGCCCACCGGCCCCGCGCGGGCTACTTCTGCGACTGGCTGGGCGTCGGCGAGATGGTCTCCATCGGCGGCTGCTGCTGGTTGCCCTTCGGCTCCGGCGGCAGCGGCGCCTGGTCGGCCGTCGTCGTGATGGCGTCCTCGCCGCCGCACGTGGCGCCGGGCTCCGGCGTGTCCTTACCGTTCTGGAACTTCTTGATGAACGCCCCCAGCTTCGGGTCGGCGGAGTCGTTCAGCTTGAGCTGGTGCCCCCACGACGACGCGACCACCGGCGCGGGCAGGTTGGGGTACGGGCTGACCAGCATGTAGTCCTGCTGGCCCGTGGACGACGCCACTTCCTTCAGCTTGTCGACCTGCGCCTTGGGCAGGTCGGGCCGGTAGGTGATCCAGACGGCCCCGTGCTCCATGGAGTGCACGGCGTGCTCATTGTGGATGGGCTTGTCGTAGACCGAGCACGCCTGCCAGTAGTTGTTGTGCTGGCCGCCCACCGGAGGGTTCTCCTTGTAGGTGACCGCGTTCCACACGTGCTGCCCGGCCTCGTACTTGTAATTGGCCACGGCGTCCAACGAGGTCTCCCTGGCCTGCTTGACCAGGTAGAAGCCGACCACGCCGACGAGCACCACGATGATCAGACCGCCCGTCCCCCACATGAGCAGCGCGGCGCGGCGTTGTTTGCGCTTCTGCTCGGCCCGCATCTTCGCAAGATGCTCGCGCCTCGCCTGCGCCTTCTCCTTCGTCATCGTTCCTCCATCGGCGTACCAACTCCGGTCACCCTATTGCCTCCCGGCGTATGCGGAGAATAAGGCGCTTATAAGCGTCCGATCACGACGTCATCGGTGGGTACGCTGGACGGGCCATGGAAAAGCCCGTGAGTAAACCCATCCTGATCGCCTGCGGCGTGCTCGTGCTCGCCGTGGCCGCATTCTTCCTGTTCGGCCGTGACGGCACGCCCGGCGACACCTCGGCCGAGGCCGGGTTCGCCCGCGACATGGCCACGCATCACGCCCAGGCCGTGGACATGTCGTTCATCGTCAGGGACAAGGGCCCGGCCAAGGAGATCAGAAACCTGGCCTTCGACATCATCAACACCCAGGCCAACCAGCGCGGCATGTTCCTGGGCTGGCTGCAGCAGTGGGGTCTCGACCAGGCCACCGACCAGAAGCCGATGGCCTGGATGGCCGGCCACGGCCACGGCGGCACCGCGACGCCCGCCAACGGGGCCGCGCCCGGCTCCATGCCCGGCATGGCCACGCCGCAGGAGCTGACCCAGCTCAAGGAGGCGCAGGGCACGCAGGCCGAGGTGCTGTTCCTGCAGCTGATGATCCGCCACCACGAGGGGGGTGTGCAGATGGCCGAGGGGCTGCTCAAGCTGTCCACGCGCGCCGAGGTCGTCAGCATGGCGCAGAAGATCGTCCAGGGGCAGAGCGGCGAGATCAAGCTCATGACGGAGCTGCTCAAGCAGCGCGGCGCGCAGCCCTACCCGTCGATCCTCAAGCCCCAGTAAGGCCGGCCGTGGACGGGGACGCCGACGCGGTCGTGGTGGGCTCCGGGCCCAACGGGCTCGTCGCCGCCGTCACGCTGGCCCGCGCCGGGCGCAGGGTGCTGCTGCTGGAGGCCGCCGACCGGTTCGGCGGCGGGCTGCGCTCCGGCGAGCTGACGCTGCCGGGGCGGGTACACGACCTGTGCGCGACGGTGATGGCGATGGCGGTGGCGTCTCCCGCGTTCCGGGCGCTGGACCTTCCGGGTGTGGAGTTCGCGCATCCTCCGGTGCCCGTGGCCCATCCGCTCGACGACCGCCCGGCCGTACTCGTGCACCGCGACGCCCACCGCACCGCCCAGGGCCTGGGCCGCGACGCGGGCGCCTGGCTGGCGACCGTGGGCGCGGCCGCCCGCGCCGGGCTCCCGCTGGTGGACCTGCTCCTCAAGCCGCTCGGCCCGTGGCGGGCCACGGGGCCGCGTACGTTCGCGCAGGCGGCCGGGTTCGGGCTCGCGGCGGCCCTGCCCGCCACGACGTTCGCCCGGCGGGCGTTCCGGACCGTGGAGGGGCGGGCGCTCATCGCGGGCATGGCCGCCCACTCCGTACGGGACCTGCGCGCGCCCATCACCGCCGGATACGGGCTGATGCTGGCGTCCCTGGCCCACCTGGCGGGCTGGCCGCTGGTGCGGGGCGGGTCGCAGGTGCTGGCCGACGCGCTGGTGGCCGAGCTCAGGTCGCTGGGCGGGGAGGCGGTCACCGGCCACCGCGTGCGCCGGCTGTCGGAGCTGTCCGCGCCGACGGTGGTGCTGGACGTCTCGCCCCGGCAGTTCCTCGCGATGGCGGACCTCCCGGCGGGCTACCGGCGGCGGCTGGCCCGCTTCCGGTACGGTCCCGGCGTCTTCAAGATGGACTGGGCCCTGGACGGGCCGGTGCCGTGGCGGGATCCGGCGGTGGCGGACGCGGGCACGGTGCACCTGGGCGGGACGCTGGAGGAGATCGCGCTGAGCGAGGCGGAGACGACCGCCGGCCGGCACTCGCCCCGGCCGTACGTGCTGGCGGTCCAGCCGTACGCGGCGGATCCGACGAGAGGCGGGCACACGTTCTGGGCCTATTGCCACGTGCCCGCCGGCTCGACGGTGGACATGACGGACGCCATCGAGACCCAGATCGAGCGGTACGCGCCCGGCTTCCGCGACCGCGTCCTGGCCCGCCACACGATGGGCCCGGCCGCGATGGAGGCCGCCAACCCCAACCTGGTGGGGGGCGACATCACCGGCGGCCTGACCAGCCTGGTCCAGTTCCTCCGCCGCCCCGTCTGGTCGCCGGCGCCGTGGCGCACCCCGCTGCCGGGCGTCTTCCTGTGCTCGGCCTCCACCCCACCCGGCCCGTCGGTACACGGGATGGGCGGCTGGCAGGCGGCCCGCCTCGCCCTGCAGGCCACCCCCGCCAAACCATAACGACCACCGGCGACGCAGGGGTCAGGGGTGCATTTCGTCGGCCAGAGCGGCGGCGAAGGCGTCCACGTCGGACTCCGTCGTGTCGAAGGCGCACATCCACCGCACCTCCCCCGTCGCCTCGTTCCACGTGTAGAACCGGAACCGCTTGGCCAGCCGCTCCGTCACGTCCCGGGGCAGGATCGCGAAGACCGCGTTCGCCTCCACCGGCCGGGTGAGCGTCACCCCCGGGATGCCGCTGACCGCCCCGGCCAGGCGCCGGCCCATGGCGTTGGCCTGGCGGGCGTTGCGCAGCCACAGGTCGCCCGACAGCAGCGCCTCGAACTGCGCCGACACGAAGCGCATCTTCGACGACAGCTGCATGAACGTCTTGCGGATGTAGTCGACCCCGCTGGCGGCGGCCGGGTTGAGGACGACGACGGCCTCGCCGTACAGCAGCCCGATCTTGGTGCCGCCGAAGGAGAGCACGTCCACCCCCACGTCCGTCGTGAGGGCCCGCAGCGGGACGTCGAGGGCGGCGGCGGCGTTGGTGAGGCGGGAGCCGTCGAGGTGGACGAGCAGCCCCAGGTCATGGGCGTGCGAGCAGATCGCCGCGATCTCGTCGGCCGTGTAGAGGGTGCCGAGCTCGGTGGTGTTGGAGATGGACACCACGCGCGGCTGCGCCCGGTGCACGTCGCCGAACCCCCACGCCTGCCGGTCGATCAGCTCCGGCGTGAGCTTGCCGTCGGGCGTGGGCACGGTGAGCAGCTTGATGCCGCCCGCCACCTCGGGCGCGCCGCCCTCGTCGGTGTGGATGTGGGCGCTTTCCGCGCAGATGACCGCCTCCCAGTGGGCGGTCATCGAACGGAGGGAGACGACGTTCGCGGCGGTGCCGTTGAAGACCGGCCAGGCCTGCGCCTGCTCGCCGAAGTGCCGCTTGAAGACCTCCGCCATGGCCTCGGTGTAGACGTCCTCGCCGTAAGCGGTCTGGTGGCCGCCGTTGGCGGCGGCGATGGCCTGGAGGATCTCGGGGTGCACCCCGGCGTAGTTGTCGCTGGCGAACGCCTTGAGCCGGGGGTCGTGCCGGGAAGTCACGCAGTAAGGTCCAATCGGGTGCCGTTGACCTCGGCGGCGGGGCGGTCGTAGAGGCCGCCGATGGCCTCCGCGAGGTCGTGTACGTCGGTGAAGCCGGCGAACTTCGCGGCGGGCTTCTCGGCCCGCATGGCGTCGTTCACCAGGGCCTTGACCACCAGGATGGTGGCCGCGCTGCCGGTGCCGGAGAGAGAGTCGGCGAGGGAGAGCGTCCACGCCTCCGCCGCCGCCTTGGCCGCCGCGTAGGCGGCGCCCCCGGCGGAGGGCCGCTCGGCCGCCTTGGCCGAGACGATCACGAAGCGGCCGTTGTCGCTGTCCCGCAGCAGCGGCTCGAAGGCCAGCGACACGTTCTGGAGCGTGCGGATCAACAGGTCGTGCAGGAGATCCCAGTCGTCGAGGCTGGTCTCGGCGAACGAGCCGGCGCCGCGCCAGCCGCCGACCAGGTGCACCACGCCGTCCACGCGGCCGTGATCGCGCTCGATCCAGTCGGCCAGGCCCTGTACGGCGGTACGGTCCAGCAGGTCCACGTCCTCCTTGTCGACCCCGATCACCGTATGACCATTTTTCCGGAAATATTCGGAAACGGCCTCCCCCGTCGGCCCTCCAGCACCCGTAACCAGAATGATCATGCGCGAAGTCCCTTAGTCGATTCGACCACTTCGCCCAGCTTACGGCGCAGTGCCTCGTAGAACATGCTCAGGGGGAACTCGTCCGGCAGCACCGCGTCCACCTTGGCCTTCTGCTCCTCCGGCAGCGCCTGGACGCCCTTGGCCCAGACGGAGCCGGGATGCGGCGCCACGTACGCGCCCACCAGCTCGTACGCCGCCAGCCAGTGCGCCAGCTTGGACCGGTCGATGCTGTCGCGATACAGCTTCTCGACCTCGCCCCGCAGGTCGGCGACCCCGTCCGCGACCCGTTCCCAGTCGATCGTGAGCCGGTTGTCCGTCCAGCGCACGATGTCGTTGCGGTGCAGGTACGCGAAGAGCAGCTGCCCGCCGAGCCCGTCGTAGTTCCGCACCCGCTCGCCGGTGATCGGGAACCTGAACAGCCGGTCGAACAGGATCGCCACCTGCACGTACCGCGCGTGCGGCACGCCCTGGGCCTCCAGCTTGACGGCCTCGCCGAACGCGGTCAGGTCGCAGCGCAGCTCCTCCAGCGAGTACAGCCAGTACGGCATCCGCTGCTTGATCATGAACGGGTCGAACGGCAGGTCCCCGTGGCTGTGGGTGCGGTCGTGGACCAGGTCCCAGAGCACGAACGTGTCCTGCGCGAGCCGCTGCGAGGCCAGCAGCCTGGCCGCGTCCGGCGGCAGGTCGAGCTTGAGCGTCTCGGCGGCGGCCTGCGACACCCGCCTGAACCTGGCGGCCTCGCGGTCGGCGAAGATCCCGCCCCAGGTGAAGCGCGCCGGAGCCTGCCGCACCGCGACAGTCTCGGGGAAGAGCACGGCGGAGTGGGTGTCGTAGCCGGAGGTGAAGTCCTCGAACGCGATCGGCACGAACATCGGGTTGTCGTAGCCGCCCGCCTCCAGCCCGGCCAGCCAGTCCGGCCAGATCGTCCGGATCCAGACGGCCTCCAGGTTGCGGGCGGGGTTGCCGTTCTGGGTGTACATGGGGAAGACCACGACGTGCTCCAGCCCGTCCTCGCGCTGGGTGTCGGGGTGGAACAGGTCGAGCGAGTCGAGGAAGTCGGGCACGCCGAGGTCCTGCTCGGCCCACTTCGCCAGGTCACCCTGGACGGCCTGGAGGTACGCGGCGTCATGCGGGAAATATGGCGATATTTCGCCCAGGCGCGCGCCGATCTCGGCCACCAGCGCCTTCGCCCGCTCCTTCTCCTCCGGCACCGAGCCGTCCTTGACCTGCAGCGGACGCAGCTCCTCGACGGCCGCCTTGAGCCGGGCGAACCCGGCCGCCTTGGCCTCGTCGCGTGACGCTGCGGCGCCGCCGGCGTCCGGGACGCGGGCGGCCCAGGTGACCACGTTCCCCCAGAGGCGCCGGTGGTCGTAGTCCTCGATGGAGTCGTCGCCGAAGAGGTCGGAGTCGGCGAACGCTACCACGCGCCCCTTGCCGTACCGGACGGCGGCGGCCAGCGGCGCGCCCGCCGGGTCGGCGGTCGGCGAGGTCGCGAACAGCACCTCGCCCGCGCCCGCTCCCTCACTCGCCATCGTGAGGACGCCGGTGCGGTAGAAGCAGGCCGCGCGGACCCCGGCGAGCAGGCCGGAGGTGGTGGCGGGCTCGGCGAGCACCCAGGTGGCCACATCCCGGTGCGCGTGCTTCGGGTCGCGCACGGTGGTGTGCGCCACGCCCACCCCGAACCGCCCGAGCAGCTCACGCAGGTTGTTGCCGTACTTGTCCTGCTCCTCCTCGGCCAGCACCACCAGCCCGCCGCCGTCGGCGACGAAGGACTCGATCGCGTCCAGCTCGGCGGCGGTGAAGAGGGGGCTGCCCTGCCCGATGGTACGTTCCCACCGCTCTCCCGACGGGTGCGCGATCACCAAGACGTCCTGCTCGGCGAGCGTCTCGGGCGTGAGCGCGCCGGACGTGTGGGCGCCGACCGTGTGCCCCAGGTGCCGGAGCAGCCCGGCCGCGCGGGCGTAGCTGTTGTCGTCGGGATGGGCGGGGTTGATGGCCTCGGCCACCTCGCGCCGGACGGTCCACGACTCGCTGTGAGCCTCGTCGAACAGCACCCGAGGGAACGCTTGCATGAAATATCTCCTGTATCTACCGCCTTCTGACGGAAAATATACACATGATGCTCCATGTTCCGCCAAACCCTCAGGCGGCACCCGGCCGGACCACCCCGGTCTCGTACGCGAAGACCACGGCCTGCGCCCGGTCGCGCAGCGACAGCTTCATCAGCACCCGCGCCACGTGCGTCTTGACCGTGGCCTCCCCCACGTACAGCTCCCCGGCGATCTCCGCGTTGGTGAGGCCGCGCGCCAGCAGCCGCAGCACCTCCAGCTCGCGCGGCGTCAGCTCGGCCAGCCGGGGCGAGGGCGTCGGCTCGGCCCGGCCCGCGAACGTGGCGATCACCCGGCTCGTCACGGCCGGGTCGAGCAGCGCGTCACCCGCGTGCACCACCCTGATCGCCTCCAGGAGCTGCTCCGGCGGCGACACCTTCAGCAGGAACCCGCTGGTGCCGGCGCGCAGCGCGGCGTAGAGGTTCTCGTCGGTGTCGAACGTGGTCAGCGTGATGACCTTGGGCGGCGACGGGTCGTCCAGCAACTCCTTGGCCGCGGCCAGCCCGTCGAGCCGGGGCATCGAGATGTCCATGAGCACGATGTCCGGCCGCGTACGCCTGACCACGGCGACAGCCTCGCGCCCGTCGGACGCCTCCCCGACCACCTCCATGCCGGGGTCGCTGTCGACGACCATGCGCAGCCCGGCCCTGACCATCGCCTGATCGTCGGCGATGACTATGCGAATGCCCACAAGCCGGAGGGTAGACGCCGGGCACCCGCCTTGAACACCCAGGCCAAGCCGCACGCAAGTGAGTCACAAGTCACGACACATGGACGCTCTGCCGGATGCGGGTCTGGGTGGCGTCGTCGCACGTGGCCTTGGCGCAGAAGTACATCACGAGCATGGTCTTGGGCTGGCGGTCGATCACGTAGCTGACGAAGCCCAGCCTGGTGCCGGACGCGGGGTCGTGCAGGGAGCCGTCGAAGCGGGTGGCGGGGCTGGTGCCGGCCTGGTCCGGCACGGGTTTGCCGACGTCGACCTGGCCGGGCAGCAGGGCCTCCATCTTGGCCTTCATCTGCTCGGAGTTGCCGCCGGCGTCGAGGGTGTCGGAGACCTGGACGTAGACGCCCGAGGCGGAGTCGGGGTCGTCCTCGACGACCTGGGAGATCGCCGACCAGTCCGCTCCGGGGCCGGCCACGAACAGGGACTCGAACTCCTGGGCGTGCGGCGAGACCACCGCGAACAGGTCCTGGTGGGTGCGCACGGTCCAGTCGCCCGGGTACTCGAACGTGAGCGGCGCGGCCGAGCTGGTCTTGTAGCGGGACCAGGTGTCGCCGCGGTGGTTCATGATGATCATGGCGACGAGCGCGAGGGCCGCGACGGCGGCGACCAGCGTGGTGGCCACGATCAGGACGCGTCCCGGGCGTTTCTTGGGCGCGGTCGGATGCGTGGGGGGCGCGGGGGCCCGGTCCGACCCGATCGGCGTGAACGGGGGCCCCAGGACGGGCGCGGGACGCGGGCCTGAGGTGGGCCCAGAAGCGGGGCCGGTCGGAGGGCCGGTCGTGGGGCCCGTCGTGGGTCCGGTCGTGGGCCCCGGGACAGGCGCGGGGTACGGCGCCGGGTGCGGCCCGGAGTGGGCACCCTGGCGGGGCACGAGGTGGGGCCCGCTGGTGGGGCCGCTCATGGGGTCGGGCTGGTGCCCGCTGATCGCGTCACGCAGCGCGGTCACGAACTCCGTACAGGTGGCGTAACGCTGCTCGGGCGCCTTGGCCAGCGCCCGCATCATCACGGCGTCGATCTGCGCGGGCAGGTCGGGCCTGAGCTGCGACAGCGGCGTCGGCTGCTCGGCCAGGTGGGCCCAGAGCAGGGCGATGTCGTTCTCGCGCTGGAACGGCAGCCGCGCCGACAGCCCCTCGTAGACCACGCAGGCCAGCGCGTACTGGTCGGCGCGGCCGTCGATGTGCTCCTTGTTGATCTGCTCGGGCGACATGTAGCGGGGCGTGCCGATGAACTGGTCGGTCTGGGTCAGCCCGGAGATCGACGAGCGGTGCTTGGTGATGCCGAAGTCGGTGAGGTAGACGTGGTCGCCGGCCATCAGGATGTTGGCCGGTTTGACGTCGCGGTGGATCAGGTCGTGCGCGTGCGCGGCGTCGAGGGCGGCGGCGACCTGGGCGAAGACCTGGTTCGCCTGGGCGATCGGCAGCGGTCCGCGGTCGTAGATGAGCCGGCGCAGGTCGAGCCCGTCGACGTAGCGCATGGCGATGTAGAGGACGCCGTCGGCGTCCGCGTTGGCCTCGTAGATCGGGATGATGTTGGGGTGCTCGATGCTGGCGACCGTTCTGGACTCCAGGATGAACCGCTGCCTGAACCGGTCGTCGACGCTGAGCACCGGGTTGAGGATCTTCAGCGCCACCCGGCGGCTCAACCTGGGGTCGAGCGCAAGGTAGACCACGGCCATGCCGCCCTTGCCGACGATGTCCTCGATGTAGTACCCGGCCACCTCCTGGCCGATGAGCGATCTTTCGTTCAATGGCATCACGTCTCGATGGGGTGGCCGCAGTAACCGCAGAAGCGATGCGCGGGCCCGAGTCGCATGCCGCACGAGGTGCAGTATTTGATCGCCGGGTTCGGCGCGGTCATCACCTGCTGTTGTTGCTGCGGGACCATGGGGAAGGCCTGCGACCGCCGTACGACCACGGTCTGGTTGGCCCCGTCGTCGAGCGGTGGCGCGGCCGCCCCCGGTGGTTCTGGCGGCTCTGTCACCTTTTCAGGAGCACGGCGGCGCCACAGCAGATACGCCCCGCCCGCGGCTGCCATGAAAAGGATTCCGGCCGCCACGATGAACGGCCACAGCGGGGTCGACCGGGTGGTGGTGGCCGCCACCTGTTTCGTGCCCTGGTCCTCCGGCCCGCCCCGTTTCTCCAGCGAGGTCTTCAGCAGCTTGGCGGCCACGACGTTGCCCGGATAGAGCTCCAGCACGCGCTGGAAGCCGGGCGCGGCCTCCGTGTAGTACTTGGTGTGATAGCGGGTCAGCGCCGCCTCGAACGCCGTGTCGATCGCGCCTCTGCGCGGCACCACCTTGGCGGCGGCCAGGATGCCGTTGATCTCCCTGACGCCGATCATCCTGCCCTCTTTGCCGCCACCCACCAGCAGGCCGATGATGTGGCCGTTCTTGTCGCCGATCACGGGGGCGCCGATGAGTCCCTGGTCGGCCAGGCCGCCCAGCTTGACCGGCTCGTCCACCTTCTTCTCCGGGTCGGCGAACGGCCTGCCGTTGTCACCGCCCCCGCCACCCTTGCCCAGGTGGGCGATCTCGACGGTCTCCAGGACCTTCGGGCCCGGCCGGCCGAGGAAGCCCGCCACGTTGGTGGGCGCGCCCTCCTGCTCGGGCACCTGGTCGGCGAGCGGCGCGGTGGGCATGCCGACGCCTCCGGTCATGGGGGTCACCGGCACCAGCACGGCGGGGCTGTCGGGCGTCGGGCCGGCCTTGATGCACTTGACCTTGATGCCGTTGGGGGTCGGCGGCGACACGTTGGGATAGGCCGTGATCTCGGTGGTCACGTTGATGATGCAGGTGGCGGTGTCGGTCTTCGGCGGGTAGCACTCCGCCAGGTGGTGGCTGAGCAGGTCGTCCTTGAGCTTGTGCTTCTCGTAGTCGAGGGGAATCTTCACCTTGTGGTGCTCGGCGAAGACCTTGTTCGCCGCGTAGATCGCGACGTCGTTGGGGTTCACGGCCAGGCGCCGGAGTGCGACGATCGTGCCGTCGGGGTTGACGACGGTCCCCGTGCCCGCGGCGAACGGGATGTCGTAGGACCGCTCCACATGTTTGAGCTCGCCGATGTGGTCGAGCAGGGTGATCTCCACATGAGACACGGCTTCCAGTCGCACCACGGCCGGGGTCACCAGGTCGGTGATCCCGCTCGGGTGTTCGTGAGCCGCGGCCGGCATGGCGATCAGCACCAGTGCCGTCGCGACGCCACCGGCAAGAGCTGTGAGGCGCGCCATCTCCGCTCCCAACGCAGGTCTAGGACCAGGGTCCCAATCGCATGCTGTAAGTCAATAGACCGCCACGTAGACAAGCGCTTGCTAGGGGGCATAACGTACCTGGGTGGGCTACACGATCGGCGTAGATGTCGGTGGCACCTTCACCGATGTGGTCCTTGGAGGCACGTTCGGCGCGATTGCCGTGGCCAAATGTTTGAGCACCCACTACGACCCCATCGCGGGCATCGTGGTCGGCGTTACGCGCGCACTCGGCGACCGCGACCCCGCGCAGGTCACACGGGTCGTCCATGCGACGACGCTGGCCACCAACGCGGTGCTCGAACGCAAGGGGGTCCGGGTGGCTTTTGTCACCACCCAGGGCTTTCGCGCCGCCGTCCCGCTCGGGCGCTACGCGCGGGTCGAGGAGGACCGCTACGATCTGCGCTTCTCGCCGCCGCCTCCGCCGGTGGCCGCGGGCGACTGCTTCGAGGTGGTGGAACGCGTCTCGGCGCGCGGCGCGGTGCTCACGCCGCTGGACCTCGATTCCGTACGCCGGGCCGCCGCGGCGATCACGGCCCGCGGCATCACGTCGGCGGCGGTCTGCCTGCTGCACTCGTACGCCAACCCGGCCCATGAGCGGCAGGTCGCCGAGCTCCTGCGGGAGTCGATCCCGGACGTGGTGACCTCGTCGGAGATCTGGCCGGAGATCCGCGAGTACGAGCGCGCCACAACCACCATCATGTCCGCATATATCGGCCCATTGATGGCTTCGTACCTTTCGCAGCTCCGGGAGCGGCTGGCCGAGATCGGGATCCGCGCGCCCGTCCACGTCATGGAGTCGAGCGGCGGCGTGATCTCCGCCGAGCTGGCCGCCCGGCGCGCGGTGGCCACGATCGAGTCGGGCCCGGCGGCGGGGGTGCTGGCGGCGGCCGGGACCGGGTTCCCGGACGTGATCTCGTTCGACATGGGCGGGACCACCGCCAAGGCGTGCGTCGTACGCGGCGGGACGCCCGAGATCACGAACGAGTTCCACGTCGGCGGCAAGGGCAGCTTCGGCGGCCGGCGCGCGGGCACCGGCGTGCCCATCAAGACCCCGGCCATCGACCTGGCGGAGGTGGGGGCGGGCGGGGGCAGCGTCGCCTGGCTCGACGCGGCCGGCGCGCTCCGCGTCGGCCCGCACTCGGCGGGCTCCTCCCCCGGGCCCGCCTGTTACGGCCTGGGCGGCTCCGAACCCACGGTCACGGACGCGAACCTGGTCCTCGGTTACCTCTCCTCGGCCTCGCTCCCCCTGACCCCGGACCTGGCCGCCAAGGCCCTCGACCGGCTGGCCTCACCGCTGGGGGTCTCCCGGGAGGAGGCCGCGTACGCCGTGCACGAGATCGTCAGTGCCTCGATGGCGTCGGCGGTGCACGTGGTGACGGTGCAGCGCGGCATCGACCCGCGCGGCTTCGCCCTGGTCGCCTTCGGCGGCGCCGGTCCCATGCACGCGGCCCGGGTCGCGGAGCGCTTCGGGATCGGGACGGTCGTGGTGCCCGCGCACTGCGGCGTCGCCTCGGCGGCCGGACTCCTCACCGGCGCCCTCTCCACGGACCGCGTCCTGTCCCGCCTGGATGCCCCCGACCCCTCCGCCGTCTTCACCTCCCTGGCCACCGACGCCGCCGCCGACCTGGGCGTCTCACTCTCGGACCCCGGGGTGCTGGTGTCACGGTCGGTGGACGTCCGCTTCAAGGGCCAGTCCCACGACCTGACCGTCGAGTGGACGTCTTCCCGGGAGGAGCTGGCGGCCCGCTTCTTCGCGCGGTACGAGGAGGTGTACGGGATCGCGCAACGGGGCGAGATCGAACTGGTCAGCTACCGCATCCACCTCACCGCCCCCACCTCCCCACCCCCCGGCATCATCGGGAATGAGGCCGCCGGGAACGGGACGGCCGGGGACGCGACAGCCGGGGGCGGGGCGGCGGCGGCCGTGCCCCGGGCGAGGCGGGCGTACTTCCCGGAGACCGGCGGCTACGCCGAAGTCCCCGTCCACACCAGGGACACCATGGCCGGCGGCCCGCTCCACGGCCCCGCGATCATCGAGGACGCCGAGTCCACGATCGTCGTCCCGCCCGGCTGGACCGCCACCCTCGCCGAGACCCGCGCCGTCCACCTCACCAGGAGCACGACATGCCCGACCTCCTGACCGCCGAGGTGCTCAGGAACGCGCTCGTCGTCGCGGCGGAAGAGGCCAGCATCGTGGTGGTCCGCTCCGCGTACTCGACGTTCATCGTGGAGGGCTCCGACGCCTCGGCCGCCGTCCTCGACGCCCGGGGCCGCCTGATCGCCCAGTCCATGGCCACCACCCTCATGAACAGCATGGCGCTCAAGGTGGCGCTCCCCGAGCTCCTCAAGGACATCCCCGCGGACCGGATGAGCCCGGGCGACGTGTACGTGCTCAACGACGCCTACCGGGGCGGTGTGCACACCAACGACCTGCTCGTCTACCGCCCGGTCTTCGTCGGCCAGGCCCCCGCGTACTTCACCGCCACCATGATCCACGTCTCCGACCTGGGCGGCCTCTCGGCGGGCGGCATGGCCCCGCTGGCGACCGACATCTTCCTTGAGGGCCTCCAGCTCCCCCCGGTGCGCCTGGCCACCGAGGAGGGCCTGGATCCGACCGTGGAGGCCATCCTGCGGGCCAACAGCCGTACCCCCGACAAGGTCATGGGCGACGTGCGGGCCCTGGTGGCCGGGACGGCGGTGGCCGCCGCCCGGCTGGAGACCCTGGTCGGCGAGTACGGCGCGGAGGGCCTGAGCGCGGGCGTCGACGACTACCTGGACTACACCGAGGCCAGGACCCGCGCGGCGCTGGCCGAGCTGCCGAAGGGCCGGTTCGAGGCGGCATATCCGATCGACGATGACGGCATAAATCCCGAAAAATCGCATGAAATCCGGGTCGCCGTCACCCTCGGCGACGAACGAGCCGTGCTGGACTTCGCGGGCACCGGCCCGCAGGTCCCCGCCGCGATCAACGCCTCGGCCTCGCAGTCCCTCGCCGCCGCCGTCTTCGCCGTCCGCTGCTTCCTCGACCCCACGATCCCCATGAACGACGGCTGCCTGCGCGCCATCGACGTACGCCTGCCCGAGGGCTCCCTGCTCAACGCCCGCTCCCCCTACCCGTGCGGCGGCCGGTACGTCCCGATCTACGCCGCCATGGAGGCCGTCTTCCAGGCCATGTCCGACGCCGTCCCCGAGCGTGCCATCGCCCCCAGCGGGATCCTGCAGCCGTTCTCGATCGCCGCCGTCGGGGCGCCGTACTGGATCCACCTCTCCTACGACTTCGGCGGCGTGGGCGCCCGCCGGGGCCTGGACGGCCCGGACGCCACGGGCGTGCACTTCGGCATCGGCCGCAACTCGGTCCCGCAGGCGGAGCCGGTGGAGAGCCGCTGCCCGCTGATCGTCGAGTCCGTCGAGACCATCCCGGACTCGGGCGGCCCCGGCCGGTTCCGCGGCGGGCTGGGCTCGCGCACGGTCTACCGTTTCCTGGCCGACTGCCACGTCACCACCCGCGGCGACCGCCTCCGCCTTCCGCCCCCTGGCCGTGCCGGCGGGCAGCCGGGGCGGCTCGGCGGCTTCTTCAGGCGCCACCTGGACGGGACGGTGGAACGGCTGGCGTCCAAGGTCAACAACGTGCGGTTCGCGGCCGGGGAGGCGTTCATCGTGGAGACGACGGGCGGCGCCGGCCTCGGCCCACCCGCCGGACGCGACCCCGAGGCGATCCTGGCCGACCTCGAGGCCGGGCGCGTCACGGCCCGAGGAGCAGCCGAAGATTACGGGTTCCAGCCGCGGAGGCGCATCAAGTCAGCGGGGTCGAAACTCACAGGGAAGGGCGACGACAAGGCGACCGTGGTTCCTGCCTTGTAGGCCACAGGTCCTGCGTAGGTGCGACCATCGAGCTCGTAGACGTAGACCGTCGGCCCTTCCATGGGCTCGACGCGCCAGTAGAGGGGGATACCCGCCTCTGCGTATGCCGCCACTTTGGTCGCTCTGTCATGCGCCTTGCTGCTCGGGCTGACCACCTCCACGGCCAAGAGTAGGTCGCTGGGCGCGTACATGAGGTCAACCGCCTCAGACACCTGCTCGGGCACGACGACAAGCTCGGGGATGTAGAGATCCTCGTTGCTCGGGCTGACGTTGACGGTTGTCAAGCACTCCAGCTCAGGCGGTGCCGCAGCTTGGAGTATGGTCAGCAACCGGGTGATGACCCGCTGGTGCCGGGGGGTGGGGGCAGGACTCACTACTAGGCTCCCGTTGAAGAGCTCGTAACGGTTCCCGTCGTCGGGGAACTTGAACAGGTCGTCGACAGTGAACGGCGCGACAGGAAATGCCGTGCCCGCCGTCCGGTCGATCGTCGCCATTGCGGTCACCCACCAAGTATCGGGAACCTTGCCCTCGCCCACATGCTACTTGCCCAAATCTCGTCACCTAAAGTCACGATGTCGCCACGCTTCGGCGCCCTGGAGGACCGCCGCGTGGACGGCGCGGGCCGCGCGGGCGCCCCACTCCGAGCGCGGCCCGCCGAACAGCTCCGCGGGCCCCTCCGCCGGCGCGGCCACGCAGACCGCGTCCGAGGCCGTGCCCGTGCACGGGAAGCCCGCCTCGATCAGCGCCTGGGACTTCGCCTCCGTGACCGTCATCACCGCGTTGACGAGGGCCGCGTCCGTCATGGCCACCGGCAGCACGGTCACGATGTTGATGGTCCCCACCCGCATCGGCGCCAGCTCCGGGTCCGCGCTCCCCTCGGGGGCGGCGGCCCAGGTCGGGACGCGGAGGCCGACGGTCGCGTACGCCTCCACGCCGCCGTCCGAGGCCTGGACGCAGCGGTCGACGGAGGCGGCGGTGAGCATGCCGACGCCGTCCCCGGCCGGGCCTAACGACAGCAGGTGGTCGACCGGGTCCATCCGTGAATACCCGGCCACCACCTGCGCGTTCAGCACCCACTCGCGCGGGCCGATCCCGCCGCCGAGCAGCGCGGAGGAGATCATCCGCCAGCCCGGCCCGAACTCCCACAGCAGCGCTCCCAGCCGCGCCCCGTCCTCCACCCGATATGTGAGCTTCATGGCCCTCCCCTGACGAGGTGCACGACGGGCCGGCCGTCCGGCCCCGGCTCGATCTTGACATGGGCGTCGAAGTGCCGTCCCACCAACGGCTCGGTGAGCACCTGGGCGGGCTTGCCGGAGGCCACCGCGCGGCCGCCGGCCAGCAGGAGCAGGGAGTCGGCGTAGAGACCGGCGACGGTCAGGTCGTGCAGGGTGGTGACGACGGTCAGGCCGTCCGCCCGCCGCAGCCGGTCCACCAGCTCCAGCACCTGTTGCTGGTGCCCGAGGTCGAGGGCCGTCGTGGGCTCGTCCAGCAGCAGGACGGGCGCCTCCTGGGCGAGGGCCCTGGCCAGCACCACGCGCTGGCGCTCGCCGCCGGACAGCTCCCCCGCGCGCCGCATGGCGAGCGCGGTCAGGTCGAGCCGTTCGAGCACGCCGGCGGTGACCTCCCGGTCGTGCGCGCTCTCCCTGCCCAGGTAGGGGATGTACGGGGTGCGCCCGAGCAGCGCGTAGTCGAAGACCGTCATGTCGGGCGGCAGGGCCGGAGTCTGGGGGGCGTAGGCCAGCAGGCGGGCACGTTCGCGGGGTTTGAGCCGGGCCGCCGGCCGGGAGTCCAGCGTGACCTCGCCCCGGTGCGCGACGAGACCCATGACGGCCTTGAGCAGGGTGGACTTGCCCGCCCCGTTGGGCCCGATGATCGCCAGCCACTCGCCGCGGCGCACCTGGAGCGAGACGTCGGACACGACCTCGCGGTCGCCGAGCCGTACCGACAGCGCCTGGGTGCTGATCATGTCGCCGTCCGCCTGGTCATGCGCAGGACGCCGACGAAGAACGGCGCCCCCACGAACATGGTCACCACTCCGATCGGCAGCTCGGCGGGCGCGATCACCGTACGCGCGATGAGGTCGGCCAGCACCAGGAACGCCCCGCCGCCGATCAGCGAGAGCGGCAGGACGATCCGGTACGAGCCGCCCGCCAGCCGCCGCACGATGTGCGGGATGACGATGCCCACGAACCCGATCAGCCCGCTCACCGCCACGGCCGCCGCGGTGGCCAGGGAGGCGGCCAGCAGCACGGTGAGGCGCACCCTGGCCGCCCGCACGCCGAGGCTGGTGGCCTCCTCGTCGCCCACGGACAGCACGTCCAGCATCCGCCCGTGCAGCAGGAGCAGCACGGCCGAGACGGCGGCGTACGGCAGCACCAGCCAGAACTGGTCCCACCCGCCGCCGACGTCGCCGAGGATCCACGAGTAGACGCGCTGCAGCTCCTCGACCTTGAACTGCTGGATGAACGTCTGGATCGCGGTCAGGAACGAGGTGACCGCCACCCCGGCCAGCACCAGCGTCGCGGTGCCGCCGGAGCGCCCGGCGGTGTTGCCGAGCGTGTACGCCAGGAACACCCCGCCGACGGCCCCGAGGAAGGCCGCGACGGGGATGCTCGCGCCCGACTCCGGCAGCAGCACGATGGCCACGGTCGTCGCCAGGCCGGCCCCGGCCGCGGCCCCCAGCAGGTACGGGTCGGCGAGCGGGTTGCGGAACACGCCCTGGTACCCCGCCCCCGCCATGGCCAGCAGCCCTCCGACCACCGCCGCCACCAGCACCCGCGGCAGCCGCAGCTCGAACAGCAGCCCCTGCTCGACCGGCGCGAGCCCGGAGTCCACGTGCACGAACGGCAGCCAGTCCACGGCCTGGAGCACCACCTGCCACGGCGAGATGTCGGCCGCTCCGTCCAGCAGCCCGGCGATCATGCAGACGGCCAGCACGCCCAGGGCGCACGCGATCCAGAGTGGTCTGGCCCTCGACGGGCCGGCCTGCGCCGCCATGGTCAGCTCTTGGCCCCGGCCTTGGCGACCGCGGCGCCGATGGACTCGGCGAGCTGGACGACGCGCGGCCCCCAGCGGGAGGCCAGGTCGTCGTCGAGCTGGATCACCTGGTCGTTCTTGATGGCCGACAGGCCCTTCCAGCCCGGCCGCTTGGCCAGGGTGTCCTTGCTCTGCTGGCAGCACTTGACGTCACCGAGGAAGATCATGTCGGGGTCCGCCTGGGCCACGAACTCGGCCGACAGCTTCGGATAGCCGCCCGCCTGGTCGGGCGCCTTGTCCGCGATGTTGGTGAGGCCGAACAGGCCGTAGACCTGGCCGATGAACGTCCGGGACGTCGCCGCGTACGGCGTCTGGTCGAGCTCGTGGTAGTACGTGAGCTTCTTGTCCTTGGGCGCCTCGGCGGCCAGCTTGTCCATGGCCGTCTTCATGCCGGAGACGACCTCGTCGGCCTTGGCCTGGTTGCCGGTGGCCGCGCCGATCTCGGCGATCTCCTCGTACGCCTCGTCGAGCTTGGTGGCGGCCGGTTCGAGCAGGACGGGCACGTTCACCTTGCCCAGCTCGGCGACGATCTGGTCGATGTCGTTGGAGACGATGACCAGGTCGGGCTTCTGGGCGACGATGGCCTCGACGTTCGGCTTGAAGCCGGACAGGTCGGTCTTGGGGACCTCGGCCGGGTAGTTCGACTGGTCGTCCACGGCGACGACCTGGGGGCCCGCGCCGATGGCGAAGAGCGTCTCGGTGTGGGTGGCCGAGAGGGAGACGATCCGCTCGGGCTTCTTGGCGAGGGTGACCTTGCCGTTGCCCGCCTCGACGGTGACGGGGAAGCCCGCCCCGGAGTCAGGCGCGGAGGCGGTGGCAGGGGCGGAGGCGGAGGAAGCGCTGGGGGCGGCGGACGGGGTGGCTGTGGTGCCGGTCTGGCCGCATCCGGCCAGGATCAGCGTTCCCAGCAGCGCGCCCGCGAGGGCCGTACGTCGGGGCCTCACGAGTAGTCCTTTCACTGTCGGAACCGAGAGACCCGCGTTTGAGCGACGGATCACCCTTTTCCACGAGGGTTGATGACGTCAGCGCAGAGGCAGGCGACCTGGCTATGACAGTTGCGGGACAGCGCCGGACTCACACCGGACTTCGCTGCGACCCTGCGCATCGGACAAACGCTATCAATCCTCCGGATGCCCGCGGCGTCAAGGGGCCAGTTGGGACTCCGCCTCGGCGATGATCTCCTGGAGCCTGAGCCCGTGGGCGGCGTCGAGCGGGTGGCCGCCGCCGTTCCGCACGGTTCCGGCGAACTCCTCGGCGATGGTGTCCAGGGGGTCGTCGTCGAAGTGCGGGAGCACGGCGCTGCCGGTGCGTCCGTACACGGCGAACGTCGCGGGCGGCAGGTCGCCGACCGCGGCCATGCACAGCGACGCCTCGGAGACCGCGCCGCCCTCGTGCTCGAGCAGCAGGCCGGTCCAGCCGAGCGAGTTGCCGTGCGCGCGCACGCCGGTCACCGGGCCGAGCGCGGCGCCCAGCAGGTCGATCACGTGCGGGCCGACGTCGAGCAGCACGCCGCGCTCCAGCCGCCAGGGGGTGGCGAAGGGGTGGTCGCCGAGGAGGGTGCCGGAGATGTTCGCGGCGTGGCCGCCGAACGGCTGGATCTCGCGGCACCGGGCCAGGAAGGCGCGGGCCTGGGGGGCGTACCGCAGGGTGAGCACCAGCTGGGAGGCGACGCCCGCCTCCGCGACGGCCTCGGCCAGGCGCCGCGCGCCGTCCAGCGTGTCCGCGAGCGGCTTCTCCAGCAGCAGCGCCTTGCCCGCGCGGGCGGCGCGGACGCCGAGCTCGGCCTGTACGGCGGGCGGCACGCAGAACGCCACGGCCTCGCAGGCGTCGAACAACTCCTCGACGCGCTCGAACACCGGCGCTCCGAGCCGGGCGGCGGCCTCGGGACGGCGGGCCCACACCCCGGCCAGCCGCGTGTGCGGCCCCTTGGACAGCATCGGCGCGTGCGCCATCTCGGCCCACGGGCCCGCTCCGACCAGCCCGACCGCCACCGGCTCCATGAGACCTCCCCTGTTACCGCACGTATGGGGAGGATCTTCCCACACCACCGGCATGACGGCCGGTGGCTCGATGGGCGGGTGCCCCGCGCGGCGCCCGCCCATCGGCGTCAGTGGGGCCCGTCGTTCAGGTCGCGCCGGCGCTGGACGGCGTGCTGCGGGCGGTGGGCCAGGGTGCCGGAGTCGATGGTCAGGGTCTGACCGGTGATGCAGCGGGCCTCGTCGGAGGCGAGGAAGCACACCAGGTTCGCGACGTCGTCGGGGGTGCACGGCCACGGCAGGAGGCGTTCGGCGGCCTTGTCGGCGAGCTGCCCCTGGCTCAGGGCCCGCTGGGCGGTCTCGGTGAGGACGAGGGCGGGGGCGACGGCGTTGCAGCGGACGCCGCGGGAGCCGTACATCGTGGCCACGTAACGGGTGAAGCCGATCAGGGCCGCCTTCGAGGCCCCGTACGCGGCGTGGACCTCGTCCCCGACCAGGGCGGACACCGACGACATGAGGACGATGGCGCCGCCGTCCGGCATGGCGGGCACCGTGTGCTTGACCATGAGCATGGCGCCGCGCAGGTTGACCTCCATCGTGCGGTCCCAGACCCCGACGTCGAGCGAGTCCAGATCCCGGTCGCGGCCGTAGACGCCGGCGTCGAGCGCGGCGGCGTTGGAGTGCAGGACGTCCACCCGGCCGAACGACGTCACCAGGGCCGCGACCGCCTCCTCCACCTGCTTCTCGTCGGAGACGTCGCAGGTCAGGGCCATGGCCGTGCCGCCGTGGGCGCGGATGGCGGCCGCGGTGGACTTCGCCCCGGCCGCGCGCAGGTCCAGGACGCCGACGCAGGCACCTTCGGCGGCCAGGCGCGCCGCGCAGGCCGCGCCGATGCCCGAGCCCGCGCCCGTCACCATCGCGACCCGCCCGTCGAACCGGCCTGAGACGAACCGGCCCGAGGGGCGGCCGCTCACCACTCCACCGCCAGGGACGTCAGGCCGCGGCCGACGATCGACCTGCGGTGGGCGACCGGCTCGCCGGGGACGAGCCGCAGGCCGGGCAGGCGGCGGCCGAGCACGTCGAGCGCGGTGCGCAGCTGCAGGCGGCCGAGCGCGGCGCCGACGCAGAAGTGGATGCCGTAGCCGAAGACCATGTGCTCGGCGGCGTTCGGCCGGTCGATCAGGAAGCGCTCGGGCTCGGGGAAGACGCTCTCGTCGTGGGCGGCGGAGTCGGTGGAGAGCAGGACGAGGGCGCCGGCCGGGATCGTCACGCCGTGCAGGGGGATGTCGGTCACGGCGTAGCGGAACGAGCCCAGCGACGCGCCGTCGATGCGCATGCACTCCTCGGCGGCGTTCGCGACCAGGTCGGGCGGCACCGGCCAGGCACCCTCCCGCAGCAGGCGCAGGACGGTGTTGCCGAGCTGGTTGGGGACGGTGTCGTTGCCGCCGAGCAGGATCGTGGAGATCAGCTCGACGACCTCGCGATGGGTCAGCTCCGCGCCGATCAGGGAGGTCATCAGGGACGTGAAGTCGTCCTGCGGGTCCTTGGCCCGGGAGGCGACCAGGCGGTCCACGTAGTCGAGATAGGTCAGGAAGCTGCCGGCGAGTTCGAGCTGGCGCTCCGGCGGCTGCGGCGACAGGAAGAGCTGGAACCAGTCCTTGACGTGCGCCTGGACGAACGCCTCGTCGGCCTCGGGCACGCCGATGAAGCGGGCGGTCAGCTTGATCGACGGCTCGTGGCCGATCTCGCCGACGAAGTCGGCGCTCTTGCGTGGCTCCAGGCGGTCGAGCAGGTCCTCGTTGAGCCGCCGGAACTCCTGCTCCATGGCCGCCACGGCGCGCGGCGTGAACGCCTTCGACACCGATCGGCGCAGGCGGGTGTGGTCGGGCGGGTCCACGTTCGCCACGAAACTGGACAGGAACGAGCCGTGCTCGCCCAGCTTCTCCCTGGTCTCGCGGGTGAGGCTGCGGGAGATCGTGAGCGAGCCCTTGGAGGAGAAGCGCCGCGGATCGCCGTAGGCCGCCCGCACGTCGGGGTAGCGGGTCAGGACGTACGCGCCGAGGTGCTCGCTGCGGAAGACCGGCCGCTCCCGGCGCAGCCCGCGGAGGAAGTCGTACGGGGCGGCGACGTGCCAGTCCGCGCTGACGTCGAAGTCCTCGATGTCACCGGTCATGCGAAGATCCTCCGCGGGTTGTCGACGAGCATCTGGTGGACCTGGTCGTCCGTGACGCCCCTCTTGCGGAGCTCGGGAACGACGTCGCGGGGGACGTGGAGAAGGTGGTAGTTGGGGTGGCGCCGCCGTACGACGTCGGCGTCGAAGCGGTCGTTGAAGCAGTAGGAGTCGTGACTTAAGACCATTTTTCCGGCGTGTCCGCGCTCGCATAGCTTCGCCACGATCTCCACGCGGTCCTCGAACGGGCTGATCGTCTCGATGCCGAAGCGGTCCATGCCGAGGTAGGAGCCGTTGGCGATCAGCTCTTCCAGGTAGGCCACGTCCGTGGAGTCCCCGGCGTGCCCGATGACCACCTTGCCCAGGTCCACGCCGAGCTCGCCCAGGAGGCGCTGCTGTTCGAGGCCGCCCCTGGAGGCGCTGTGGGAGTGCGTGGTGATCGGCGTACCGGTCTCCAGGTGCGCCTGCGCGACCGCCCGGAACACCCGCTCGCAGCCCTTGGTCATCCCCAGGTGGTCGGAGGCGCACTTGAGCATGGCCGCCTTGACGCCGGTCCGGCCGATCCCCTCGACGATGTCCCGTACGAAGAACTCGGCCAGCCGGTCCGGCCCTCCGAACAGCGACCCCGGGCCCCGGTTGGCGAAGTACGGCGGCAGGGCGTCGTAGGTGTACAGGCCGGTGGCGGCCACGATGTTCACGCCGGTCAGCTCGGCCACGCGCTGGACGGCGGGGATGTACCTGCCGAGCCCCACCACGGTCAGGTCCACGATCGTGTCGATGCCCTCGGCCTTGAGCGCGTCGAGCTTGCCCGCCGCCTCGCGCGCCCGCGTCTCGAGGTCCCAGCCCTCGGGGATGTCCGGCCAGCTCCACAGGATCTCGGGGCTCAGCCCGAAGACGTGCTCGTGCATGAGCGTGGCCCCGAGCTCCGCCACCGGCCCCCGTACGGTCTCAGGCATCCCGGCCTCCGAGGCTCACGACGGGGAATCTCTCGTGCTCGAACGGCCGGTTGACCTCGAGCCCGAGCCCGTCGGTCTGCCGGTAGGGCAGGCCGGTGTAGAGGGCGTCGGCGTCGAAGTACGTGACGGTGAACGACAGGCGCGGGCTGTCGCGGCGGTTCGCGGGCGCGCCGTGCACGGTCAGGGCGTGGTGCACGGTGGCGTCGCCCGCTTTGAGGTCGAGCGGCGGCGACAGCTCCAGCTCCTTGAGCCACGGGTGCTGGGTGAGCTGGTCGTCCCCCGGTCGGGTGAAGCTCCGGCCGAGCAGCCCGTACCGGTGCGAACGGTCGTAGAAGCGCAGCGACCCCATGTCGGCGGGGACGTCGGCGAGGGCCAGCCACACGGTCAGCATGGCCGAGCGGTCCATCGGCATCCAGGGGAAGTCCTGGTGGAACTCGGTCGCGCCGTGCTCCCCCGCCTCCTTGACCAGGAGGTTGGTGACCTGCACGCGCACGGCCCGGACGCCGCGCAGCAGCCGTACGGCGTTGCGCCCCATCTCGGGGCTCGACGTCAGCGCGCCGAACATCTCGTCGCTCGCCGCGATGTCCCTCGACTGCCCGAACGCCTCGTCGACCAGCGTCTCGTGGCTCCTGGACCGGCCGTTCATGAAGCCGGTGGCGCGTTCGCGCAGGGCCGCGACGGTGCCCGGGGCGATCAGCCGGCCGAGCCGCACCCAGCCGTGCTCGCCGAAGAACGCCGCCTCGTCGTCTGTCACCTGGCGGACCGGGATCTCCATGCCCCCAGTCTGGCACCTAAGCAAGCGCTTGGTAAACCCGTGATTTGAGTAGCCCATACTCATGCACGCACCGCCCCGCGGGCTCACCCTCGGGGCATGACCACAGTTGAGACAACCTCCTCCACCGCCGGTTTCACCCGGAGCGCGATGATCGCCTGCGCCGCGATCTCACCGCTCACCGTCGCCGTGTCGCTCCTGCTCGGCCCGTTCGACGCCACGGCCGAGGGCGAGCCGTACATCCGCGCCATCGTCGCCGACCTCGGCGCGTACGCGCTCTGGAGCTGGGTCGCCGCCCTCGGCGCCGTCACCCTCATCCCCGCGATCTTCGCGGTGAGCAAGGTGGCCCGGTCGGGGCGGCCCGTGCTGGGGCTGGTGGGCATGATCCTCGCCTTCGCCATGGCCCTGCCCTTCGGCCTGACCTCCGACGACACCATCTACGCGGCCGCCAAGGCCGGGCTCGACGTGCCCACCACGAACCGGCTCGTCACGGAGCTGAGCGAGGGGATGCCGACGTCGGTCCTCGGGTTCACGTTCTTCCTGAGCCTGCTCGGGTTCGTGCTGCTGGGGGTCGCCGCACTCCGCAGCGCCGCGCCGAAGTGGGCGGCCATCGCCATGATCGTGGCGCCGTTCCTCATCCCGGTCGCCTGGATCGCCGGGCTCCCGGGCGCGGTGGGCGGCGTGGCCTGGCTCGTCTTCACCGCCGCCACCACGGGCATCGCCCTCGCCCTCCCCTCCCGCTGACCGCGCGGCCGGTCGGCGCGTACAGTGTCGCCCAAGCGCTTGCTCAACGTGATGGGAGGCATCGTGCGGCGGTTCAGGTTCGGGGCGGTGGTGCGGGAGGCCGGGTCGGGCGCGGCGTGGGCGGAGAAGGCGCGACGGCTCGAAGCGCAGGGGTACGACGTGCTCCTCGTGCCCGACCATCTCGTCGGCCCCAGGTTCGCCCCCATCGCCGCGCTGACGGCGGCCGCCTGCGCCACCACCCGGCTGCGGGTCGGCACGCTGGTGTTCGCCAACGACTTCCGGCATCCGGCCGTGCTGGCCAAGGAGGCGGCCACGCTCGACCTGCTGTCCGGCGGGCGGCTGGAGGTCGGGATCGGGACCGGGTGGATGGCGCGCGACTACGACGGGGCCGGGCTGACGCTGGAGCCGCCGGGGGTGCGGGTGGAGCGACTGCGGGAGGCCGTGGCCGTGCTCAAGGGGCTCTGGGGGGACGGGCCGTTCAGCTTCCAGGGCAAGCACTACCGCATCGACGGCCTCGACCAGCAGCCCAAGCCCGTATGGAGGCCGCACCCGCCGATCGCGCTCGGCGGTGGCGGGCCGCGCATGCTGCGGCTGGCGGCCGAAGAGGCGGACGTCGTGAACCTCGGGATGCGGGTCCGGCCGGACGGGAGCGGGCCCGACGACCGGGACGGCGGGCCGGCGGCGTTCCTGAGGAAGATCGAGATCGTGCGCGAGGCCGCGGGCGAGCGCTACGACGCGCTGGAGCTGGGGACGAGCGTGGTGCAGGTGGGCGAGCGAAAGACGGAGGAGTCATGGAGCGCGGCCGACAGCTCGTCGCTCGGCGAGACGCCGCAGGTCCTGCTCGGGACCCGCGCCGACATCATCGACAAGCTCCGCTATTGGCGGGATGAGCACGATATTTCGTATTTCGTGGTGCATCATGAGCGTGACCTGGACGCCTTCGCCTCCGTCGTCGAGGAGCTCGCCACCTGACGCCGGGCCGGAATCGGGCATACCGGATGATGGACTCCATGGAAGAGATGCTGCTGCTCCGGCACGGTGAGACCGAATGGAGCAAGGCGGGTCAGCACACCGGACGTACGGACCTGCCTTTGACGGAGCACGGCGAGGACCAGGCCAGGGCGTTGGCGCCGCTGGTCAAGGGGCAGTCGTTCGACCTGGTGCTGGTCTCCCCCGCCCAGCGCGCACGGCGTACGGCGGAGCTGGCCGGCCTGACCGATTACGAGGTGGACCCGGACCTGTGGGAGTGGGACTACGGCGGCTACGAGGGGATCACCACGCCGGAGATCCGCGAGAGCCACCCCGGCTGGTACCTGTGGCGGGACGGCGTGATCCCCGGCGACGCCGAGCACCCCGGGGAGAGCGCCGAGCAGGTCGCCGCCCGCGCCGACCGGGTGATCGAGCGGGCCAGGAACGCCGGGGGGCGGGTGGCGCTGGTGGCGCACGGGCACTTCCTGCGCGTGCTGGCCGCCCGCTGGCTGGGCCTCGGGCCCGAGGAGGGCAGGCTGCTGAAGCTGGACACGGGCACGTACTCGCGGCTCGGCTTCGAGCACGCCGAGCCCGTGCTCCTGACCTGGAACGCCCCGATCAGCTGACGGGTCACCCGACCTTCGAGCGCACGGCCGACTCGTGCAGGGCCCGGCTGACCAGCCAGCCGCGCAGCGACCCCAGCGCGGGGTCGTAGGAGAGCGGCTGCTCCCACAGGGCCGTGAACACGTTCTGGGTGATCTCCTCGGCGTGCGCCTGGCTGCCGGTGACCCTGACCGCGACCCCGTACACGTACGATCCGTGCTGGTCGTAGGCGTCGGCCAGCGCGTCGAGGTCACCGGCGGTCAGCCGCGTGCACAGCTCCATGTCGCTCATCAATCGCACCCCAACGTGGCGGCGGCGCTGATCATGTCGCGGGCGAGGGCGGAGTCGCCCTCGGCGGCGTACGGGAAGGAGTCGGGCGGCCGGCGGTTGGCCAGCAGCCGGCAGAAGTCCACCGCCCCGGCCGACAGCAGCACGGCGACGTGGTCGGAGGTGGGCGACAGCGGGATCGTCCAGGTGCCGCCGCCCGGCCCGGTCAGCACGACGGTGGCCGAGACGTCGCGGCGCGGCTCCCGCATCGCCCGCGGCAGCAGCGCCAGCCCGAACTCGGCGATCATGTGCACGTGCTCGGGACGCGGCGGCTCCTGGGAGCGGTCGGTGGCGGCCCTGATGTCGTCGGCGTGCGTCCACGTCTCGAACGTGCGCTGGATCAAAGCCTGGCGCAGCGGCGCGCGGGCCGGCCTGGCTCCCGCCAGCGCGACCTCGACGCCGAGCAGCACCTCGCTGCCGGCGGAGACCCGTTCGAGCAGGCTGCCGGCCTGCTCGCGCCAGCGCCGGTGCACGGGCAGGCCGCTCATGCCGCGCACACCCATGAACCGGGCCACGGTCGCGTCGTTGGCCGCCAGGTGCTCCATCAGCCCCCTGACCGTGCCGTGCCCGGCGATCGGGGCCTCCCACTGGGGCCCGCTCAGCTCGCCGAGCAGGTCGTCCATGAGCGCGACCTGCTCCGCGTACGGGACCACCACGGACGACACGCCCAGCACGGCCGGGCTGCGGCGGCGGCGCGCCTTGGACAGCACCGCCTCACGCAGCGTGGGCGGCGGCTCCGCCGCCGGGTCGGGATGGTCGAGCAGCGCGATGGCGGCGCGACAGTCGGGGCACGCGGCGACGTGCTCGTCGGGGCTCTGCCCGTTGGAGAGGTACGAGTCCGTCATGGCCACCTCCGCAGCCGACGCTAACCCGGCGGGACCTCCGGCGCCAGGCGGCAACCGGGGAACGGTGCCAGAAGCGTCTCACGCCAGGGGCCTTCCAGATAGTCGCGGGCCCGTTTGCTCCAGTCCAGAAGCCGGGAATCGGGCGCGACCTCGTCGTCGAGGCCCAGGGCGGCGTCGCGGGCGCGCTGAGTGGCCAGATGGTCGTCGAGGGAGACGGCCCAGACGGTGACGGCCTCGGTGTCGCAGAACAGCACCTCGTACAGCCCGACCAGGGTGTGGCCGTGCTCGGCGAGCAGCGGCGCCCGCTCGGTGCGCACGGCGTGCAGGTAGTCGAGCGCGGCCCCCGGGCGGACCCGGGCGCTCTCGAAGAGGTAGAGCTCGGCGGCGGGCGCCTCGGACAGCGGCGGGCAGCCGGGCACGGCGCCGAGGGGCCGGGAGAAGGCGGAGAAGCGCAGGTCGTCGATGTCGGACAGGAAGAGCCGCTCGTCGACGCCCTGGTAGATCTCCATCATCTGCCGCCAGCCGCCGTCCCACCCGCCGTGGCAGTCCCACAGCGTGACGGCCTTGAACTGCGGATGGCCGGTGATGCCGACGGCGTAGAAGGCGCCCACCAGGTCGATCTCACGGGACCTGATGGACATGCCGGAGGTGAGCGAGGGCGCGGCACGGCTCTCGTCCTCGCGCTTGTAGCGGGTCAGCCAGGTGAGGTACTCCAGGGGCCGCCTGGAGTTCATCGGCCGGAAGTCGACCTCCTCGATCAGGTGGATCGCGCGCCGCACCACGCCTCCTCTACCAAGCGGTTGCTTGGCACGAGGATAGCGATCAGGTCAGCGCTTGGGAAGGTTGCGGCCCCCGCCCCGTGAGCCACTCCAGGACCCTGCGGTGCCCGGAGGCGGCGTCCTCGAAGTGGCCCCAGTGCCAGTACCGCGGCTGGTCGCGGATGCCGGTCACCCAGGTCCGGTAAGAGACGGAGGCCCCCGTGGTGGCGGGCGCCACTCCATACGTACGGATCACGACCTTGCCGCCGGGTGCGAACAGCACATCGTCGGCGATCGGATACAGGGTCATCTGGTCGAGCATGACCCCGATCCTCGCGGCAACAGAAGGCCGGGCTGTTAAGCCTCCGGCGCGCCCCCGTTAAGCGGGCGCGCCGGAGGTTACAAAGCTGTTAAACGAGCAGGCCGTCGAACTCTCCGTCCTTAACCCCGAGCACCAGGGCCCGGATCTCGTCGCGGGTATAGATGAGGGCAGGGCCGTCGGGGAAACGCGAGTTGCGGACCGCGATCCCCCCGTCAGGAAGCTCGGCGAGCTCCACGCAGTTGCCCTGCGAGTTGCTGTAGCGGCTCTTGCGCCAGGCGACCTGCGTCAGGTTCGCCGCGGGCATGCCGTTGTAGGTCTGGTTCATCTACATCTTTCTGAGAAGACCGCCGATGAGCTCGACGGTGCCCCCTGGCGTGGTGCTCTCCACGCACAACTGCTCCATGGCCGTGAGGTACGGGTCGATGTCCTCGCGTTTGTCCAGGTACAGGGCACCCCATAGCTGCTCGACGTAGACAACGTCCGACAAGTCGGACTCGGGAAACCGCAAGATGCTGAACGCGCCCCCTTCAGCGGCGTGCTTGCCGAACCTGAAGGGCATCACCTGAATGGTGATGTTGGGAAGGGCAGCCACTTCCAGCAGATGCTGGAGCTGCTCCGCCATGACCTCCCGCCCGCCGATGGTCCTCTTGAGCGCTGCCTCGTCGATGACGGCCCACAGGCGGGGTCCGTCCTTCTGGGTGAAGCGCTCCTGACGCTGCATGCGCATATGCACGCGGCGCTCGATTTTGTCCGGACTCAGACCGGGGTTGCCAAGCTGGAATACCGATCGCGCATACGAGGCGGTCTGCAACAAACCGGGCACGAACTGCACCTCGTAGGTGCGGATCATCTCGGCGGCCTCCTCCAGGCCCACGTAGGTGGTGAACCACGAAGGCAGCTCGGCCGAGTACTTGTGCCACCACCCGGGGGTGTTGGCCTCGCGAACCATCTCCAGCAGGGCACGGCGCTCGGCATCGTCGACGACGCCGTACAGGGTGAGCAGGTCTTCCACGTCACGTGTCTTGAAACCGACCCGCCCGAGCTCCATCCGGCTGATCTTGGACTCGGACGCCCGGATGTGGAATCCGGCCTGTCCGCGGTCGAGCCCGCTGGCCTCACGCAGGCGCCTGAGACTCGCCCCCAGCATGATGCGCCGAACGGTCGAAGCAGAACCGGGCGGATCAATGGACACGTGCTGCTCCTTGTTCGTTTCCTTGCGACGCGGCGGGCCGCGTTCGGCGGTCCACCGCAAGTAGCGGAGTATGCACCTATGGTGGGCCGCACCCAGCGGATCGCCATAAGTAGCGGAGTCTGCACTTACGGTGAGCTGCGGTCGGCGGCCCACCGCATGTTGCGGGGTATGCACGTACAGTCTGTCACTTCACGGCCGAAAGATCATGGGCCGCGGACAAGATCCCCTTTCCCCCATATTGACCATTTGAGGGCAACGGTAGCGCGTGCACAGGTTGTCTGCACGTGCATTCGCTCTTGCACCTGCACGAGAGTTTGTCGCAGAATGATCACGTGCAATCCACCACGGCGCCCGGCCAGTGGACCACGTTCGATTGGTGGCCTCCGGTCGGCTGGTGGCCGGAGGCGGCCCGCGATCTGCTGGTCCCCGGCCCGTCCGCGAGCGCCACGTTCGTGCTCCCGCCCAGCCCCGCCTCGGTCCACTCGGCCCGCAGCTTCACCACCGGCACGTTGTCGGGATGGGGGCTCGCCGAGCTGACCGAGAACATGGAGCTGGTGGTCTCCGAGCTCGCCACCAACGCGCTGCGCCACGGCCTGCATCTGGACGAGCCCCACTGCCGGCGCCCCGTCCACATGTCCCTCGTCCGCCGGGGACCCCTCGTGACCGGCGCATTCACCGATCCAGGCTCCTCGGTGCCGGTGCTGCGATACCCTGGCCCCCTTGACACCGGCGGCCTCGGACTCCACATCGTCGAATCACTCAGCCTCCGCTGGGGCTGGTCCGCACTTGCACCTCACGGGAAGATCGTCTGGGCAGTCCTCTCCTGACCGGGGGTGATCTGCATTACCGTGGATGCTCATGGCTCACGGTGAGTCCCCGCGTGCGACCCCATGAGAGTTGCTCACAGATGGAAGATCACCTGCTCGGCTGGCTGCGAAAACTGAACGAAGACAGGCTGGGCCGCGTCCTGGCCAACAGGCCCGACGCCATCGCCGCTCCCTGGCCGCGGCGGCTCGACACCCTGGCCCAGCGGCTGAGCAACGGCTTCGCCGTGATGGAGACCCTGCGGGCCCTGCCGCTGCCCTGCCTGCAGCTCGCCGAGGCCGCCCTGGCCATGACCCGCCCCACGGCCGAGCGGCTGGCCGGCTTCGTGGACGCGCCGGTCGACGAGGTGACCCCCTGGCTGGAGCACCTGTACGACCACGCGCTGGCCTGGCCGGGCGAGGACGGCGTCATCCATCTCGCGGAGGGCGTCGCACGCTGGTGGTCCGCCCCGCTCAGCCTGGGCGAGCCGCTGGACCACTACCTCAACTCCTGGTCGATCGGCAACGACGCGCTGCACGCGCTGGCCCGCAACCTCGGCCTGTCCTCCCACGGCCACAAGCGCCGCGTCATCACCCGCGTCACCGAGGCGCTCGCCGACCGCGAACGCCTCGACGCGCTGCTGCGCGGCGCCCCCGACGGCACGATCCCGCTGCTCGACCGGGTCGCCTGGCAGGGGCCGGCGCTCAACGTCGACGGCGGCCGGTTCGTCACCCCCGGCACGCCGGAGAAGTGGTGCGCCGACCACGGCCTGCTCTTCCGCCCGAGCTGGCACGTCGCGGAGATCCCCCGCGAGGTGGCGATCTGCCTGCGCGGCCCCGGCTACCACCCGGCCTTCCGGCCCGAGGCGCCCGAGGTGGCCACGATCCCGGTCGACCCCGAGGAGGTCGACCACCTGATGACGCTGGCCGCGCCGCACGTGGTCGAGCGGTGCGCGGCCCTGCTCGACAACACCGCCAAGACGCCGCTGCCCCTGCTCAAGACCGGCGGCGTGGGCGTGCGCGAGGTGCGCAGGGTGGCCAAGGAGACCGGCTGCGACGAGGACGAGACGCGGCTGCTCCTGGAGGTCTGCGCGGTGGCCAGGCTGCTGGCCTGGGACGAGCAGTCGGGCGGCATGATCCCCACCGAGCGCTTCGACCGGTGGCGGCTCGACGAGGGCTCGGCGCGGCTGCGGGTGCTGCTGGCGGCCTGGTGGCGCATGGAGCGCTCGTCGCTGCGCAAGGTCGACGGCAAGTACGGCACCGTGCTCGGCGACGACCCCTCGGGCAGCGCGGTCGCCAGGATCCGCAGGGCCGTGCTGCCGGTCCTGTCCGGTCTGCCCGCGGGCACGGCGTTCGCCGACCGTGACAGCCTCGTGGCCAACGTCCACTGGCACGCGCCGCTGCTCGACCTGGAGCTGCTGCTGGCCTGCGCGCCCGCCGTGCTCGACGAGGCCACGCTGCTGGGCCTGCTGGCCAACAACGCGATCACCGACCTCGGCCGGGCGATGGCCGGGCTCATCGCCGGGCCGGGCGACGAGAACGACGACGCCGTGCCCATGGTCGAGCACGACCCCGTGCTGGCAGAGGCGGCCACCAGGGCGCTGGCCAGCGTGCGCAGGAGCGCGCTGTTCGGCCCCGACCTGACCGCGGTCGTGACCGGGCCGCCGTCGGCGGAGCTGGCGGCGCTGCTCGACCGGGCCGCCGACCGCGAGTCGCGGGGCGCGGCCTCGGTGTGGCGGTTCACGACGGAGAGCGTGCGCCGGGCGCTCGACCACGGCTACGACGCCGACGCCCTGCTCGACGAGCTGGCCGGGGTCGGCACGATCCCGCAGCCGCTCGAATACCTCGTACGCGACACCGCGCGCAGGCACGGCGAGGTCACCGTCACCACCGTCGGATGCGTCGTCCAGGCCGGCGACCCCGCGCTGCTGGCCGAGATCGCCGCGCACCGGCGGCTGGGCCGGCTGGGCCTGCGGCTGCTCGCGCCCACGGTGCTGGTGAGCGCCGCGCCGGCCGACCGCACGCTGGCCGCGCTGCGCGAGGTCGGCTACTCCCCCGTGCCCGTCGCCGACACCGGCCAGATCACCATCCACCGCGCCAGGCCCGAGGAGCCGCCGAACGGCAAGCTGATCCTGCTGCCGGGCGGCCAGGTGGCCGAGCTGTCGGAGTTCCCCGGCCTCGCGGAGCTGGAGGTGCCCTACATGCTCGCCGAGCCGACGCCCGACCCGTACGAGCATGCCCGCCGCCTGGTCACCGCCGGCCGGAACGCGGACGACAGGAACGGCCGCACGTGGGCGATCATCGGCAGGATGGCGACCAGGCTGCCGACGGCCCAGCAGTCGCTGCTCGGGTTCGTGGTCGACCGGGGCGTGCGCGCCGGCATCACGCTCACCGACGGGCTGACCGCCACGATCAGCCACGGCGAGCTCAAGGGCGGCGCGCTGGACGCGTGGTGCGAGGAGGCGGGCGACTACCTCGAGTTCCCCCTCGCCGAGATCGTCGAGGTCAGGGGAGCTCTTTAGCCTTCTTCAGGTTGGCCACCAGCCCTTCGAGGAAGGCCGCGTAGCCCTGGTAGCTGTAGGGCGCCTCGGCGTTCCACGGGTAGAGCTGGCCGGCCTTGACCGCGGGGAGCTTGGCGAAGGTGGGCTTCTTCATCATCTCCTCGGGCTTGAGCGACTGGGTGCGGGTGTCGTAGAGGATCACGTCGGCGTCGTACTCGTCGGCGTTCTCCCAGCTCAGCGTCTGGAAGAAGCCGCCCTCGTCCACCTTCGCGGGCTTGACGACGTCGAGGCCCGCGTCCATCAGGTGCACGATGTCCGGGTACTCCGGCGGGTTGACCACCCACATCGCGTCGGGGCCGCCGGACATCATGAGGATCTTGAGGTTCTTGAACTGCGCGAGCTCCTTGGTGGCGGCCTCCATGCGGGCCTTGGCCTCGGGCACGCCCTGCATGTCCGCGCCGAGGGACCTGGCCAGCTCCTCGTACTTGCCGATCACCTGGGTGGCGCTACGGCCGGTCAGCATGATGCCCGCGGTCGGGGCGACCTGCTCGATGGTGTCCTTCGACTTCTCGGGCACGTACCAGAGGGTGCCCTTGATGTACATGCTGCTGATCAGGAGGTCGGGCTGGAGGGCGATGTACTGCTCGACGTTGAACTCGTCCCACACGTTGCCCAGGCCCTGGACCTTGGTGATGTCGACGTTGCCGACCTGCGGGTCCCTGGAGCCGTCCTTGAGCTTGTGCGGGCCGAACACGGCGACGGGGCGCACGCCGAAGTCCCACAGGGCGGCGGCGGCGCCGACCTGGGCGACGATCCTGGACGGGGTCTTGGGCTGCTCGGCCTTCTTGCCGCGATCGTCGGTGAACGTCCAGCTCTGTGCGGTGGAGGACGAGGCGGTGGGAGCGGCTGACCCGCCGGGGGCCGCCGTCTCGCCACCGCACGCCGCCAGTGTCAGGGCTGCCGCGAGGCCCGCGGCGGACGCCAGAAAACCCCTGCGAGGCAGAACCGGTCCCGACATGTACATCTCCTAAGGTTAGGCTTGCCTGATTACTGGGCGTTTAGATTAGCCTTGCCTAAGTTTGACCGCTACGAGAGGGGGTCGGGTGCGCCCGGCTGAAGACACGGCCCCGCCGCGCTGTGGGGCCACCACCGGCCGCCCCGCTCCCGCCGCAAGGGCCTTCATGCTCGTCACCGGGCTCGTCGTGACGGTGGGCGTGCTGGCGCTCGTGGCGATGGCGAGTGTGGCGCTGGGGGCGCGGTCCGTGTCGTTCTCGACGGTGATCGACGCCTTCCTCGCCCCGAACGGCTCCAACGACCACACGGTCATCCGCGAGCTGCGCGTCCCGCGTACGCTGCTCGGCCTCGGCGTCGGCGCGACGCTCGGCCTGGCGGGGGCACTCATGCAGAGCCTGACCCGCAACCCGCTGGCGGACCCCGGCCTGCTGGGCATCAACGAGGGGGCCGCGCTCGGCGTGACGCTGGCGCTCGGCCTGTTCGGGCTGTCCGATCCGGCGGTCTACGTCTGGTTCGCGTTCGGCGGCGCCGCGCTGGCCTCCGCCGCCGTCTACGCCCTGGCCTCCGCGGGCCGCTCCGGCTCCAGCCCGGTACGCCTCGCGCTCGCCGGCGTGGCCTTCGGCATGGTCTGCACGGCGGTGGCCTCGGCCATCCTGCGCATGGACGCGCAGACGTTCGACCGGATGCGGTTCTGGCTGACCGGGTCGCTGGCCGGGCAGACGGCCGACACATTGGTGCGGCTGGCGCCGTTCATGGTGGCCGGGCTGGTGCTGGGGCTGCTGCTGGCCAGGCCGCTCAACCTGCTCGCCCTCGGCGACGACGCGGGCAGGGCGCTCGGCGTGGCCGTGAACCGTACGAGGATCCTCGCCGGGGTGGCCGTCACTCTGCTGTGCGGCGCGGCCACCGCCGCCGCGGGGCCGCTGTGGTTCGTGGGGCTCATCGTGCCGCACGCCGTGCGCGCGGTGGTGGGGCCCGACCAGCGGTGGGTCCTCCCCTACTCAGCACTGGCCGCGCCGGTGCTGCTGCTGGCGGCCGACGTGGTGGGCCGGGTCATCGCCCGGCCCGGAGAGGTGCAGGTGGGGATCGTGTGGGCGGTGATCGGCGCGCCGATCTTCATCATGCTGGCCCGGCGCAGGCGGGTGGCGGCGCTGTGACCGTCCGCGTCGGCCCCTGGTCCGTACGGCTCGCGCCCCGCGCCCTGCTCGTCGGCGCGATCCTCGTCGTGGTCGCCTGCGCGGTGACCGTGGCGGCCATCTCGACGGGTGAGTTCACGGTGCCCGTGCCCGACATCGTCTCCGCGCTCTTCGGCCAGGGCACGCCGGTCGCCGAGCTGATCGTCAACAAGCTGCGCGCCCCTCGCGTGGTGACCGGGCTGCTGGTCGGCGCGGCGTTCGGGGTGAGCGGCGCGATCTTCCAGAGCCTCACCAGGAACCCGCTGGGCAGCCCCGACTTCATCGGCTTCACCGCCGGCGCCTCGACGGGCGGCATCGTCGCCGTCGTGGCGGGCGGCTCGGCGATGGCGATCGCCGGTGGCGCGCTGGCCGGGTGCGTGCTCACGGCCGTGCTCGTGTACGCGCTGGCCTTCCGCGGCGGCGTGCAGGGCTACCGGCTGGTCCTGGTCGGCATCGGGGCGAACGCGCTGCTGCTGGCGGTCAACTCGTACCTGCTGACCAGGGCGAACATCAACGACGCGGCCACCGCGGGCGCCTGGCTGACCGGCAGCCTGAGCGGGCGCGGCTGGGATCACGCGATCCCTGTGGCGCTGGCGCTGGCCGTGCTGCTGCCGGTGTGCGCGTTCGTGGCGCGCCCGATGCGGATGATCGAGATGGGCGACGACGCCGCCAAGGCCATGGGGATCCGGGTGGAGGTCGTGCGCGCGGTGGCCATCACGGCCGGCGTGCTGCTGTCCGGGGTGGCCACGGCCGCCGCGGGGCCCGTCGTCTTCGTCGCGCTCGCCGCGCCGCAGCTCGCCCGGCGGCTCACGCGTTCGGCCGGGGTGACGATGGGGGCCTCGGCGCTCATGGGCGCCGTCCTGCTGACCGTCGCCGACCTGGCCGCCCAGCGCGTCCTCGCCCCCACCCAGCTGCCCGTCGGCGTGCTGACCGCCGCCATCGGCGGCACGTACCTCGCTCTGCTCCTGCGAAAGGACCGCCACTGATGGCCCGTTTGTCAGGCACCGATCTCACGCTCGCCTACGACCAGCGCGTCGTGGCGGCCGACCTGAGCGTGGCGATCCCCGACGAGTCCTTCACCGTGATCATCGGCCCGAACGCCTGCGGCAAGTCCACCCTGCTGCGCGCCCTGGCCCGGATGCTCAAGCCGAAGTCCGGCGCCGTCCACCTGGACGGGAGCGTGATCACGTCGCTGCCGTCGAAGGAGGTGGCGCGGCGGCTCGGCCTGCTCCCGCAGAGCTCGGTCGTGCCCGACGGGATCACCGTCGCCGACCTGGTGGCCCGCGGCCGCTACCCGCACCAGCGGCTCATGCGGCAGTGGTCGCGCGCCGACGAGGCGGCCGTGTCCGAGGCCATGCGCGCCACCGACGTGGCGGAGCTGGCCGACCGGATCGTGGACGAGCTGTCGGGCGGGCAGCGGCAGCGGGTGTGGCTGGCCATGGCGCTGGCCCAGGAGACGCCGATCCTGCTGCTGGACGAGCCGACCACGTTCCTGGACATCTCCCACCAGATCGAGGTGCTGGACCTCTGCGCCGACCTGCACGAGGCCGGGCGCACCATGGTGGCCGTCCTGCACGACCTGAACCAGGCCTGCCGGTACGCGACCCACCTGATCGTCATGCGGGCCGGCGAGATCGTCGCGGAGGGGGATCCGACGGAGATCGTCACGCCTGAGCTGGTGCACCGGGTGTTCGACCTGCGCTGCGAGATCATCGCGGACCCGCAGTCCGGCACCCCGCTCATCGTCCCCGAGTCCCGCCGCCGCATCTCCACCTCCGCCTGACCCGCCACCCCGCCGACGACCGGCCCGCGGGCTCGGCGGGCCGCGCGGTGGGGTCAGGGGGTGGTGGTGAGGGCGGTGGCGAGGGTGGTGACGGCCGTGGCCGCACGCGCGGGGCCGTAGGCGTCCTTCAGGGCCGCGGCCGCCTCCGCGCCCATCGCGGCCAGCAGCGTGTGGGACAGCGGGTCCGCGTCGCCGCCCGGGCGGCACTCAGCCAGCAGGATCGCGACGTGCCGGTGCCAGAAGCGGTAGGCCCCGATCCGGTAGCGGGCCCCCGGGCTGGCGGTCTCCGACATGCGGACCAGGTCCAGGTGGGCGAAGAGATAGTCGAGGTAGGCGGCCACGAAGGCGGCCAGCCGCTCGGACGCGGGAGCCCCGGGCCCGAGGGGCGGCGGGCCGGACAGGACGCGCTGCTGCAGGTCGCGTTCGCGCGCGTCCAGGAGCGCCACGGCGAGCCCCGACTTGTCACCGAAGCGCCGGAAGAGCGTGCCCTTGCCCACCCCGGCCTCCGCGGCGACGGCGTCCATCGAGACCGCCTCCACCCCCTTCTCCGCGAACAGCCGGGCCGCCGCGGCCAGCACCTTCTCCCGGTTGCGCGCCGCGTCCGCCCGCTCTTTCACCGGCTGGCCGACCAGAAGCTCCAGGGACTCCGACATGATTCGGACTCTAGTCCATTTTCAGTGCCCGCCGGCACAGCCAGAACGCGCCATTGGACGTGGAACGGACGGCCGTCCCGGGTGACCCTCAGCCGGACAGACACCACACGGGCCGACACACTGGGGGAATCTCATGGACCACGCCGTCGTCATCGGCGCGAGCATGGCAGGGCTGCTGACCGCGGCCGCGCTGCACCGCCGCTTCGCCACCGTCACCGTACTCGACCGCGACACGCTGCCCGCCGTGGACGTCCACCGGCGGGGCACCGCGCAGAGCCGGCACGCCCACGGCCTGCTCGCCAGGGGCCGCGAAACCATCGACGAACTGCTGCCCGGCATCACGGCCGAACTCGTCGCGCAGGGCGCCATGGAGGGCGACCTGCAGCGGCACTCGCGCCACTACCACGCCGGGCGGATGCTGGCCCGCGGCGACAGCGGCCTGATCGGGCTGCTCGTCAGCCGGCCGCTGCTCGAAGGCCAGGTACGCCGCCGGGTGAGCGCGCTCCCCGGCGTGCACGTGTCACCGGGCAAGGTCGTCACCGGCCTGCTCTCCCGGGACGGGCGCGTCACGGGGGTGCGCCTGGCCGACGGGGAGCCGATCCCGGCCGACCTGGTCGTGGACGCGGGCGGCCGGGCCTCGCGCACGCCGCTCTGGCTGGGCGAGCTGGGCTACCGGCCGCCCGAGGAGGAGCGGGTGGGCATCGACCTGCGCTACGGCACGCGCGAGTTCCGCCGCGGGCCCAGCGACTTCGGCGGAGATCTCGTCGTGGTGATCGCCCCCACGGTCGAGTCGCCGCGCGGCGGGGTCGCGCTGGCGATGGAGGACGACCGCTGGATCGTCACCATGGCCGGGTACGGGGAGGGCCCGGGGCTGGGCCTGACCGAGTTCGCCGAGTTCGCCGCCGGCCTGTGGGCGCCCGACCTGCACCGCCTGGTCAGCACGGCCGAGCCGATCGGCGAGCCGCGCACGTACCGGATCCCGGCCGGGATCAGGCGCCGCTACGAGCGGCTGGCCCGCTTCCCCGAGGGCCTGCTGGTCGTCGGGGACGCGGTCTGCGCGTTCAACCCGATCTACGGCCAGGGCATGACGGTCGCCGCGCTGGAGGCCAGGATGCTGCTCGACCCTGACCTGCGGCCGCTGCCGTTCTTCCGGCGGATCGCGAAGATCGTGGACGGCCCGTGGGAGATCACGGTCGGCGGCGACCTGGTGATGCCCGGTGTGGAGGGCGATCTGACGCCGAAGGTCCGCATGGTGAACGCGTACCTGGAGCGCTTCCACGCGGCCGCCGCACACGACCCCGAGCTGGCGCTGCGTTTCCTGCGGGTGTCGAACCTCTACGACCCGCCGCCGTCGCTGATGAGCCCGGGGACCCTGCTCAGAGTGCTCCGCAGCGGCGCACAACGAGCAGTGCCAGTGCCCGCGTGACCTCGCGCAGCTCCCTCAGCTCGACCTGTTCCCTGGGGGCGTGCGCGTACCGCACGTCCCCGGGGCCGTAGTGCAGGGTGGGGATCCCGCCGGCCGCGTACAGTCGCAGGTCGCTCCCGTACGGCGCCGCCGCCTCGGCGGGCCGCACGCCCGTGACGTCGGCGACCGCCCGGCCGACCTCGTCCAGCAGCGCGTGCCCGGCGGGCAGCCGGCCGCTGGCGAACTGGCCGCCGGGCCACGTCACCACCGGCGGGTTCGCGCGCAGCCAGGGATCGGCGACGTCGGCGACCGCCTCCTCGAACGCGGCCCGCGCCGCCGCCGGGTCCTCGTCCAGCCGCACCCCGAGCCGGCCCTCGGCCACCAGCAGGTCGGGCACGGTGCTGGCCCAGTCGCCCGCGCGCACGGTGCCGACCTCGATCGGGTACGGCGCTCCGTCGCCCCGGAAGAGGCCGGGCCGAGAAAGATCGGGCCGAGAGAGATCGGGAACGTCCCGGTTGCGCTCGGTCTCCAGCCGCCTGATCGCCTCGAACACCGGCCAGAACGCCTCGACCGCGCTGACCCCCTCGTGCCTCGTGGCCCCGTGGGCGGCCCGCCCGGCGATCTCCAGCCGGAACGTCAGCGCGCCCGCGTTGGCCGTGATGATCGCGCCGCTGGTGGGCTCGGTGATGACCGCGGCCTGCGCCGTGTGCCCCCGGGCGAGCGTGGCGAACGCGCCGAGCCCGCCGTCCTCCTCGCTGATCACGCAGTGCACCGCCAGCGGCCTGGCCAGCCTGACCCCGGCCTTCTTGATCGCCCGCGCGACGGCCAGGTTCGCGACCAGGCCCGCCTTCATGTCGCAGGCGCCCCTGCCGTGCAGCACGTCGCCGGTGATCCGGGCGGCGAACGGGTCGTGCCCTTCCCACTTGGCCAGGTCGCCGGTCGGGACGACGTCCACGTGGCCCTGGAGCGCGAGCGCCGGCGGCCCCTCGCCCTCGGTGACGGCCACGACGCCGTACCCCTCGCTCCTGGGCGCCTCGGTGCCGGGGAAGCCGGGACGGGCGGCCAGGCCAGCGAGGTCGAGTTTCCAGACGTCCACGTCCATGCCGGCCTCGGTGAGCAGGCGGGCGAAGCGGTGCTGCAGCTCCGACTCGGCGTCGGTGCCGGTCACGCTGGGGACGCCGACGGTCTCGGCCAGCAGGCTCACGGTCTCGACCTCGTCGATGGCGTTCAGGACGCCTGCCTCCACGTCGCGCATGGAGCACACCCTACTCATGAACCCGAATCGCGCTTTGTGGCGATACAAGGCGTGCGGACATGGGTGAGCTGGATCGTGGTGGTGCCGTTCGCGGGGTGGGCGGCGGTGCGGTTGAGCGGGTTCGAGCCGGACTGGCCGTGGGTGCCGGTGGTGGCGTACACGCCGTACGCGGTGTGCGCGGCGGCGGTGAGCCTGGCGCTGGCCTGCGTGCTGCGGCGGTGGGCGGCGGGCACGGTCGCGCTCGTCACGGTGCTGGCGTTGGTGCCGGCCGTGCTCCCCCGGGCCCTGGTCGACGGCAACCCCGACGCCGACGGGCCGGTGCTGCGGGTGCTCGCGGCGAACCTGCTGGTGGGGCGGGCCCACACGGCTGAGCTGATGGCGCTGATCAGCAGGTTGCGGCCGGACGTGCTGACGTTGCAGGAGTTCACGCCGGACGCCATGCGGCGGCTGGACCGGGCGGGGGTGCGCGCGCTGTTGCCGTACGCCGTCACGCGGCCGCGGGAGGGGGTCGGCGGGTCGGCCGTGTACGCGCGGCACCCGCTCACGGCCGGGCAGGCCATCAACTTCGGCGGCTTCGGGCAGGCCAGGGCCTGGCTCAGGCATCCCGGCGGGGCCCGCGTGGAGATCGTGTCGGTGCACCCGTGCGCGCCCAAGCGGATCGGCAGGCAGCCGTGCTGGCAGTCCGGCCTGGAGGCGCTGCCGCCGGCGGGCAAGGAGTTGCGGGTGCTGGCGGGCGACTTCAACGCCACGCTCGACCACCTGCCGGTACGCGCCCTGCTGGCGAGCGGCTACCGGGACGCGGCCGACGTCATGGGGCGGGGATTCGTGGCGACCTGGCCGCAGGAAGGCTCGCGGGTGGACCTGCCGGGCGTGGCGATCGACCACGTGCTGGCGGACTCGCGGATGGCGGTGCGGGAGTTCCAGGTGCTGCCGCTGCCGGGCACCGACCACCGGCCCGTGTTCGCCGAGCTCAGGCTGCCGTGATCGCGCTTCCGGAGTCTCGGGGGTGTCCTGACTCGTAAACTTGGGCTGTGGTTGAGCCCAAGTTCGAAATTCAGATGCTGCACGACCGGGTCATGATCAGGCTGGAGCCGGAGGCACAGGAGCGGCGCAGCGGCTCCGGGATCGTCATCCCCGCGACGGTCAAACTGGCCAACCGGCTGGCCTGGGGCGAGGTGTGCGGCGTCGGTACGAACGTGCGCTCGGTCAAGGTGGGCGACAAGGTGCTCTTCAACCCGGAAGACCAGTCCGAGGTCGAGGTGCACGCGCAGGTTTATCTGGTGATGCGCGAGCGCGATCTGCACGCGGTGGCCACCCAGGAGACCGACCACGGCACCGGCCTCTATCTATGATCCTCGGGTGAAGGAGAGCCAGAGCTCCGCGGCCCACGTCGTACGAGGCAGTTCCGCGAGCACGCGTGTCGCCTTGCCGGTCAGGTCCAGCACCACCAGCCGGTAGGCGGTGCCGCGCGCCACGACGGCGATGACGTGGCTGTCGTCCCACCAGCCGAACAGCGCCTCCGGCCGGGCGTTCACCCGCTGGGCGATCTTGCCGGTGGCCGGGTCGACCAGGCAGAGCTGTTCCTTGAAGCGTGCCGGGCACCAGGTGGTCAGGCGGGTGCCCGACGGCGAGAACGAGTCCTCGGGGCCGGTCGGCAGGCCGACGCCGGCGTAGGTGCGCAGGACCGCGCCGTCCAGGGCCCGGTAGACGCGCAGGCCGGTGCCGTACATGGAGACGAGGTTGCCGTCGGGGCTCCACCAGAAGCCCGCTTTCGCGCTCAGGCCGGTGACCCTGATCGTGCGGGCGGTCTTGGCGGCCACGTCCACGACGGTGTAGCCGATCACGCGCCACGTGCCGCCGGTCTTCTGCTCGACCGTGAGCGCGACCCGCTTCCCGTCGCGGGACCAGGAGGCGTAGGAAGCCGTCAGGGGCTTCTTGACCGTACGGATCCGGCCGGCGGCGCCCGTGGTGCGGTCGGTGACGATCAGGGAGTCGTAGCCCGACCGGTACGCCCTGGGCACGCCCGCCGTCAGCCGGCCGCCGGGCGCGACGGACACTTCGGACAGCGCCTGTTGCCAGGTGAACGTGCTCCCGGTCGTGGACCTGAGGTAGGTGCGCTTGGTGCCGAGGCCGTAGGCGGTCAGGCGTACCGGATCACCCGTTGTTTCGCGATATTTCATGCCCGCGGTCCCGGGGAGGACGAGGTCCGCCCGGGCGGCGGGACCCGTAAACCCCGCGGACGCGTGGCCGGAAAGCGTTAAGGACAGCGCGATGGCGATTTTGGCGATCACGCCCGCAGAATAGGCAGGAAAGCATGGAATATCGGGCCGGTATACCGGACCGATCTATATGTAACCCCGGGCGAACGCGATCGCGTCGAAGCCGAGCGTGAGCAGCCCGAAGTAGACGATCACCGCGGCGGCGGCCACCGTCACGACGAGCACGACGACGCGCACCAGCCAGCCCTGCCGCTTGTACCACTCCATCCAGGCGTGCAGCGTGCGCTTGCCGAACTCCAGCGCCCTGCGGGCCCAGTGGAACTCCACGGCCAGCACCGCCAGCCCCGCGAACACGACCGCCCACCCCGGCCCGGGGAAGGGCACCATGATCAGCCCGGCCACCACCATAAGGGTCCCGATCACGCCGAACACGATCTTCAGCGTGAGCGCGCCCGTGCGCGTGGACCTGATCCCGTCCAGCCACCCGTGAAGGCCCGTACGGCGCTCGGGCATGCGGGAATGCTCGGCGGCCTCGCCCTTGAGCATGTCGGCGTCGCCGGTGTCGGAGTTCTGAACCTGCACAATTCCCCCCGGCAGTCGGTGTGCCATCCAGGATACGGGCCCTCACTAGGTGCCGACTTGCAGGCGACTAGCAAGGCCTGAAACCCTCCGAACGGCAAAATTTCCCGCCAGAAGAGGCTACTTCCGGCAAACATCGGTTAATGTCTGCTATGCCCGAGGTCTTGCTTCGCACCGTCACCGGCCCTGTACGAGCCGCGGCCATCACCGGCCCCGTACTCCCCCACGAGCACCTGCGTACCGACATGCGCTGGGCCGTCGGCATCGACTCGGACCCGCACCGGTGGCTCGACGAGGAGCAGGCCGTCACCGCCGAGCTCCGCGAGCTGCGCCAGGCCGACGGCCTCGGCCTCGTGGTCGACCTGACCTGCATGGGGATGGGCCGCGACGCCGCCGCCCTGGCCCGCATGGCGGCTGGCAGCCGGGTGCCGGTGATCGCCTCGACCGGCCTGTTCGCCGAGCCGTTCACGGACGTCGGCGACGCGGACGTGGACACACTCACCGCCCGCCTCATGGACGAGATCCTCAGCGGCATGGACGACATGGGCGTCTTCCCCGGCGTGATCGGCGAGGTCGGCACCTGGGGCGCCGAGCCGACGCCGCGCGAGGAGCGCTGCCTGGTCGCCGCCGCCCGCGCCTCGCTGAAGTCGCGCCTGCCCGTCGCCACGCACGGCGCGCACGCCCCCGCGCTCCTGGAGATCCTGCTCGGCCAGGGCCTGCCGGGCTCCCGGGTGGCCGTCGGCTACGCGGGCACCGACCTGGGCGCGGCCAGGAAGATCGCCGAGGCCGGCGCGTACGTGAGCCTGGGCGTGCTCGGCCTGGGCGCCGACCAGGCGGCCAGGATCGCGCTCGGCCTCATCGAGGACGGCCACGCGGAACGCCTGCTGATCAGCACGGGCCTGAGCCGGGTCGCGCAGCTGCGCAAGTACGACGGGCCGGGCTACGCGCACCTTTTCCACGCGCTGCTGCCGCGCCTGCGCGAGGCGGGCGTCGGCGAGGACACGATCGGCCTCATCACCACCGCGAACCCGGTGCGCTGGCTCACAGGCGGAATGGCTTGACCCCAACCAATGTCAAGGTTGCAGACTCGCCTGCATGACCTTCACACCAGCGGAACTTGACTACCTGTCCTCGCAGCACCTCGGCCGGCTGGCCTCCGTGTCGCCCGACGGGCAGGTGCAGAACAACCCGGTCGGCTTCTTCGTCGACGCCGGGACCGGCACGATCACCATCGGCGGGCACGCCATGGGGGCGTCCAAGAAGTTCAGGAACGTCGGGAAGGGCAGCACCGTCGCGCTCGTCGTGGACGACCTGGCCTCGGTCGATCCGTGGGTGGTGCGCGGCATCGAGATCAGGGGCACGGCGGAGGCGCTGAGCGACGTGGACCCGCCCGTGCCGTACTTCTCGAGAGAGATCATCAGGATCACCCCGAGGAAGATCACCTCGTGGGGGCTGGACGGCCCGCGCCAGACCCGGAACCTGTGAAAGCTCGCTAGGATCGGGGCAACGCGAACCTTGGCCGGGTGGGGATGGTGACGGAGCAGACGCACAGGGCCGGCCGCCTGCGCCGGCCGTTCGCCGCCCTGTCACGCCTGACCCGGGTCGGCGACGTCCCCGTTGTGATCATGCTGGCGTGGGCGGGCTGGCTGGCCGTCCCGTGGTCGTTCAGCGGCCTCGCCCAGGCCCGCGCCGCGGCCGCCGCCGCCGCGGCGGAGGCCGAGCCGCCGCCGTTCTCCACGGAGTCCGTACGCGCCGAGCCACTTTTCACTGGATCCGCACGCGTCGAGCCGGCGGCGTGGGGCATCCCCGCCGCCCAGCCCCACCGGCTCACCACGGTGCGTTCCGCCGACGGCGCCGGGCCCGACCTGCTGGCGGCGGAGCGGGCCAGGATCGCCGGAGAGGTGCACGACGCGGCCGGGCACGGGTTGGCGGCCATCGCCATGCAGGCCGGGATCGCGCTCGTCACCCTGGACGACGACCCCGAGCAGGCGCGCGCCTCGCTGCGGGCGATCAGGGAGACCAGCACGACGGCGCTCGCCCAGCTGCGGGCGGCGCTCGACGGCATCGACCCGCCGGGGGCCGACCTCGCCGGGCTGATCGACGGCGTCCGGGCGGCGGGCGTGCCGGTGGACGTCGAGCCCGCGGACCTCGCCGTGCCCGCCCATCTCCAGGCCGCCGTCTACGGGGTGGTGCGCGAGTCGCTGACCAACGTCCTGCGGCACGCGGGGCCCACCAGGGCGCTCGTGCGGGTGGGCGGGGGTCCGGGCGAGTTCGTGGTGGAGGTGGCCGATCGGGGTGTCGGCCGTACGGGCGGGAGTGAGGGGCGCGGGCTGGCCGGGATGCGCGCCAAGGTCACCGAGGCGGGCGGCCACCTCGCCACCGGGCCGCGCGAGGGCGGCGGCTTCCAGGTGACCGCCCGGTTCCCCCGGACCTCCGCGTGACCACCCCGGACGGTGCGACCTCCCCTGAAGGCGTGGTCAGGGTGGCCGTCGCCGACGATCAGGCGGTCGTGCGGATGGGGCTGCGGGCCCTGCTGGAGCGCGCGCCCGGGATGGAGTGCGTGGGCGAGGCCGCCGACGGCGCCGCCGCGCTCGCGCTGATCCGCCGCACCCGCCCCGACGTCCTCCTGCTCGACATCCGCATGCCCGGCATGGACGGCCTGGCCGTGCTGCGGGCCATCGCCGACGACCCCGAGCTGCGCGCCACCAGGATCGTCGTGGTGACGACTTTCGCCGTCGACGAGTACGTCTTCGCCGCCCTCCAGGCCGGCGCCAGCGGCTTCCTGCTCAAGGACAGCGCCCCGGAGGAGCTGGTCAACGCCGTACGCGTGGTGGCCGCCGGGGAGGCGCTGCTCTCACCGGCGATCACCAAGAAGGTCATCGGGATGTTCGGGCGGCACGGCACCGAGCCGGTCGAAGGGCTGGAGACGCTCACGCCCCGCGAACGGGAGCTGGTGGCGTGGGTGGCCACCGGCCGGTCGAACGAGGAGATCGCCAAGGAGCTGGTGATCAGCCCTGACACCGTCCGCACCCACGTCAGCCGCGCCATGCTCAAGCTGCATGCCAGGGACCGGGCCCAGCTCGTGGTCTTCGCCATGCGAGCCGGGCTCAGCGTGTGACTTACCGCAGGAAACCCTCGTAGTTGCGCTGCTGGAGCTGGGACTCGATCTGCTTGACGGTGTCCAGCCCGACCCCGACCATGATCAGCACGCTCGTCCCGCCGAACGGGAAGTTCTGCTGCGTACCCGGATCCCGGAGGATCGCGAACGCCACCAGCGGCAGCAGCGCCAGCACCCCCAGGTAGAGCGCCCCGGGCGCGGTCAGCCGGGAGAGCACGTACGCCAGGTATCGCGCCGTGGGCCCGCCCGGCCGGATCCCGGGAACGAATCCCCCGTAGCGCCGCATGTTGTCCGCCACCTCCACGGGGTTGAAGGTGATCGACACGTAGAAGTAGGCGAAGGCGACGATGAGCAGCACGTACACGCTCATGTAGAGGGGATGCGTCCCCGAGGTCAGGTTGAGCTCCACCCACGTCCGCGCCGAGTCCCCCAGCAGCGGCGCCACCAGCGTCGGCAGGTACAGCAGCGAGGAGGTGAAGATCACCGGCACGATCCCCGCCTGGTTCACCTTCAGCGGGATGTAGGTGTTGGTGCCCCCGTACATCCGCCGCCCCACCATCCGCTTCGCGTACTGCACCGGGATCCGCCGCTGCGCCTGCTCCACGAACACCACTGCCGCCACCAGGCACAGCCCGGCCGCCGTCATCACCACGAAGCTCACCGGGCTCATCACGAAGATCTTCGCCATGTATCCCGGGAAGACGGCCACGACCTGCGTGAACATCAGGATGGACATGCCGTTCCCGATGCCCCGGTCCGTGACCAGCTCGCCGAGCCACATGACCACGCAGGCCCCGGCCACCATGGTCAGCACGATCACGGCCACGGGCAGCAGCCCCTCGTCGCGCAGCAGCGGCTTCGCGCACCCGGGCAGGAGCTGCCGGGAGCGGGCGAGCGCGACGATCGTCCCGGCGTTCAGCACGGCGAGCCCGACGGTCAGGTACCGCGTGTACTGGGTGATCTTCGCCTGGCCCCGCTGCCCTTCCTTCCTGAGGGCCTCCAGCCTGGGCACCGTCACGGCGAAGAGCTGCATGATGATGCTGGCCGTGATGTACGGCATGACGCCCAGCGCGAACACCGACAGCTGCAGCATCGCGCCCCCGCTGAGCATCTGCACCATGTCGAACAGCCCGCCCCTGGCCGACCCCACGCACTCCCGTACGGCCACCACGTCCACCCCCGGGGAGGGCATGAGCTGCCCGAGGCGGAACAACGCGATCAGTCCCAGCGTGAACAGCAGCTTCTTACGCAGCTCCGGCACCCGGAACGCCCTGGTCAAGACGGTCAGCATGGTCAAGGAGTCTGACCTGGGCGGCGCCCGGGGTCGTCCGCCGAGACGAGGCACCCGCGTACGCAAATCCGCGTACGCGGGTGTCAGGACAGCAAGACGGTCAGGACGGCACGCGGTAGTCGTCGTCGCGGGCGTCCAGGATCGCCATGTGCCCCGGCAGGTGCCCGATCGCGTACTCGACGCCGCTGGCCATGACCGCCGCCTGCGGCGTCACCCCGCACGCCCAGAACAGCGGCACCTCCCCCTCCCGCACCTCGACCGGATCGCCGAAGTCCGGCCGGGCCAGATCGTGGATCCCGATCCCCGCGGGGTCCCCGACGTGCACCGGCGCCCCGTGCACCAGCGGATACTGCCCGCTCACCTCGATCGCGGTCTTCACCAGCTCGTCCGGCACCGGCCGCATCGACACGACCAGCGGCCCCGACAGGCTCCCGGCCGCCGTACAGGCCACGTCCGTGACGTACATCGGCACGTTCGTCCCCAGCTCCAGGTGCCGCACCGGCACCCCGGCCGCGAGCAGCGCCCGCTCGAAGGTGAAGCTGCACCCGATGAGGAACGGCACCAGGTCGTCCCGCCACCGCTCCACCACGTCGCCGAGATCCGCGACCGGCTCGCCGTCGCGGTAGAGCCGGTATCCGGGCAGGTCGGTACGGAGGTCGCCGGGGAACAGCGGCGTGGACCAGGCGCCCGGCTCCCCCACGTCCAGGACGGGGCACGCCTGCGGGTTGAGGTGGGCGAACAGCAGCAGCTCGTAGCGCAGCCGCCGGGGCACGGCGATCAGGTTGGCCTGCGTCCACCCCAGGCACCACCCCGCCGTGGGCACGCGCTCGCCGGCGCGGAAGCGCTCCCGCGCCTGCGCCGGGCTGAGATCGGCGACGTCCACACCCCGACAGTACGCCCGCGTGACAGGTCCGCGTGATGCCGGGCGTTTCCGGGGTAGCGGGCTTGCCGTGCGTCTCGACGTGAACCTCCTCGACTACGTGCTCATCGCCATCTACTTCGCCACCGTGCTCGCCATCGGGTTAGCCGCCCGCAAACGGATCAGCTCCAGCCTCGACTTCTTCCTCGCGGGGCGCGGCCTGCCCGCGTGGATCACCGGGCTCGCGTTCGTCTCGGCCAACCTGGGCGCGATCGAGATCCTCGGCATGGCGGCCAACGGCGTGCAGTACGGCGCCATGACCGTGCACTACTACTGGATCGGCGCCGTGCCCGCCATGGTGTTCCTCGGCATCGTGATGATGCCCTTCTACTACCGTTCCAAGGTCCGCAGCGTCCCCGAGTTCCTGCGCAAGCGCTTCAACGGCGCCACGCAGCTGCTGAACGCGATCACGTTCGCGGTCGCGCAGATCCTCATCGCGGGCGTGAACCTCTACGCGCTCGCCCTGGTCATGGAGGCGCTGCTGGGCTGGCCGCTGCCGGTCTCGGTGGTGGTCTCGGCGGTGATCGTGCTGGCGTACATCACGCTCGGCGGGCTCTCCTCCGCGATCTACAACGAGGTGCTGCAGTTCTTCGTGATCCTCGCCGGGCTGATCCCGCTGACCGTGCTCGGGCTGATCAAGGTGGGCGGCTTCTCGGGGCTGGCGGACAAGGTACGGCAGAGCCCGCTCGGCGAGGGCGGCCTGCACACGTGGGCGGGCACGGCGGGCGACAACCCGATGCACGCGCACTGGATCGGGATCGTGTTCGGCCTCGGGTTCGTACTGTCCTTCGGGTACTGGACCACGAACTTCGCCGAGGTGCAGCGGGCGCTGTCGGCCAGGAACACGAACGCGGCCCGGCTCACGCCGATCATCGCCGCGTACCCGAAGCTGTTCATCCCGCTGGTGACGGTGCTGCCGGGGATGATCGCGCTGGTGCTGTTCAGTGGCTGGGGGCAGGGGCAGGCGTACAACAACGCGATCCCGATGCTCATGCGGGACCTGCTGCCGAACGGCGTGCTCGGGGTCGCGGTGACCGGGCTGCTGGCCTCGTTCATGGCGGGGATGGCGGCCAACATCAGCGGGTTCAACACGGTGTTCACCAACGACATCTGGCAGTCGCACCTGCGGCCGGACCGCGACGACGGCTACTACGTGCGGGTGGGCCGGATCGCGACCGTCGCGGGCGTGGCGCTGGGCGTCGGGACGGCGTTCATCGCGGCCGGCTACTCCAACATCATGAACTACCTGCAGGCCCTCTTCTCGTTCTTCAACGCGCCGCTCTTCGCGACGTTCATCGTCGGGCTCTTCTGGCGGCGGATGACGCCGTGGGCCGGCTTCTGGGGGCTGCTCGCCGGCACGCTGGCGGCCTTCGCGTCGTACATCGCGTTCAAGGCCGGGATCGTGGACTTCGGCACCGAGCTGAACGCCAGCTTCTGGGGCGCGGGCCTGGCGTTCGTCGTGGACGTGATCGTGTCCGTGGCGGTCACGCTGGTCACCACGCCCAAGCCCGCCGAGGAGCTGCGCGGGCTCGTGTACGGGCTCAACGCCACCGACCTGGAGGACGACGCGCTCGCGGGCGACGCGCGCTGGTACCGCTCGCCGGTGCTGCTCGGCACGGGCGCCCTCGTCCTGGCCGTTGTGATGTACGGGGTGATCCTGTGAGTGACATTCGGATGGTGATCGGCGGGTTGTTCCTGGTGTACGGGGTGATCCTCGTCGTCGCCGGGGCGCTCGGGAGCGCGATCAACCTGTGGACCGGCCTCGCCATGGCCGTCTTCGGCGGCGCGTTCGTGGCCTGGGCCCGAGCCAGACGCCTCTGACCGCCCCTCCGGGCCCCGGCCCTGACCGCCCCTCCGGGCCCCGGCCCTGACCGGCACCTTTCGCGGCCCCGGCCCGGCAGCTCTGACCGGCACCTTTCACAGCCCCGGCCGACGGCCCTGACCGGCACCTTTCATGGCACCGGTCCGGGCCAGACGGCCCTGATCGGCTCGGTTCGCCCGTTCATCGCAGGCCCTACGCGCCGCGATCACATCGCCGAGATCTCGTCCAGGCAGCGCGCGATCAGCACCCCGGGTGGACCGGGTGGACCGGGTGGACCGCTCATACGCGCGCCGGGGACGGCCGACGATGCCTCAGCACCCTCAGACCCTCAGTACTCGACCTCGAACGTATGAGCCCCGAGGGCGTACCCGTCCTGCCTGGGCACCACGTACCCATGCTCGATCAGGTGCTTGAGGCTCTCGCGCACCTGCTCCTCGGTCAGCCCGCACGCCCGCACCAACGCGGCCGGAACCGCCAGGCCGTGCTCCACCGCCAGGGACGCCACCGCCTCGTAGACGTAGACATCGACGTCCGACAGAGCCTGCACATCGTGGACCTCGATCATGATCGCTGTCTCGCCCCCTCCCTCAGCCGGTTCGGGTCGACCTCACGGTCCGGGTTGCGGCGAAGGTACTCGGATTCCAGTTCGTTCATCCGGGACGTGTGCACCGCCAGAGCGTCGTCCGATCCGTGGAAGAAGGTATCGCTCCGGGTGGTGTGCAGTTGCCGCAGCTCGCGGACCAGATCCTCGTCGCTGAGCTGCGCCGGATCTATTCCCATCGTCGTCATGGGCTCCCCCTACCCCAGAGAGCCTCGACAATATCTGTCACATTTCCTGACATATGGGCATTGTTTGTAAGAGATCGCCGCCTTACCGTCCCCTTATGGACCTCGAGCTCAGGCACCTCAGGATCGTCCGTGCGGTCGCGGACGCGGGAAGTGTGAGCAAGGCCGCATCCCAGCTCGGGCTGGCCCAGCCGGCCCTGACCGCCCAGATCAAGCGCATCGAGCGGGTGCTCGGCGGCACGCTGTTCGAGCGCGACAGGCATGGCGCGCGACCCACCAGGCTGGGCGAGCTCGTGCTCTCCAGGGCACGAGTACTGCTTCCCGCGGCGCAGGAGCTGCAGGAGGAAGCCGTACGTTTCGCCGCCGCCCCCTCCCCCGGATTCCGCATCGGCGCCACCAACGGCCCCATACTGGGCGGCCTGGTCGACCGGCTCGCCGCGGAAGGGGCGGTCAGCACGTACACCTCCTGGTCGGCCCACGAGCTGACCAGCATGGTCGAGCTCGGCCGCCTCGACTACGTGCTGACCGGCGCCTGCGGCGACTCCGGCACCCCCACCGGCGCGCTCATGTGGGAGACGATCAGCCTCGACCCCGTGTTCTGCCTGGTCGGCGTGGACCATCCGGCCGCCAAGGAGAAGGAGGTGGAGCTCGCCGACCTCGCCGGCGAACAGTGGGCGGTGACACCCGGCGACGGCTGCTTCGCCGACTGCTTCGCCACGGCGTGCGCGCGAGCGGGGTTCACCCCGGGCACGATCTACGAGACCGACGTGTCAACCTGCACCCACCTCGCCCAGGTCGGCCGCGCGGTCGTGCTCTGCCAGGCCACCCACCAGGCCGCCCAGGGCCTGACCATGGTGCCGTTCGCCGGCGCGCCACTGCGCTGGCGCCAACTCCTCGGCCACCACCCCACCGCCCCCAAGGCGGACTGGGTGGTGACACAGGCCAAACAAGCCCACCTGGACGCCGTACGCCGCAGCCCGATCTACCACGACTGGCTGGTCCGCAACCCCAGCTACGGCACCGCGCCCTAAGCCCCGCCCGTAAATCAGCGCCCCCGCCCCGAAGACCACCATCTACCCCGGACACCGCCCCCACCCCTTGGACCCAAAACACCACCTCGGGGAGGGCACCCCACCCTCCCCCGCACACCACCCCACCTCAAGGCGATGCTGTACTCCCGCCCCGGCCGCCACTCGAACGGCGCGTCAACCAACTCCTCCAACGGAGTCGCATCCAGCAGATTCTGCAGCGCCCACCGATTGGCGGAATGCGACACCACGAGCACCAGACCCCCCTGCCACTCATCCATCATGTCCCGCAGAAACCCCGCCATCTCCGCCACGACCTGCCGATAGCTCTGCCCACCCGGCCACGGCATATCGATATGCCTGCTCCGCAACGCCGCCACCTCACCGACCGGCCGCCCGTTGTAGATCCCGTAGTCGCACTCCCTGAGCCGCCGATCGAGCCTGATCTCCTTGCCACTGCCCGCAAAGGCGATCTCCGCCGTCTGCACAGCCCGCCCCAGGTCAGAGGTATAAACGACGTCCACCGCCGCCCGCCGCGCCCCCAGCTCCACAGCCAGGCTTCGCCCCCGCGCAGACAACTCCCTGGGTAATCACCCGGCGGCGATGCCCATCTCGTTGTCCACGGCGATGGAGTGAGTCCCGTAACCCAGCGTCACGGCCACGCCCAGACGCTACCGCCCCATCAATCCCCTACGACTCCGCTGGGAGCGAAGACCCCGAATATGATCGACCGAGGCTCCAACAACACTGCCGGGCATGGAATGATATCCGCGGAGACCCGTCTCCCGTTCGACCGGACGCCACGACCGCATCCGATGCTCTAGCCTTAGCATGCGCAGGGGCTCGGCACGGTCTTCCGACGTCCCACCGCACGTCACACAACTTAATCCAGGGGCGGTAGCTCAGCCGGTCAGAGCATCGGACTCATAATCCGTGGGTCGTGGGTTCAAGTCCCACCCGCCCTACTCTTCAATACCGCGTTCGACCTGGGGTTTCTCGGTTTCCGTCGACCTCCGACCTCGTTGTTGATTATGGTTGATTGCTCGGTGGTTGCTCTTGTGTACGGACCGTGTATCGCGGTAGATCATTTAGGCTGCCACCGTCAGCTCAGACCCCAGAGATGACCATCAGAAGATCAAGCTGGAAGGTCTGTTCGGCGTCGCGGGTCAGTGGTGGCCTCATGCGCGGTCAAGCCTTGTCCAAGTGGGCTCGTCTCACCGCCCCGGCCGTTCGTGACCAGCAGATAAAAGATCCGCTGCTTCTCGCGCCGATCCTCTCGACCCCGTTACAGCACAGGCTAAGGATCGATCGGCTGCATCACCTGCACGACAACGCTGAGGACAAAGACGCAGACCCGCCGAAGAACCGACGGGCCTGCTGGGTTCGGTGGTTCAGGTTGTGGCGTCGCCGATGTGGGTCGGCAGAGTGATCAGCCGGGCGGTCTGCGCGCCTGCGGCTGCGGTGTTGACGAGAGCGGCGGTCGATTCCGCGGCGGCGCGGGCCACCTCCGGGTAGACGCTCGTGTAGGTGTCACGGGTAAAGGTGGACGAGACATGGCCGAGGGTCTCCTGCACCACCTTCAGATCGACCCCGGCAGCCAGCATCAGCGAGGCAGCCCCATGGCGCAGGTCATGCAGCCGCACCGGCGGCAGCCCCACCTGGAAGGCCAACTGGTAGAACTGGTCGCTGACCTGCTGCGGATGCAGCGGCCCGCCGATCTCGTCGGTGAAGACGAACCCGCTGTCCGCCCAGGCCTCACCCGCGATCAACCGCTCGGCTGCCTGCCGCTTGCGGTGCGCACGCAGCGCGGTGACGGTGTCCTCATCCAACGCAATAGTGCGGTCGCTGGCCTCGGTCTTCGGCCTGCCCTGCACCGGCTCCCACCCCAGCTGGGTGATCTGCCAATGCACCCCGGCCGTCCCGGCGGACAGGTCGACGTCCTTCCAGCGCAGCCCAACCGCCTCCCCCCGGCGCAACCCGCGCAGGGCGATCAACCGGTACAGCGCGAACAACCGGTGGCCGGCCGCCTGAGCGAGGAAGGCGAAGGTGTGGGAGGGCGTCCACACCATCACCGGCGACGGCCTCGGCACGGACGCGTACACGTTGATCATGCTGGCGCGGCTGAGCCGGGACCCGCGCCGCCGCTGCTCGATGTCGAGCCGGTGCTGCAGGTCGCGGTTCCAGGCGGTGACCCGTTCGTCGGTCCACACCAGCGCCTTGGGGCGTTCGGCGTCAGGGAGTTCGACGACCGCGGCCGGGTTGAAGTCGATCAGCCGATCCTGCTTGATCGCAATGTTCAGAGCGTGCCGGAGAGTGGCACGGATGCGGTGCATGGTGGCCGGGCCGACCGGCCGCCGATACCGGACCTTGGCCCGCTCCTCGGGATCGCCGCTGGCCCGGGCGGTGGCGATGACGTCGTTGAACTCCTCAATCGCATCGAACATGCCCGCCACATCCGATACCCGGAGCCGATCCAGCCGGATATCGCCCAAGTAGGGAGTGAAGTACAGACGGATGTGCGCCTCGTAGGAGCGGCGGGTGGTGGCATCGATCTTCCGCTTACGCCGCAGGAACTCGGCCATCCACTCGGCCACGGACACCGTGGGATTGAGGTCCTGTCGGGTGCGGACCTTGCGCCGCACCTCCTCCACCGGCGGCAGCGCCTTGGTGTCCTTGAGCACCGACAGCAGCAGCTCGGTGACCTTCCGCTGGATGTGCGGATCCTCATCCAGCGACAGCAGCGCCCGGGCATGCTCCAGTTCGGCCTCGACCTCCTCCACCGGCGGCAGCGCCTTGGTGTCCTTGAGCACCGACAGCAGCAGCTCGGTGACCTTCCGCTGGATGTGCGGATCCTCATCCAGCGACAGCAGCGCCCGGGCATGCTCCAGTTCGGCCTCGACCTCCTCCAGCGTGGCAAAGCCCCGACGGCGCAGCGGATTCCTCCGCCGACCGTCGGCGTGCGCGGGCAGCTCCAGCTGATAGGCCCACCGGCCATGGGTGCTGCTCCACCACTCCCCGCCACCCGGGCGTCGCAGCTTCGGACAGGCCTTGCCCAGTCGCTTCCCCGTCGCCTCGTCCCGGCAGGAACACGTCTTGAAGGTGGTTCCGTTCATCGTCGCTGTCGAGCCTTTCCCTTTGTTCGCTGACCTCGCGTCGCCGCTTGCTCGACGCCGCACTTCCTGCGGCCCCCCGCCCCGCCACCGAACACCGCCGATGCGGTATCGCCCCTACAGGACGTCGCTCGCGGCCTCGCGCATCGGGCCGATCCCCGCGCGGGTCATCGCCCAGCGACCCCGGGGTGGGGCATGCCGCGCCCCAGACCGAATAGCGCCCCTGCCGGCCCGCACAGGCCCGTAGGGGGCCGCAGCGGGACAGTCGGGGGCCACCGATTGGCCGGGGCCGTCGGTATCGACGCCCACCTTCACCGCCCACGTCAAGTGATATCCGCTGGTCACATATCCCGGCCCACGCACTGGCCGAACGTGGATGCGGGGATGCGCTGCTGCTTGTCCCGGTCGCAGGACGCCGGCCAGACACCGAGGCCCCCGCGCTGACCGCAGGACTGCGGCTCCTACCGGCGCGGAAGGCACGGCATCGAGATCCGCTGAAGCGGCTGGACTGTACGGTCACCATCAGACGCCCCGATCTGGCGGGCGAATCATCCCTGTCACTTATCTAAATACCGGCCAGAAAGGCCGGGTTAGGACAGCGCGATAGGCCAACTCTTGGTCAAACCGGCATCGGATTCCGAACCGAGCAGCTCGAGCAATCAACAGCAGCACACGATTTTAGATCGGGACATACACGAAAAAATCGCCGCGATCGCTACGTGCATGCATGTCCAGCTTCGACGCATTCGCGCTGACACTTTCTGAACCCGTGCGACAGAATGCGGCACGCTCTGGCATGCAGGAACAAAGCTACGGACTTTTATCCGTAGGTTCCGGGTTCGAGCACCGGGCGCCCTACCACTCCATACCCCATCTGACCTGCACTTTCTCGATTCTCTTCTGCGAGGCGCAGATAGCCGAGTTCATGCTCGCCACGTGCTCTTCGGCACGCGTCCAGCACATCGGCAGGCCGACAGCGAGATCGAAATCAGCCGGTTTGTGTCGCCGGGTATCCGCTGCGGGGGGCCTGATCGTAAAGCCAGATCCGAGCGACACACCCAACCGAAGGGCATGATGAAGGGTTGGTGCGCGGGACACACCCGACCTGGCCGCAGACCCGTCCAAGCCGTGATCAAGCCTCCTTCGGCCGAGTTCACGCGCGGTCGACGCGACGGCCGTCCATCTTGCATGGCCCGAAGCATCGATACATGCGCCGACCAGCAGCCATCGGCGGGTTTGCAGATCTTGAGCGTAGATCTCGAGTAGTTGCTCAAACGACCTGAGTGACTCTAAAACGGTCACGGAACCCGAGAGCAAGACCAAGATCATTAAACTGTGTATCGATTCCCGTAGTCCTCTGCACTGATTTCCGAAGTCCAGTGCACTGAACCTTTTTCAGGCTCCGCGGCGAGCGCCCTGGTCACAGCATGATCGCGATGCCGGTGTTCGGCCGGTGACGTGAAGAAGCTCCTGGTAGACGGGTTGATCACCACAATCCACGCCGTCGCAACCAGGAGCTTCAGGTGTTGTTCTATCGTGCTGCCGTCGATTTGTCGCATCAGACCCTGAACTACGTCGCCGGAGTCATCCGGCGTCATCGTAAGGCCATCGGGTCGATCTGGCGGCGGCTCAACCCCGGCCGGCAGTCCCTGCTGGTG
>NZ_JBIUCF010000031.1:0-153694 GCF_044593615.1 Nonomuraea sp. NPDC051941
CGGTTACATTCCGAACCCGGAAGTTAAGCTTCTCTGCGCCGATGGTACTGCACTCGGGAGGGTGTGGGAGAGTAGGTCGCCGCCGGACAATCTTTATAGAAATGGCCCCACGCCGGTGCGTGGGGCCATTTCTTGTTTTACGGGCTAATCCGTTGCCCGCACCAGCTCGAACAGGTGTGACCTGGGCGGCCGCGTCTCTCTCACCTTGGTGTGCTGCCCCGTCCGGGTGTCCACGCGGAAGGTGATGTCGTGGAACAGCTCGCCCGTCCCGCATCTCAGCAGAACCACCCGAGAGTCGGCCCACCGGCTGACGTCGCAGATGCTCGCCCTGTCCTTCAACGGGAGCGAGAGGCGTACGTCATGGAGCGCCTTTCCGGTCCCGGTGTCGATGGTGACCAGCCGGGCCGGGCGGATGTCGGCGCCGCCCGCCGGGAAGTTCCTGGAGACGACCTGCGCGGCCTGGCCCGTCCCGTCCGGGGTCAGGGCGCCGGTCGCCTCGACGGCGCGGAGGCGGGCCGGCAGCGGCTTCGTGGAGGTTCCCGAGGCGTCTATGACCGAGAACGACTTGTCATCCTCCACCATGAGCTTCGATCCGTCGTCGTCCAGCCGGTCCAGCCAGGAGCCCTCAGGCAGCCGCCACACCGTGCGGCCAGTGGCGACGTCCACGACGAAGCTCGGAGGCTCGTCCACGCCTTGCCAGCCCGCCACGTAGTCCACGTACAGCCAGCGCCCCTTGCCCAGCAGCGCGGGCCGGTACGCGAGCCGGTCCCCGTCCACCCCGGGCGCGGCCTCCTGGACCGCACGGACGGTTCCCCCCACCAGGTCCCGGACCACGAGGCGGCCGTCGCCGGCCCGCTGGTAGGCCAGGTAGCGGCCGTCCGCGGTCAGGTCCACGTAGCCCCGCTCCACCGCGTCCGTGAGCTGCCACGTCCTCCCGCCGGACGTCACCACGAACCAGTGGCCGCACTCATCGTGCGGCCCCTCGTCCTTGGCGTTGTTGCACAGGTACGCGTAGGCAGCGGGCTCGCCAGGAGCCGGGCTGGGCCGCTGGTCCGGAGCGCGGACGGTGGTCCACAGCGGGACCAGGGCCGCGCTGGCCGCCACCACGGCGGCGATCGCTATGAGCTTCTTCATGGCACCCCTCCATCAGGTTGGATGCCGCCGAGGTCCTAGCGGTTTTCGAGGAGGGGCTCGATCCGGTAGGGGATCTGGGTGGACAGGGCGATGGTCGTGTCCGTGCGCTGCACCGCCGAGGACGCCAGGATGCCGGCGATGATCTCCTGGAGGTGTTCGGTGGTGTGCGCGACCACTCGGCACAGCAGATCGTGCTGGCCGCTCGTACCGTGCACCTCCAGGATCTGAGGTACGGCACGCAGCGCCTCCACCGCCTCCGACAGCCGCCCCTGGGCGATCTGCAGCCACACGAACGCCAGGATGGGGTAGCCGGCGCCGGCCGGTGACACGGTCGGGCCGAAGTCCTCGATCACGCCTCTCGCCGTCAGCTTCTCCACCCGGGCCTGTACGGTGCCGCGCGCCACCCCCAGCAGCCGGGCCAGCTCCGTCAGGCCGACGCGGGGATGGGCGCGCATGGTCACCAGCAACCTGGCGTCGAGATCGTCCATGGCGGACCCTCCCTGAACTGTGCGATTCGAGCAGAAGATGTGAGTTTGGGGAGGCGAAATCAAGCGTATCGCGCAGCAAAACTGGTCGCTGTTGTCAAGAGAACGCGGAATTGCTGTCATTTGGAGCATGTTCGAGGAAGCACAATACTTCGCCCCTGTCGCAGCCCAGGAGGACGGGTCGGTGGTGGTGGAGCTGGCCGCGTCCCATCCGGGGTTCGCGGACGCGGTCTACCGGGCGCGGCGGAACGCGATCGCGGGGCTGGCCGTCAACCACCGGCGGGGGACGCCCATTCCGGCGGCCGAGTACACCGAGGAGGAGCACGAGGTCTGGGCCCTGGTCACCAGGGAGCTGGCGGTCAAGCACGCCAAGTACGCCACAGCCGAGTACCTGGACGGCGCCGCGCAGTTGGGGCTGCCGAAGGAGCGGATCCCGCAACTCGAAGAGGTCTCGCGGCTGCTGGAGCCGCTGACCGGGTTCCGGTATCTGCCCGCCGCGGGGCTGGTGCCGCTGCGCGACTTCTACGGGGTGCTGGCCGACGGGTTCTTCCACTCGACGCAGTACATCCGGCACCACTCCGTGCCCTTCTACACGCCGGAGCCCGACGTCGTCCACGAGGTGATCGGCCATGCCAACGCGCTGGCCGCTCCCCGGTACGCCGCCCTGTACCACCTGGCGGGTCAGGCCGCGCGGCGGGTGGAGTCCGAGGAGGCGCTGGAGTTCGTGTCGAAGGTCTTCTGGTTCACGATGGAGTTCGGGGTCATGGCGGAAGGAGGCGAGCTCAGGGCGTACGGGGCGGGGATCCTCTCGTCGTACGGGGAGATCGAGGAGTTCCGCGGCATGGACATCAGGCCGCTGGACCTGTCTGCCATGGGGACCACGCACTACGACATCACGAAATATCAGGATGTGCTGTTCCGGGCCGACTCCCTCCAGCACCTGGAGGATGTCGTGGGGGACTTCTGGGCCACGTGTGACGACGATTCGATCGCGAAATTGATCGCCGCCGACATCTAGCGGCCTGTCACGATTTTTCGTGATAATGCGTCAATGATCGCGGGCCGCGGCCAGGCGATACCCCGAGCGGTCATCGCCCTCGCCCTGCTCACAGCTCTCTTACCGACGCCTGCCCGGGTCCGGGCACAGCCGCCCGCTCCCGCCCGGCGGGAAGCGGTCCTGGGCGTACGCGAGGCGGCCTTCGGGGCGCGGCTGGAGCAGGTCGCGGCCGAGGAGAATCTGGCGCCGATCCCGGCCGAGCGGATCGGCAAGCGGCTCGATCGCTACCTCGCGGGCCGGTCCGGTCAGGTCACCGCCATGGTCAAGGACCTGACGACCGGCCGGCTCTACCGCTACCACCCCGGCGAGCGCCTGATCACCGCCAGCACGGCCAAGGTGCAGATCCTCATGGCGCTGCTGCTGCGGGCCTCGTGGAAGAAGCTGCCAGCGGGCGTCCGGCACGACGCCGACATCATGATCCGCTACAGCGACAACCACGCCGCCGACCGCCTCTGGTCACGCATCGGTGGCGCGCCCGGCTTCACCAAGGCAGGCAGGAAGCTGGGCCTCAAACACACCCAGGGCGTCGCAGGCGAGTGCGTTGACCTGTATTGCTGGGGAATCACCCGAACGTCGGTGGACGACCAGATCCGCCTCATGCGGGCCCTGGTGTCCGGCAAGAGCCCGCTGAAGGCCAAGGACCGCGATCAGGTGCTGAAGCTCATGGGTCACGTCGTGGCGGGCCAGAACTGGGGCATCAGCGCCGCCGCGTGCGCGGGCGACCGCGTGGCGCTGAAGAACGGCTGGCTCAAGCACGTCTCGAACAAGCTCTGGGCCACGGTCAGCGTGGGCCTGATCAGGGGCGACGGCCACGCCTACGCCGTTGCCGTACTCACCGAGGGAAGTCCCGAGGTGGGGTACGGCATAGCGACGGTCGAAGGCGTGACGAAGCGGATTATGCAGGACTTCCGGAAGTGCCAGGCGTGACCAGGCGGTAGCCGACACCCCGTACGGTCTGGATGAGCTGGTCGTCCTCGTCGCCCAGCCGGGCGCGCAGGCGTTTGACGTGCACCGCGATCGTGTTCGTCGAGGTGTTGGCCGCGGCGTGCCACACGTGGCGCATGATCTGCTCGCGGGTCACCGTGCGATCGGCGTTGCGCATCAGGTACTGCAGTAATTCGAACTCCCGCAGGGGCAGGTGGACCGCTCGCCCGCCCACCCGTACCTGATAGGCCTGCACGTCCAGCTCGACCCCGCCCACGGCGAGCACCTGGCGCGCGCCGGGCGAGGCCGCCTGGATGAACGGCAGCAGCTCCGCCACCCGGTAGGGCCGGGCCACGCAGGCGGCCGCGCCGGCGGCGAGCGCGCGTACCGCCTGCTCGGCGTGGCCCTCGCCGACGCCGAGCAGGACGGGTACGGCGCGCGCCAGCCGTACCGCGCGGACGAACTCCACCGCGTCTATGACCGGCAGCGTGGCCGAGACGAGCACCACGTCAGGCTGCAGGGCTCCCGCCTGGAGAAGACCCTGAGCCCCGTCGGGCGTGCCTGTGACGGACACGCCCTCCCGTTCGAGCGCCGTGGCGAGGTCTTCCACGACCGCGCCGTCGGGGTCGGCGATGAGCAGTACGGGCTTCGTCCGCGCGTCCCCGATCACCGTGGATGCCGCCTGCTGTTGGGTCATCAGCCGAAGCGCCCCGTGATGTAATCCTCTGTTGCCTTCTGGGACGGGTTGGTGAACATGCGGGACGTCTCGTCCATCTCGATCACCTTGCCGGGCTTGCCCTGCTCGGCGAGGTTGAAGAACGCGGTCCTGTCGCTCACCCGGGCGGCCTGCTGCATGTTGTGGGTGACGATGACGATCGTGTACTCGTCCTTGAGCTTGGCCATCAGGTCCTCGATGGCCAGCGTGGAGATCGGGTCGAGCGCCGAGCACGGCTCGTCCATCAGCAGGACCTGCGGCTTGACCGCGATGGCCCGGGCGATGCAGAGACGCTGCTGCTGACCGCCCGACAGGCCGGCGCCCGGCTTGTTCAGGCGGTCCTTGACCTCGTTCCAGAGGTTGGCGCCCTTGAGCGACTCCTCCACGACCCCGTCGAGCTGCGACTTGCCGACCCGGCCGTTGAGCTTGAGGCCGGCGGCCACGTTCTCGTAGATCGACATCGTGGGGAACGGGTTGGGGCGCTGGAAGACCATGCCGATCATCCGGCGCACCGAGACGGGCGCGACGGTGGGGGCGTACAGGTCCTCGCCGTCGAGCAGGACCTTGCCATCCACCCGGGCGCCCGGGATCACTTCGTGCATGCGGTTGAGCGTGCGCAGGAACGTCGACTTGCCGCACCCGGACGGGCCGATGAACGCGGTGATCGAACGGGGTTCGATGGTCATCGACACGTCCTCGATCGCCTTGTGCGACCCGTAGTACGCGTCGAGACCCGAGACCTGGATCTGCTTGGACATTGCGGCGGTTACCCCCTATCGGCCCCTGGCGGGCGCACGCCACCAGGCGATCAGGCGCGCCACCAGGTTGAGCAGCATGACGATCAGGATGAGCGTGAGGGCGCCGGTCCACGCCCGGTCGATGGCGGTGTCGTTCGGGCGGGCCGCCTGGTCGAACACGAAGAGCGGCAGGCCCATCTGCGGTCCGGTGAACGGATCGTTGTTGATGGAGTTGGTGAAGAACACCGTCATCAGCAGCGGCGCGGTCTCGCCGGCGACGCGGGCCACGGCCAGCATGACGCCGGTGACGATGCCGGTGAGCGCCGTCGGCAGCACGACTTTCATGATCGTGCGCCACTTGGCGACACCCAGCGCGTACGAGGCCTCTCGCAGGTCGTTGGGCACCAGCCGGAGCATTTCCTCGGCCGATCTGACCACGGTCGGCATCATCAGGATCGACAGCGCGAGCGCGCCGGCCCAGCCGGAGAACTGGAAGCCCAGGACGAGGATCCAGAACGCGAAGACGAACAGACCGGAGACGACCGAGGGGATGCCGGTCATGACGTCCACGAAGAAGCTGATCGATCGGCTCAGCCGACCGCCGTTGCCGTACTCGACCAGGTAGATCGCGGTGAGCAGGCCGATGGGGACCGAGACGGCCGAGGCGAGCAGGACCTGCTCCAGCGTCCCGATGATCGCGTGGTACGCGCCGCCGCCCGCGTCACGGGCGCCGATGCCGCGCATCGAGTGGGTCAGGAACTCGAGGTCGAAGCGGGCCAGGCCGTTGGAGATGACCAGCCAGAGCACCGAGATGAGCGGCACGACGGCCAGCCCGAACGCCAGGTAGACCAGCCCCTGGACGATCTTGTCCTTGACCCGGCGGCTGGTCGAGATGTGCTGGATTGCTGTCATGCGCCGGCCCTCGAGTACTCTTTGCGGCGGTTGATGATCAGGCGCGCTCCCATGTTCACCAGCAGGGTGATGACGAACAGCACCAGACCGGAGGCGATCAGCGCCCCGCGGCCGATCTGGGTCGCCTCGCCGAAGCCGTTGGCGATGTTCGCCGCGATGCTGTTGGCGTGGGGCGTCAGGATCTCGAAGGTGATGTCGAAGGTCGCGGGGAAGATCAGCGCGACCGCGATGGTCTCGCCCATGGCGCGGCCGAGGCCGAGCATGGCGGCGCTGATGACGCCCGGGCGGCCGAACGGCAGCACGGCCATCCTGATCATCTCCCAGCGGGTGGCGCCGAGCGCCAGGGCCGCCTCTTCGTTCATCTTCGGCGCCTGGAGGAACACCTCACGCGAGATCGCCGCGATGATCGGCAGGATCATGATCGCCAGCACGATCGAGCCCGCGAGCATGGTCTTGCCGCCGATGGCGCCCTCTCCGGCGAACAGCGGGAACCAGCCGAAGGTCTCGTTGAGCCACTGGGACGGCTCTCGGATCAGCGGCACCAGGAACGCCAGGCCCCACAGGCCGTAGACCACACTGGGCACGGCGGCGAGCAGGTCGACCAGGTAGCCGAGCCCCGAGGCCAGGCGGCGGGGCGCGTAGTGGGAGATGAACAGCGCGACGCCGACCGCGATCGGGGTGGCGATGACGAGCGCGAGTGTCGAGCTGAGGACGGTCCCGAACGCCAGGGCGGCGATGCCGAACACCTTCTGGCCGTTGGGGTCCCAGGTCAGCTCGGTGAAGAAGGACGCCTTGTTCGCCTGCAGGGCGGGGATCGCCTCGCTGATGAGGAACACGGCGATGGCCGCCATGATCGCCAGCAGGAGGACGCCCGCCGCCGTGGAGAGGAAGCGGAAGGGGCCTTCACCATGGCTGCGCCGCGAGGCGGACCGGCTCATGGCCGGTCCGCCGTCACGGGTCTTCAGATCGTTGGCCATCGGTGGCTAGGAGATCGCCTCGACAGCGGTGCGGACCTTGGTGAGCAGGTCGCCGGCCAGCGGGGCGTAACCCAGCTCCTTCAGGGCCGCCTGACCCTCGTCACTGGCGGTGTAGGTGAGGAAGCCCTTGACCAGCTTCGACTCCTCCGCCGACAGGCCCTTCTCACAGGTGATCTCGTAGGTCACCAGGACGATCGGGTAGGCACCCGGGGTCTTGGTGGCGTAGTCGATCGACAGGGCGAGGTCGTTGCCGGTGCCCTTGATCGTGGCGGTCTCGATCGTCTTCGCCGCGCTCTCGGGGGTGAGCTCGACGAACTCGTTGGCGCCGTTGGAGACCTTGGCCTTCTGCAGCGACGAGTTCTCGGCGTAGGAGAGCTCGACGTAGCTGATCGCGCCCTCGGTGTCCTTCACGGAGGAGGCGATGCCGTCGGAGCCCTTGGCGCCCTGGCCCTTGGCCTCGGCGGGCCACGCCTTGGCGGGCTCGTAGGCCCAGCCGGCGGTGGCCTTGAGGAACTTGGTGAAGTTGTCGCTGGTGCCCGACTCGTCCGAGCGGTGGAACGCCTGGATCGGGGTGGAGGGCAGCTTGGCGCTGGGGTTGTCCGCCTTGATCGCGGCGTCGTCCCACTTGGTGATCTTGCTGTCGAAGATGCCGCCGAGGGTCTTCGGCGACAGCTGCAGGCCCTCGACGCCGGGCAGGTTGTAGACCACCGCGATGGGGCCGGTCACCATCGGGATGTTGATGGCCTTGCCGGTCTTGCAGCGGGCGTCGGCCTGCGCGGGCTGGTCATCCTTCAGCGCCGAGTCGGAGCCGGCGAAGGCCACCGTGCCCTGGATGAACGCCTGCACACCCGCGCCGGAGCCGCTGGGCTGGTAGTTGAGGGTGACACCGGGGTTCGTGGCCGTGAAGTTCTTCGTCCACTCGGTGATCGCGTTGGCCTGGGCCGAGGAGCCCGCGGCGTTGATCGTACCGCTCAGACCATTGTCATTGCCCGCGGCGGGTGCACTGGCGGAAGTCGTGCTGCCAGCGGGGGCATTGTTGTCTGTGCCGCACGCAGCGAGGGAGAGCGCGCCGACAACGGCTACGGCGGCGAGCCGGCCTGCATACTTCACGGTTGGGTTTCCTCCCACTTGGTCCTTAGTCGCCATGAAAGCTATGCACCGAAGGTGACCGCAGCCCCCTGACAAGGGTGAACGTTCGGTGAACGGGCCCGGTCGCCCCCATGATGGGAGTTATGACTTATCGCGTATGCCTGGTGTGCATGGGCAACATCTGCCGATCCCCCATGGCGGAGGTGGTGCTCCGCCAGACGCTCGCCGAGTGCGGGCTGGGCGACCGCGTCACCGTGGAGAGCGCCGGAACCGGCGGTTGGCATGCCGGGGACCCCATGGACGAGCGGGCACTGGCCATCCTCGGACAGCACGGCTACGACGGCTCGGCACACCGGGCCCGGCAGTTCACCAAGGACTGGTTCGACCGGTACGACCTGGTGCTGGCCATGGACCAGGACAACCTCGCCAATCTGCGGCGGATTGCGCCGGTGGGGTCGGAGGTGCGGCTGTTCCGGTCGTTCGATCCCGCGGCGGAGGAGGGGGCCGAGGTGCCCGATCCGTACTACGGGGGCCCCGAGGGCTTCGAGGAGGTGCTCGCGCTGGTCGAGTCGGCCTCCGAGGGGCTGGCCAAGCACATCGCCGATGAGATCGGCTGATGAATTGGACGGCGGAACTCGGCTCGTCGCACGGCCGGCGGCTGCTGAAGGGCGTGCTGGACGACGGGCGTGAGGTGTTCGCCAAGACCGGGGCCGCCTCCGAGGTGTTCGCCTCGGAGGCGGCCGGGCTGCGGTGGCTGGGGGAGGCCGCCGTGGTGCCCGAGGTGGTGGAGGTGGGGCCCGACCGGCTGGTGTTGTCGTGGGTACGGGAGGAGGCGCCCAGCGCGGCGGCGGCCGAGCGGTTCGGGCGTTCGCTGGCCCGGCTGCACCGGGCGGGGGCGGCCGGCTTCGGGGCGCCGTGGCCGGGGTTCATCGCCGACCTGCCGATGGACAACTCGCCCTGCTCGGACTGGCCCGGCTTCTACGCCTCCCGGCGGGTGCTGCCCTTCCTGCGGCAGGCGCGGCTGCCTGCTTCGGACGCGGCGCTGGTCGAGCGGGCCGTGGAGAGGTTCGCCGAGGTGGCGGGGCCTGCGGAGCCGCCGGCGCGGATCCATGGGGACCTGTGGAACGGGAACGTGCTGTGGTCGGGCGGGTCGGGCGTGCTGATCGATCCGGCGGCCCATGGCGGGCATCGGGAGACCGATCTGGCCATGCTGGCGCTGTTCGGGCTGCCGTACCTCGATCGGGTGCTGGGGGCGTACCAGGAGGAGTTTCCGCCGGCGGAGGGGTGGCGGGGGCGGGTGCCGCTGCACCAGCTGCATCCGCTGCTCGTTCATGTGGTGTTGTTCGGCGGGTCCTATCGTGACGGGCTGATGAACGCGGTCCGGGCCGTGCTCGCGCTCTAGCCGTTCTTGCGCTTGCGGTAGGCGCGTTGCTGGCAGGCGCGGGAGCAGTAGACGCGGGGGCGGCCGGACGGCGCCGGCTCCAGCGGGGTGCCGCACTCGAGGCATCCTGAGCTTTCATCACGACTTTCGTCACGCTCTCGGATGAGAGCCTCGACGCCGTCGAGCTGGCGGCGCAGGCCGAACTCGAACGAGTCCTCGGGGTGGTCCCAGCCGCCCTCCGTCCAGAGGCGGGAAAGGGTGGGGAAACTGTTGAGGCGCTCGTAGAGGGCGTCGCGGCTGCCCCACCAGTCCTGCTCGGACACGCCGCTGCGGCGCTCCTCGCGCCGGGTCTCGACCAAAGTCAGCGCCTCGGCGTCCACGAACCGGCCCAGCATGCCCACGACGGCGATCACCTCGGAAGGGCGCAGGCCGGTGCCGGTGAGGGTGCTCAGCGTGTGCTCGTAGTAGGCGATGGCGTTGGGGCCGGGAAGGTGGCGGGTGCCGCGTACCTCGGCCAGCCAGGGGTGCCGCCGGCGCAGTTGCCAGCCCTGCCTGGCCGCGGCCTCCAGCCGCATCCGCCACCCCTGCCCTGTCTCGGGCTCCTCGGGGGTGCTTGCCCGTTCGGTGTAGGCCTCGTCGACCATCAGGTCCACGAGCTGGTCGCGGCCGGGGACATGGCGGTAGAGGGACATGGTCGTGAACCCGAGCCGGTCGGCGACCTTGCGCATCGACAGGCCCTCCAGGCCCTCCGCGTCGGCGATCTCGATGGCGGCCCGCACGATCCTGCCCAGGCTCAGGCCGGGCCGCGGCTCGCGATCCTGCTCCCGCCAGAGCAGTTCGACTTCGGGGTCGGTTGTCATGTCGCCTCCTTCTGTTTATGGTGTCTACTACGTGTACGGCATAAACAGCAAAGGCGGTCTGTGATGTTCCACTTCCACGTCGCACCCTCCGGCGACGACTCGGGTCCCGGCTCGGCCGACCACCCGTTCGCCACCCTCGAACGCGCGCGCTCCGCGGCCCGCGAGGCGGCCGGCGGCGCCGTCGTACACCTCCGGGGCGGGACCCACGCGCTGACGGAGCCGTTCTCGCTCGGCGAGGCCGACTCCGGGACGGTGTACCAGGCGTGCGGGTACGGCACTCCCGAGCAGGAGGAGGCGGTGGTGAGCGGCGGCCGGCCGATCACGGCGTGGCAGGTGCGGGACGGCGTCTGGACGGCGGAGGTCGGCGATCTCGACACCCGCCAGCTCTACGTGGACGGCCGTCGAGCCGAGCGCGCCTGGATCGCCGGCCTGCCCGGCGACGCTCGGGCGACCGCCACCGGTTACGTCACGGACGAGCCGCTCGGGTGGCGGAGCCCGGGGGACGTCGAGTTCGTCCACCGGGGGGTCTACCCGTGGACCGAGGCGCGCTGCGGGGTGGCGTCGGTGTCCGGGGACACGGTGGTCACGATGGCTCAGCCGGCGTTCGGGTGGGCCGCCGAGCTGTACAACTCGGTCTGGGCGGGGCAGACGTCGAGCGGTCCGGGGCTGCCGACCAGGATCGAGAACGACCCGAGCTTCCTGCGCGAGCCCGGGACCTTCGTGCTCGACCGCTCGCGGCCCGGGCGCCACGTGCTGCTCTACCTGCCCCTCCACGGGGAGGATCCCGCTCGTACGCGGGTGGTGGCGCCGGTCCTGGAGACGCTGGTGAGCGTGGCGGGGGCGCGGGACGTGGCGTTCAGGGGGCTGGTGTTCGCGGACGCGACGTGGCTGCGGCCGAGCCGCCCGGAGGGGTTCTTGCACTATCACGGGAACGGCTACTACGAGGGCGGCGGTGTCGAGACGGCGGTGCTCGGCGAGGGCGCATCCGTGACGTATCCGACCGCGTCCGTGATGATTCCCGCGTGCGTGACGTTCGAGGACGCGGTCGGGGCGGAGATCGAGGGCTGCCGGTTCACCCGGCTCGGGGCGACGGGGCTGGGGGTTTCCGGCGGCATCGAGGTCGTGGTGCGGACCTGCGACTTCGACACCCTGTCGGGCGGCGGCATCGTGATGTCCGGGACGCGGAACGCCTCTGTCGAGGACAACAAGGTTCACCACATCGGGCTCGAATACAGCGGCTCACCGGGGATCGGCGTGACGGGCACGTACGGATGCGTCGTCGCCAACAACGAGGTCAGGGACGTCCCGCACTGCGGCATCACCGTCGGCCCCGGGGAGGGGACCCAGGTCCTGCGCAACCTCACCGTGGACACCATGGGAACGCTGGCCGACGGGGGCGGCATCTACCTGTCCGGGGTGCAGGGTGACTCGGCTGACAACCAGGCCCTGATCCAGGGGAACGTCATCAAGGACACGCGGACGCCGTACAACTTCGGGCTCTACACCGACTACGGCGCCTCGTGGGTGACGGTCGAGGGGAACGTCGTCATGCGGGCCGACAGCACCTCCGTCCTGGAGGTCGGGCCGCCGCTGGAGAACGTGATCTACCGGGGCAACTTCTGGGACGCCGACCCCATCGGTCACGACAACCCGCCGAGCGGGGTCCGTTACGAGGACAACGTGACGATCAAGGACGGCGCCGCGCTGGACGCCGCCACCGCCGCCATCCAGTCCCGGGCGGGACTCAGGAGATGATCGAGGTGCCGTTGAGGCGGTCGATCACCTCGGTGTGCAGGATGCCGTTCGTGCAGACCAGGCTGCCGCCCTCCAGGCCCTTCACGCCGGAGACGTCGGTCCACTTGCCGCCGGCCTCCTCGACGATCACGGTGAGCGCCGCCATGTCCCACGGCGACAGCTCGGGCTCGGCCGACAGATCCACCGATCCCTCGGCGACCATCATGTGCGACCAGAAGTCCCCGTAGGCCCGGGTGCGCCAGCAGGCTCGGCTGAGGTCGAGGAAGTTGTCGAGCTTGCCCGTCTTCTCCCATCCGCCGAAGCTGGAGTACGAGAACGACGCGTCCTCCAGGCTCGACACGGAGGACACCCGCATCCGGGACGCCTTCGTCAGGCTCTTGCCGGTCCACGCGCCGCCCTCGGTCGCCGCCCACCACCGGCGGCCCAGCGCGGGGGCCGACACCAGGCCGACGACGACCCTGCCGTACTCCATGAGCGCGATCAGGGTCGCCCAGACGGGGACGCCGCGCACGTAGTTCTTCGTGCCGTCGATGGGGTCGATGATCCACGAACGGGCGCCCCAGCCGGTCTTCCCGAACTCCTCGCCCACCACGGCGTCGCGCGGCCTGGCGCGGCGCAGCGTACCCCGGATGGCCTCCTCCACGGTGCGGTCGGCATCGCTGACCGGCGTCAGATCGGGCTTGGTGTCGACCTTGAGATCGACCGCCTTGAACCGCCGCATGGTCAGGTCATCGGCGGCGTCCGCCATGACGTGGGCCAGCCGGAGATCATCGTTGTAACCCTGCACGGTCGCCCACGCTACCGTGTCCGCCATACAGAACATCAGTCACCAACGCCCCTTTTCTGGTAACGGTGTCCATCTCGCGCGTGTCGCCACCACCCCATACGACGGAACGGCGACGACGCGGGACTGGGGTGAGGTGGTGCTGGGCTGGCCGGCGGTGCGTGGCGGGGCGACAGTGCAGTGTGGCGACGGCGCGGTGCGGGGGTGCGGTGTGGCAACGGCGCGGCGGTGCGGGGGTCTCGGCGGGCGGCGTGGCCGGTGACGATGGCAACGCAGGCCTTCGACCGCCGACCGCGCTGCACTGCATCACCCTAAGGACGCTTCGCTTGGCGGTCGGGCACGGGCCGCGCGAGTGGCGGGCAGGCAGCGCCTCCGGGAGCGCCGTGGCCAGTGCGCAAGGGGACGTCGGCGGTCTCGGCGGGCGCGTCCTGGTCGGTGCGTGGGGTCCGCGTGGCGTGGCCGGGTGCGCTCGACGGCAGGACGCTCGCTGGCGGGACCCGTGCGGCGGCATGGCGTTGGGGCCCGTGACGGCGGGGCGCTTGATAGCGGGCGTGCGAGGGCTCCCGACAGGGCGCTTGGCTGCGGGCGTGCAAGGCCTTCGGCGAGCGCGTTGCGTTGTGCGCCGCTGCACGGCGTCACACGGGCCGGGGTGCTCGGTGGTGGGGTGCGGGGTGGCAGGACCGGCGGCGGCGCCTTCGGGAGCGCCGTGGCTGGTGTGCAGGGGGCGTCTGCGGCGTCGGCGGGCGTGTCCTGGTCGGTGCGCGGCGTCGGCGGGTGGGCCGGGGGCTCTGGCTGGGGGTCAGGGGGTGTCGTCGAGGGTGCCTTCGCGGCTGGAGAGGAGGCGGCGGAGGGATTTGAGGCGGGCGGGATCGGCGTTGCCGGCGGCGACCCAGGCGTCCAGGGCGCACTCCGGGCCCAGGTGCGTGCAGCCCTTCGGGCAGTCGACCGTGCCCTCCACCAGGTCCGGGAACGCGGCCAGGACCGTTTCCATGGACACGTGGGCCAGGCCGAAGCTGCGTACGCCCGGAGTGTCGATGATCCAGCCGCTCTCCGGCAGCTCCAGCGCCACGGCCGAGGTGGAGGTGTGGCGGCCGCGGCCCGTTACGGCGTTGACCTGGGAGACGGCGCGGTTGGCGTCCGGGACCAGGGCGTTGACCAGGGTGGACTTGCCGACGCCCGAGTGGCCGACCAGGACGCTGACGCGGCCCTTCAGGTGGTCGCGGAGCTCCTCCAGGGAGCCGCCCTTGTGCACGACGACGTGCGGGACGCCCAGCGGCTCGTAGAGGGCCACCAGCTCGTCGGGCGGGGCGAGGTCGGACTTGGTGAGGCAGAGCAGGGTGTCGATCTCGGCATCGAACGCGGCCACCAGGATGCGGTCGATCATGCGGGGCCGGGGCGGCGGGTCGGCCAGGGCGGTGACGATGACGAGCTGGTCGGCATTGGCCACGACCGGGCGCTCGATGCCGTCGGTGTCTTCGGTGTCGTCGGCCGAGCGGCGCAGCATCGACGTGCGGGGCTCCACGCGGACGACCCTGGCCAGCGTGTCGGGGCGGCCCGAGACGTCGCCGACGAGGGCCACCCGGTCGCCCACCACGATGCCCTTGCGGCCCAGCTCGCGGGCCTTCATGGCCACCACCAGGCGCCGCTGCGGCTGCTGCTTGCGTTTCTGCGCGGACCCCTTCGGGCGTTCGGGCTCGACCAGCGTCGTGTAGCGGCCGCGGTCCACGGCCACCACGAAGCCCTGCACGGCGTCCTCGTGCGCAGGACGGATCCGGGTCCGCGGCCTGGAGCCCTTGCCCGGCCTGACCCGTACGTCGTCCTCGTCGTACTCCCGCTTCTTCAGCGGTCTGCTCCCATGTCCTCGCTCGCTTTCGCTCGATGACCTGCGCGGTCGCCCCCGGTCAGGCCGGAGACGCGTCGTCGGCCGGCCGGTGCTGATGGGGGATCGGACGCCGCCGCGGGCAGGCCGGGGTGGCGCCGTGCTGCTGGATCTTTTCCTCGCCGTACAGGCGGCGGACCCTCACGGACCGCCCTTTTCCGACGTGCCCGGCGTTTCCGGTGCGAAACCCGCGCCCGAGGGCAGGCGCCGCCGGGTCACCGGGCCTCCAACATGCCGTCCCACATCCGGACGAACTCCGGCAGGGTCTTGGCGGTCGTCGCGATGTTCTCCACCTCCACGCCGGGCACCCTGAGGCCGATCACGGCTCCGGCCGTGGCCATGCGGTGGTCGTCGTAGCTGTGGAAGGTGCCGCCGTGCAGCGGGCGGGGGCGGATGATCAGGCCGTCGGCGGTCTCCTCCGCATCGCCGCCCAGCCGGTTGATCTCGGTGGCGAGCGCGGCCAGCCGGTCGGTCTCGTGGCCGCGCAGGTGGGCGATGCCCCGGATGCGGCTCGGGGTGGTCGCGAGCGCGGCGAGGGCGGCGATGGTGGGGGTCAGCTCGCCCACCTCGTGGAGGTCGGCGTCGATGCCGGTGATCTCGCCCGTGGCCCGCCCCGTGATCACCAGGTCGGCTCCGTCGGGGGAGCGGGTCACGGTGGCGCCCATCGCGGTGAGGAGGCCGCGCAGGGCGTCGCCGGGCTGCGTGGTGCGCTCGGGCCACGTGGGGATCGTCACGGTGCCGCCCGTGACCAGGGCGGCGGCCAGGAACGGGGCCGCGTTGGACAGGTCGGGCTCCACCGTCATGTCTCTGGCCGCGATCGGGCCGGGCTCGACGCGCCACACGTCGGACTCGCTGTCGTCGACCGTGACGCCCGCCGCCCTGAGCATCTCCACGGTCATCTCGATGTGCGGCTGCGAGGGCACCGGCGGGCCGACGTGGCGGATCGTGATGCCCTTCTCGAACCGCGCCGCCGTCAGCAGCAGCCCCGACACGAACTGCGACGAGCCCGACGCGTCCAGCGTGACCTCGCCGCCCGCCAGCGGCCCGCTGATCGTGAACGGCAGCGCGTCGTTGTCGATCCGGGCGCCCAGCGAGCGCAGGGCGTCGAGGATGGGACCCATCGGGCGCTTGCGCGCGTGCGGGTCGCCGTCGAAGGCGACCGGGCCGTCGGCCAGGGCGGCCACCGGCGGGACGAACCGCATGACCGTGCCGGCCAGGCCCGCGTCGATGCTCGCGCCGCCCCGGATCGGGCCCGGCGTCACGTGCCAGTCGACCCCCGCGGCGCTCTCGTCGGCGGGCTCCAGGGTGGCGCCCAGGGCCCGCAGGGCCGACGCCATCAGGTCCGCGTCGCGGCTGCGCAGCGCCCGGCGCACGACGCCGGGGCCGTCGGCGAGCGCGGCCAGGACGAGCGCGCGGTTGGTCACCGACTTGGAGCCGGGCAGCGGGACGGTGGCGGTGACCGGAGAGGTCGCCGTGGGCGCGGGCCAGTGCGGCGTGGTCGGCGTGGGCGTGGTCGGAGCGGGCATGGTCAAAGAGTACTGGGAGTGGTAGGGCGAGGGTCACAGCCTGTGGACGGCGTCTCGCGTGCCGTCGCGCCTGTGGACAACTCCGGTCATCAGGTGTGCCGGCGGGAGTGGGCCTCCTGTTTCCGCGGACGCCCCGAGGCAGGCGCGGGTGGGCCTCCGGTTTCCGCGGACGTCCCGAGGTAGGCGGGGGATGGGCCTCCGGTTTTCGTGCAGGTTCCGAGGTAGGCGGGGGTGGGCCTCCTGCTTTTGTGGACGCCCCGAGGTGGGCAGGCGAGCGAAAGCCGTACCGTACGTGGCAGTGTGGGGTTATGTGCGGTAGATACGCGTCGGCGCGCAAGAAGCACGAGTTGCTCGAGGAGTTCGAGGTCGAGCAGGACGGCGACCCCGACACGGAGCTCGGGGCCGACTACAACGTCGCGCCGACCAAGAACGTCTACGCCGTGCTGAGCCGCGTGCCCAAGGAGGCCCAGCGGGCGGTGCGGCAGCTCAGGGTCGTGAAGTGGGGCCTGGTGCCCGCCTGGGCGAAGGACCCGTCGATCGGATCACGGCTGATCAACGCCAGGATCGAGACGGTGGCCGAGAAGCCGTCGTTCCGGCAGGCGTTCGCCAAGCGCAGGTGCCTGCTCCCGGCCGACGGCTATTTCGAGTGGATGCCGGTCGAAGGCGAGAAGAAAAAGAAACAGCCGTACTTCATCCATCCCGAGGATGGCGGGGTGCTGGCGATGGCGGGCCTGTACGAGTTCTGGAAAGACCCGTCCCGGGCCGATGACGATCCTCTCAAATGGCTGGTGACCTGCACCGTCATCACCACGGACGCCGAGGACGAGCTCGGCCGCATCCACGACAGGATGCCCATGATGATCGAGCGCGAACGCTGGGCCGAATGGCTTGACCCCAAGGTCACCGACGTCGGGCAGGCCACGCGGCTGCTGGTGCCCGCCGAGCAGGGGCGGCTCACGGCGTATCCGGTCTCCACGGACGTCAACAACGTCAGAAACAATGGCCCGGACCTCATCAAACCTCTACCGGAAGAGGAGGAAACCGCACTTTTCTAAAGGTGTAAGAAGCACGGTAAGTGGGCATCCGGTGAGGAAAGCGATGCATCCGTTTACTCGGTGTCACCGCCATAAATGCCCCTAATTGCACCGGGCGGGACAACCGGGGAGTCCCAGCCGCGGGTTGCCGTGATTCACCCGGAGGTGCGGATTCGTGGACGTCACGACCGCTCGTGAGCGGCTGGAAGACATGCTCGCGGAACTGGACCGATCGATCGGGGTCCTCCAGGGCGACCCCGTCGCCGTGCGCGAGCACTCGGCGGCCGACGCAGGTTCTGACCTGACCGACGCCGATCGGGCCCAGGCCATGCTGACCGTGGCCACATCACAGCGGCGCGCCGTCGTCGAGGCCATCAAGCGCCTGGAACAAGGCGTGTACGGCCGGTGCCTCGACTGCGCCAAGCCGGTGCCGGAAGGGCGGCTGGAGGCCCGTCCGGAGGCCGCGCGGTGCGTGCAGTGCCAGGGCAAGCGGGAGCGGCGCCGCTGAGCGAGCCGGGATGCCGCCGGACACGAAGAACGGCGGCACACCTCTCTACAGCCAGGCGGAGTCAGCTTTTGCGGCAGCTGGCGACCAGATGGATGCCGACCGTGTCGTCGTCGTCCGGATGGGCCTCCAGCTCCGTACGCACCAGGTAGTTGAGCGCGCGGGCGTCGGCCCCGAGCACGTGGTCGACCGTGGACGGGGACAGCACCGTGCGCGGCCGCATCCACTCCACCTCGAGCCCGGCGCCCATCAGCAGCTCGCGCAGCTGCCCGCTGCTGAAGCACCGCGTGATGCTGCCGTCCGGCCACGGCACGAGCATGACCTCGCCGGTCTGCCGCAGGTGCTGCCACTGCTCCTGCTCGGCCAGGATCGCCATGCCCAGCACCAGCGAGTCGACGCACACCAGCGCCCGCCCGCCGGGCCGCAGGACCCTGGCCACGTCGCTCATCGCCGACTCGGCCATCAGCTCGATCGACATCACGCGTTCCTCGGCGAGCACGGCGTCCACGCTCGCGTCCGGCAGGAACGCCAGATCGTCGGCGCGTACGTGCCGGACCCGGTCGGCGTCCCGCAGGCCGGACCGCCCGTCGACGGTGCGGCGGAAGTCGAGCACCTCGATCACCTTGTGCCCTGCCCTGGCCACCTGGCCGGACCAACGCCCGCGACCGCCGGAGAGATCGAGGACGACGGAGGGTTGACCGGGGAGCCAGCGGTTGAGTTGTTCGGCGGCGACGGCGCGGTAGAAGGTCCAGTACGGCCCAAGCGTCCCTGAGCCGTTCAGTTCCTCGGCCGGAATGGGCAGCACACGCGACTCCTGAGTTCCGGGTAAAGGGCTACCAGCCGGTACGTATGGACGTTCCCCGCACCGGGTCCTTCGTACCTTCTATCTTGCGGGAACAGACAAGTGCGCGGGCGTGTTGCGACGAGCATGCTCACTATGGCAAGACCCCTCCCCACTGACCGGCAAGGCACCGGCCAGCGGGTATCCTCCCCTGAGTACGGTGTTCCGCAACAGCCGGCCACCGGTGATCTTAGGGGGGTGGGTCCGGTGCCCGCGACAGGCGCGGAGACGCTGGAGCAGCGAAGCGAGCGATTCGAGCGCGACGTCATGCCGTATCTCGAGCAGCTCTACTCCGCCGCGCTCCGGATGACCCGGAATCCCGCGGACGCGGAGGACCTGCTGCAGGAGACCTTCGCCAAGGCGTTCGCGTCGTTCCACCAGTTCCAGGAGGGCACCAACCTCAAGGCGTGGCTCTACCGGATCCTGACGAACACGTTCATCAACAGCTACCGCAAGAAGCAGCGCGAGCCGAAGCAGTCCGGCACGGAGGAGATCGAGGACTGGCAGCTCGCGCGGGCGGAGTCGCACACCTCGAGCGGGCTGAAGTCGGCCGAGGTCGAGGCGCTCGAGCATCTGCCCGACGGCGACATCAAGCAGGCGCTGGCGGCCCTGCCGGAGGAGTTCAGGATCGCGGTCTACCTGGCCGACGTCGAGGGCTTCCCCTATAAAGAGATCGCCGACATCATGGGCACTCCGATCGGCACCGTGATGTCGAGGCTGCACAGAGGACGCAGGCAGCTCCGGGGCCTCCTTGAGGACTATGCTCGTGAGCGGGGTCTGGTCCCGGCGGAGGGATCGAAATGAGCTGTGGCAACCCGCATGACACCGACTGTCGCGAAGTGCTCGACAAGGTCTACGCCTATCTCGACGGCGAGCTGACCGAGACCGACATCGTCGAGATCCGCGTGCATCTCGACGAATGCGGCCCGTGCCTCCAGGAATACGACCTGGACAAGGCGATCAAGGCGCTCGTGCACAAGCACTGCGGCTGCGACCCGGTCCCCGGCGATCTGCGCTCCAAGGTGCTCGCCCGCATCGCACAGGTGAGAGCGGAGCTGGCCGACTAGGATTCTCCCATGCGCGTGTTGGTCACCGGGGGTGCCGGGTTCATCGGGTCCAATCTCGTCGATCGTCTCCTCGCCGAGGGGCATGAGGTCGACGTGGTCGACGACCTGTCATCGGGGTCCAGGGAAAACCTGGCAGAGGCCGCCTCCAGCGACCACTTCCGGCTGCACGTGCTGGACGTGCTCGACCCCGCGCTGACCGGCCTGGTCGCGGAGCTGCAGCCGGAGGTCGTCTGCCATCTGGCCGCGCAGATCAGCGTGCGCAAGAGCGTGGCCGAGCCCAGGCGCGACGCCCGGATCAACGTCGAGGGCACCGCGTCCGTGCTCGCCGCGGCCCACGAAGGGCGGGCCCGCAAGGTGCTGTTCGCCTCGTCCGTGGCCGTCTACGGCAGGCCCGGCACGATCCCCGTGCCCGGCGACGCGCCCACCGACCCGCGCTCGCCGTACGCCGCGTCGAAGCTGAGCGGCGAGACGTACCTCGCCGCGTTCCGCGCGCTCCACGGCATCGAATACACCACTCTGGTGCTCTCCAACGTCTACGGCCCGCGCCAGTCGCCCGAGGGCGAGGCGGGCGTGGTGTCGATCTTCACCGACGCGCTGCTCAGCGGCACGCCCACGGTCGTCTACGGCGACGGCACCCAGACCCGCGACTACGTCTACGTCGAGGACGTGGTCGACGGCTTCGTCCAGGCGCTCGGGCAGCGTGGCGACGGCCAAAGGTTCAACCTCGGCACCGGCATCCAGACCACCGACCGCCGCCTCCACTCGCTCATCGCCGACGCGGCGGGCGCCCAGGACAAGCCCGGGTTCGCGCCGCCGCGCGCGGGCGACCTGCCCGCGATGGCGGTCGATCCGGTGCCGGCCCACGAAGGGCTCGGCTGGCAGCCGCGTACGGACCTGCCGACAGGCGTGAAGAAAACAGTCGAATGGGCCCGAAATCGTCGCGTGAAGTAGTGGCTTGATTACGCTTTGCTTGCGATTTCCGACTCCGCCCATGCGGCGACGTCGTCTTCTGTAGCGTTGAACCCCAGAACTCGACGTGGAGGCATGTGGATGTTCAAGTCTATGGTCGCCCGACTGCTCACGGCCGTCGTCATGCTCACTCCTGTGGTCATGCTGATCGCTGGGGGAGTGCTTCCCCCAGGGGTGTCCTGGACCTGATGTCCGTAGGGGGCCGCAATGCGTGATCTGCCGTGGCCTGCAAGGGTCTATCTGGTCGCCGTGATCGGCGCGGCGGTCGCTCTCATGGTGCGCAGCGTCATGGTCTCCGGGGCTCCCGTGGCCCCGGAGGACCTCGACGTCCTTCTCGTGCTCGCTCTGCTGTTCCTGGTGTGCGAGTCGATGCCGACGCTGCTCAACGTGGAGCAGTTCGCGGTGTCGGTCAGCTTCTCCGCCTCGCTGGCGGCGGTGGTGCTGATCGGGCCCGACGGCGCGGCGCTGGTGGGGCTGACCGCGATGGTGAGCGTGCGGCCCGGGCTGCCGCTGATCAAGCGGCTGTTCAACGGGGCGCAGTTCGCCATCTGCGGCTACGTGTCCGGGTGGGTCTATGAGGCGCTCCACGGTCAGGTCGGCGTGCCCCAGGTCAACGCCTTCGACGATCTCATCGGCCCCTACGCCGCCGCCATGGCGGTCTTCGTGCCGCTCAACATCGTGCTCACGCTGACCATGATCGGCCTGGCCACGCGGGTGCGGGCCACGGAGGTGCCGCTGCGCGGCATGGCCCAGTTCCTGCTGTCCTATCTCGGGTACGGCACGTTCGGGTTGCTGGTGGCCGGGCTCTGGGCGACCGTGCAGTCGATCTCGGCGGTGCTGGTGCTGCTGCCGCTGTTCGTGGCGCGGTGGGCGTTCGGCCAGTATCACGCGCAGCAGCGCTCGTACGACGCCACGATCGCCGCGCTCTGCCAGGCCGTCGAGACCAAGGACTACTACACGCGGGGCCACTGCACGCGGGTCTCGCTCGCCTCGTCCATGATCGCTCAGGAGATCGGCATGGGTCCCGAGCGCGTACGGGCCATCCGCTACGCGGGCATGCTGCACGACGTGGGCAAGCTCGGGGTGCCCACCAAGGTGCTGCAGAAGGACGGGCCGCTCACCGAGGAGGAGTTCGCCGCGATCCAGCTCCACCCCATGCGGGGCCTGGAGATCGTACGCGGCATCGGCTTCCTCGACGAGGCCTACGCCGGGATCATGCACCACCACGAGCGCCACGACGGCACCGGCTACCCGATGGGGCTGGCAGGTGACGAGATCCCCGAGTTCGCCAAGGTCATCGCGGTGGCCGACGCGTTCGACTCGATGACCTCCGACCGGTCCTACCGGGGCGCCAGGCCTGTCCCGGAGGCGCTCGAGGAGCTGCGCAAGACCGCGGGCACCCACTTCGACCCCGTCATGGTCGCGGCCTTCATCCGGGTGCTCGACCGGGAGCCGTGGCAGCCGCCGCGCAAGGTCGAGGCGCCGCCGCCCGACGAGACCCCGATCAAGGACCACGACGACCCGACCATGCCCATCGAGGTCGTGACCGGGCAATGATCACCACGGAGCGCCCGAGGCGCGCAGAACGCTCTGCGAACACGGTCTTCCGCCGGCTCGACTCCGGCCAGCTGCTGCTCATCTGCGCGGCGGGGCTGGTCGCGATCGCCGGCGTCGCCCACACCGCGGCCGTCGGGCTCGATCGCACGGAGATCGCGGTCGGGTTCGGGGCGCTGATAGCGGTCGGCGAGCTGGCCAGGCTCACCATGCCGGGCAACAGGGAGGTCGCGCCCATCGGCGCCGCCGCCGCGCTGGGCTACACGCTGCTGCTCGACCTCAGCCAAAACCCGCTGCGCCACTCGGCCCTGCAGGTGGTCGCCGTGATCGCGGTCGGCATGGCGGCCGGTGCGCTCCCGCACCTGGCGGTCGGCCGCCCGCCGCGGCTGGACGCGATGGCGCGGCGGCTGCTCACCGGCGCGCTGCTGGCCTTCGCGTTCCGGCCGCTGGCCGACCCGCTCTACCTGCTGACCAAACCGCCGACCAGCACCTGGTGGCCGGCCCTCGCGGTGATGGTCACGCTCATCGCGATCACCTTGCTGATCGACGTGCTGATCGCCGCGCTGCTGCGGGCCGAGCGGCTGCGCACCTCGTTCCGGGTGGCCGTGCGCGACGAGGTCAACATGGCCTTCCCGCTGGGCGCGGCCGTGGCCTCGTCGGGCGTGCTGCTCGCGCTGGCCACGCACAGCATGGACCTGGTGGCGCTGCTGGTGTTCGCGGCGCCGTTGCTGGTCACGCAGGTGGCTTTCAGGAAGTACGCCGGGATCCGCGCCACCTACCTGCAGACCGTACGCGCGCTGTCGCGGGTCACGGAGGTCGGCGGCTACGTCGAGCCCGGCCATTCGCGCCGGGTGAGCCGCCTGGCCGTGGCGATCGGCAGGGAGCTGGGCATGTCCGAGCCCGAGCTGCTGGAGCTGGAGTACGCCTCGCTGATGCACGACATCGGCCAGCTCTCGCTGCGCGACCCGATCCCCGGCGGCGCCACCGTCCTCACCGAGCCCGACCAGGCGCGGCGCATCGCCGAGCTGGGCGCCGAGGTGATCAGGCAGACCGGCGTGCTCGACCGGGTCGCCGACGTGGTGCGGCGCCAGTGCGATCCGATCACCGACGACCCGCCCCTGTCGAGCCGCATCATCAAGGTCGCCAACGCCTACGACGACCTGGTGGGGCCCTCGACCGACCGCGACCGCGCGGGGGCGGCGCTGGAGCGCATCCGGCTGTCGTCGGGCAGCGCGTACGATCCCCACGCGATCGAGGCGCTCACCCGGGTGATCGACCGCGGGCGGGTCTAGCCCGTACGGAATTGTGGGGTTCCTACAGATCATGATCGCCGGATCGGTGGTTTAGCGGGAAGGAGCCGCGGCGGTCGCGGCTTTAGTGTGGTCGGCGTGTTAATTGAGACGCTCGGACCCGTTCTGGTCGCCAACCGAGGGGAGATCGCGCGGCGGGTCATCCGCACGGTCCAGCGGCTGGGGCTGCGTGCCATCGCCGTCCACTCGGAGGCCGACGGCGACCTGCCGTTCGTACGGGAGGCCGACGAGGCCGTGCTGATCGGTCCGGCCGACCCCGCGCAGAGCTACCTCGACGCCGACAAGGTGCTGGCGGCGGCCCGCGCGACCGGCGCCAAGGCGATTCACCCGGGTTACGGGTTCCTCGCGGAGAACGTCGCGTTCGCCAGGGCCGTGATCGACGCCGGGCTGGTGTGGATCGGTCCCGCGCCCGAGGCCATCGACAAGATGGGCGACAAGATCAACGCCCGGAACCTCATGGAGAAGGCCGGCGTGCCGGTCGCCGCGGGCACCCGCGAGCCGGTCACCGACCTGTCGCTGGCGCTCAGGGCCGCCGACGCCATCGGCTACCCGGTCATGGTCAAGACCGCGGGCGGCGGCGGTGGCATCGGCATGAGCGTGGCCCACGACGACGAGGGCCTGGCCAAGGCGTTCGAGCAGGCGGCCAGGGCGGCCGCCAGGTTCTCGGGCGACGCGCTCGACGGGCCGGCCGTGCTGCTCGAGCGCTACATCGAGCGGGCCCGCCACGTCGAGGTGCAGATCCTCGGCCTGCCCGACGGCCGGGTCGTGGCGCTGGGCGAGCGCGACTGCTCAGTGCAGCGCCGCCACCAGAAGGTCGTCGAGGAGTCGCCGTCCCCGGGCATCACCCCCGAGCTGCGCGAGCGCATGCTGGCCGCAGCCGTGCGCGCCGGCGAGGCCGTCGGCTACCTAGGCGCGGGCACCGTCGAGTGCCTGGTCGACGCCGACCAGCAGGACTTCGTGTTCCTGGAGATGAACACCCGGCTGCAGGTGGAGCACCCGGTCACGGAGCTGGTCACCGGGCTCGACCTGGTCGAGCTGCAGCTGCGCGTCGCGGCGGGCGAGAGCCCCGAGGTGCGGCCCGCGACCACCGGGCACGCGATCGAGTTCAGGGTCTACGCGGAGGATCCCCAGCGGTTCTTCCCCGGACCTGGCACGATCACCGCATGGGTGGAGCCGGACGGAGCGGGCGTACGCGTCGACTCCGGTTACGCGGCGGGCAACACGGTCACCCCGTTCTACGACCCGCTGCTGGCCAAGCTCTGCGTCCACGGCGAGACCCGCGCCGACGCGCTGGAGAAGGGGCGCAAGGCGGTGGACGCGTTCGTGGTCGAAGGGCCCAAGAACAATCTGCCGTTCTGCGCGGAGCTGCTGGACAACGCGGAGTTTGTCACTGGTGTCTACGACACTGGTCTGGTTGGGCGGATGCGGGCCTAAGGTGAGTACATTGATGACAGAGGGGAGTTCCGGTGGCTGAGGTACGCGCTGAGATGGTCGCGAACGTCTGGAAGGTCGTCGTCAAGGAGGGCGACACCGTCTCCGACGGCGACACGCTGGTCATCCTCGAGTCCATGAAGATGGAGATCCCGGTGCTCGCCGAGGAAGAGGGCGTCGTGGCGCAGCTCAAGGTGGCCGAGGGCGACGTGATCCAGGAAGGCGACCTGATCGCCGTCATCCAATAGTAGGTCGCCGTGTTCTAGCCAGGAACTTGGCGCGGTCGACGACGATGCGTTCGATGGTGCCGCGGCCCACGACGGCGTGTTTGTCGTGGGCCTCGAAGGCGAAGACCAGCCGCCGCCCGTCGACCTCGGTGAGCTCGACGCCGATCTGCACGTGCGTGCCCAGCGGGCTGGCGGCCAGGTGTTCGAGCTCGACCCTGGTGCCGACCGACGTCTCGCCCGGCGCGAGGTGCTTGTCCAGGGCCTGTACGGTCGCCGCTTCGGCCAGCGCGAGCAGCCGCGGCGTGGCGAGCACCGGCACGTCCCCGCTGCCGACCTTCTTCGCGGTGTCCTCCACCTCGACCATGATGAGCAACTGGGCGCGCAGACCCGGAGCGAGCGTCATGGGGTCAGCCTACGGCGGTCGCACCTGTCCAACGGGTCAGCTGACTTCCCGGAAACGCGGACAAGTGCGGGCATAAGGCCCCAGGATAGGGTGTGGTACGGCTTAAGACATTTGAGTGGCATGTGAAACAGGTGGGTCGTACACTCTCTGAGTTCCGTGACCACTGTGTGACCTGTCCGCGACGAAAGTTCGCTTTGTTGGAGAGCCGCGGGGTGCAAGAGGTTACTGGTGTAGGGGGGTAACGGGGGAGTCATGGTGGCCCAAGGAACGACGCTGGCGGGGCGGTATCGGCTGGACACCCGCATCGGCGCCGGCGGCATGGGCGAGGTGTGGCGCGGAGAGGACATCGTCCTGGCCCGCACCGTCGCCGTCAAGGTGCTGCTTCCCGGTCGTACGCAGGACCCCGGGTTCGTCGCTCGCTTTCAGGGGGAAGCACGGGCGATGGCCACGATCAACCACAGCGGCGTCGTCGACGTCTACGACTACGGCATCAGCGGCGACACCGTCTACCTGGTCATGAAGTTCGTCGACGGCGAGCCGCTCGACCGGCTGCTGGCCAGGCTGGGCAGGATCCCGCCGCAGGCGGCCATGGAGCTGATCGCGCAGGCCGCGTCGGCGCTGCAGGCCGTGCATGATCAGGGGATCGTGCACCGCGACGTCAAGCCGGGCAACCTGCTCGTGCAGCGCGACGGCACGCTGGTGCTGACCGACTTCGGCATCGCCCGCTCCGACCTGGCCAACCGGCTGACCGACGCCGGCATGGTGCTCGGCACGGCCGCCTACTGCGCCCCCGAGCAGGCCGAGGGCGCTCCTGTCACGCCCGCGGTCGACATTTACGCGCTCGGCGTGGTCGCGTACGAGTGCCTGGTGGGGCAGCGGCCGTTCGACGGCGACAGCGCGGTCACGATCGCGCTCAAGCACATCCGCGAGGCCCCGCCGCCGCTGCCCGCCGACATCCCCCAGGCCGTGCGCACGCTGGTCGAGGTCGCGCTGTCGAAGGACCCGGCCAGGCGCTTCCCGACCGCCAGGGCCATGAGCGAGGCGGCCAAGGCCATCGCGAGCGGGCAGGCGCCCGCCCAGATCCCCGAACAGCCGGCGCCGGCCACCGGGGCCACCATGGCGCCGCCGGTGGAGGCGTACCAGACGGGCGCCCATCAGGCGCGTCCCGCCGAAGAGACGACGACCATGGCCGACCGGCGCCCGGGCAGCCGCCGCGCGGCCAAGGCGCCGCGCAGGACCGGGCTCATCGCGGGCATCGCCGTCGCGGCAGTGCTCGGCGCGGGCGCCACCGCGGTCGCGCTGACGGGCATGACCCCCAGCGGGCCCGCCCCGACGAGCACCGCCTCGTCGGTGGCCAACCTGAGCAGTCCCAAGCCCCCCAAGACCAAGCCCCCGAAGACCCACGTGGAGGAGCCGACTCCGGACCCCGAGCCGACGACCCAGAGGCCGAGGCCCGCGGAGACCGAGGACGCCAAGCCGCCGACGAAGACGCCGACCAAGACACCCTCCAGCACGCCGAGCGTCACCAAGACGCCGACCAAGACGCCCACGAGCACCCCGACGTCGGACGTCAAGAAGGCACGCGTGCCCAAGGTGGTCGGGATGCCGTTCCTGCAGGCGCAGGAGATGGTCGAGGCGGCGGGCTTCGAGGAGATCATCCCCGATGACCGGACCTCCACCTCCAACGGCATGCGCTGTGGCAAGGTTGTCCGGACCGCGCCGGGGGCCGGGACGGTGCAGGAGGTGACCAAACCGGTCACGCTGGTCATCGTCGACGGCGTCTGCCCGGAGGACAGCACCGGCAGCCCCTCGCCCAGCGCCACGCCGAAGTCGTAGGTCTCACACCCCCGTGGTGCTGCGGGGGTAGGCGACCTGCGGGTCGGTGGCGATGTTCACCATGTACGGGATGCCGGAGTCGAACGCCCTGCGCAGCGCCGGCCCGATCTCCGACGGCTTGGTGACCAGCTCGCCGCCTCCGCCCAGCGCGGTCACGACCTGGTCGTAGCGGCACTGCGGCTGGAGCTCGGCGGCCACGTCGTAGCCGTACAGGAGCTGCATGGGGTGCTTCTCCAGGCCCCAGATGCCGTTGTTGCCGCAGATCATGACGACGGGCAGCTTGTGGCGGACGAGGGTGTCGACGTCCATGAGCGAGAACCCGGCGGCGCCGTCGCCCAGCAGCAGCACCACCTGCGAGGACGGCCTGGCCAGGCGGGCGGCGACGGAGTAGCCCAGGCCGGTGCCGAGGCAGCCGTACGGGCCGGGGTCGAGCCAGTTGCCCGGCTGCTTCGGCTCGACGTACTTGCCCGCGTAGGAGACGAAGTCGCCGCCGTCGCCGATCACCACGGCGTCGTCGGCCAGGACCTTGCCCAGCTCGCCGTACACGCGCATGGGGTGGATCGGGTCGGAGTCGGAGGCCAGCAGCTCGGCGTCGCCCGCGATGGCCGCAGCGGCCGTGTCGGCCAGCTTCGACACCCAGGAGGCGTACGCGTCGGGTTTGACCCCGGCGTCGCCGCAGGCGGTGCCGAGGCTCCAGAGCACCACGGACAGATCGCCCGCGGCGGACGCGGCCGGCTGCATGTGCGTGGCCAGCTGCGAGGGCGCGTCGGCGATGTGGACGACCCGGGCCAGCGCGTCCTTGCTGCCGAACCAGCCGTAACCCAGGCGGAAGTCGAGCGGCGTGCCGATCACGATGACCAGGTCGGCCTGCTTGAGGGCCAGGCCGCGGGCCCGCGTGACCAGCAGCTCGTGGCCCGAGGGCAGGACGCCGCGGCCCTGGCCGTTGGGGATGACCGGCAGCCGCCACGTCTCGGCGAAGTCGCGGGCGGCCTCCTCGGCCCGGTCCATCCACACGTCGGACCCGTAGACCAGCACGGGCCGCTCGGCCTCGGCCAGCAGCCGCGCGATGGCGGCCAGGTCGTCGGGGTCGGGTTCGAGCGGCGACGGCGTCTGCGTTCGCACCTCGTGCGTGGGCGAGGGGGAGAACAGGTGGTCCATGTAGAAGTCGAGGAAGACCGGGCCGCGGTGGGGTGCGACCGCGGTGCGGAAGGCCATCTCGACGTCCTGGCCGATGGACTCGGCGTCGGTCGCGGTGAACGACAGCTTCGTGATCGGCTTGAGCAGCGGCGGGTGGTCCAGCTCCTGGAGGGCGCCGCTGCCCCAGCGCGACTGGGGCGCCCGGCCGCCCATGACGACGACGGGGGAGCCGTTGAAGTGGGCGGTCGCGACGCCGCTGACGCCGTTGGTGATGCCGGGGCCCGCGGTCAGCACGGCCAGGCCCGGTCTTCTGGTCAGCCGGGCGGTCGCCTCGGCGGCGAAGACCGCGCTCTGCTCGTGGCGTACGTCGAGGATGCGCATCTCCTCGTGCACGGCGCCGTCGTAGAGGGGGAAGACGTGCCCTCCCGACAGCGTGAACATGGTCTCGACGCCGTAGGCCTTGGAAACGGCGACAGCGGCGTCACCGGCGTGCTTCGCAGACTCCATGCCGGGAACTTACCAACCAGTCACCAGAGTAAACAGATCTTAAGGATCTTCAGTCGCAGCAGACGGACACCCTGCCCTTCGGCGCCCGCACGACGATCTTCCGCGGTGAGGTGGGGTTCCGAGCGACGTCGACATTGGTGTCGTTCCCCTCCACCGTCACGTCGTAAGCCGTCTTCGGCAGGTCCAGGCTGACGTTGCCCGCCGTCCGCACCACCGCGTTGACGGTCGTGGGGGCGCTGACGAAGGACAGGTTGACGTCCCCCGAGCCGATCTCCACGTCGGCCGCCTCGACGTCGAGCTCCGTGGCATCGACGTTACCGGTGCCGCTCCTGGCCCAGATGGTGCCGGAGAGGTTGTTGACCAGGACGTCGCCGGCGACGGAGGACAGGCGCACCTTGCCGAACAGATCGGTGACGCTGAGCCGCCCGTTGCCCGTACCGGCCTCGACGTCGGTCTCCGGCGGCACGTAGATCACGTAATCGGCCCAGCAGACGGGGCCGTTCGGCTGCTCCTCACCGGGGCAGACGGCGTCGAGCCGCAGGGTGCTGGAACGGACGTCCCAGTCCTCGTTGATGGTCGGCCGGTCCCTCGACCAGCGCAGCGACCTCGCGATGAGCAGCTCGCCCGCCCTGCCCGGCTGGATGGTCAGGTCGACCTGGGTGCCCTTGCCCGCCTTGATGCGTACGTTCTTGTGCTCGAAGGCGATGGACCGCTGCGTGTTCTCCTCCGGCATCCTGGCCCGCGCGACCCCGCGCCAGAGCCCTCCGATGGAGAGCAGCAGGGCGAACGCGGTCGCCACCGCGCCCGCCGCCAGCCACGCGGCTCTCACGGCAGGCTCCTGATCTTGAGGAACTGCAGGACGGCGAGCACGCGCCGGTGGTCGCCCTCGGCCGGCGACAGGTCGAGCTTGCTGAAGATGTTGCCGATGTGCTTGCCGACCGCTCCTTCGCTGAGCACCAGGGACTGGCCGATGCCGGCGTTGGAACGGCCCTCGGCCATCAGCTGGAGCACCTCGTGCTCCCTGGGAGTGAGCCGTTCGAGCGGGTCGCTGTTGCCGCGCAGCAGGAGCTGGGCCACCACCTCGGGGTCGAGTGCGGTGCCGCCGGCGGCCACCCTGCGCAGCGCGTCGATGAACTCCGCCACGTCCGCCACCCGGTCCTTGAGCAGGTAGCCGACCCCGCCCGTCGCGGCCGAGGCGAGGAGCTGGGCGGCGTAGCGCTCCTCGACGTACTGCGAGAGCACCAGGACGGCCAGGCCCGGCTGCTGGCGGCGCAGCACGAGCGCGGCCCGCAGACCCTCGTCGGTGTGCGTGGGCGGCATCCTGACGTCCGTGATGACCAGCTCGGGCTTGTGCTCCGCGGCGGCCCGCAGTAGCCCCTCGGCCTCGTCCACGGCCGCCACCACCTCCATGCCGGAGGCGTCCAGGAGCCTGATCAGGCCCTCGCGCAGCAGCACGGAATCCTCCGCGAGCACTACTCGCACGGCAGGTCCACCTCGATCGTCGTAGGGCCGCCCAGCGGGCTGGACAGCCGGAGCGACCCGTCCACCGCGTCGATCCGCTGGGCCAGGCCGCGCAGCCCCGTACCGCCGTCCAGCCGGGCTCCGCCGCAGCCGTCGTCGTACACGAGCACGTACAGGCGCTCGCGCTCGCGCCGCACGCTCACCTCGGCCTTGGTGGCCGCCGCGTGCTTGGCGATGTTGGTCAGTGCTTCGGACACGATGAAGAACGCCACCGCCTCGATGGTCGGAGTGGCACGCCGTTCGATGTCGACGTGGAGTTTCACGGGGAACGGCGCGCGGGCGGCCACGCCGGACAGCGCCGCGTCCAGGCCCTGGTCGTTCAGGACGGCCGGATGCAGGCCCCGTACGAAGTCGCGCAGCTCCTTGAGCGCCTGCTTGGCCTCCTCGTGCGCCTGCGCGATGGCCTCGCGGGCCGGTTCGGGCAGGTCGGTCAGGGTGGCCCTGGCCAGGCCGAGGTTCATGGCGAGGGAGACGAGCCGCTGCTGGGCGCCGTCGTGCAGGTCGCGCTCGATCCGGCGGCGCTCGGCGTCGGCCGCGTCGATCACCCCGGCCCGGCTCTCCGTCAGCGTCTCGATCCGCTGGCCGAGCTCCGAACGGCTGGGCCCGAGCAGCGTACGCGCCACCGACAGGTCCAGCGCCGCCATGCCGCGCGCCAGCACCGGCGCGAGCAGCAGGAGCACGAGCCCGATCACTATGTAGATCGCCACGACCCTGTTGTCCCTGAGGTCGAACTCCTCGAACTCCATCGGCGGCGGCTGCAACCTCTGCGGCAGGAACGACAGCAACCCCACGATCGCCCCTCCCCACGCCACCGCCACCAGCACCGCGGCCGCGAACCCCACGAACGGCGACAGCAGGTGATAACTGATCTGCCGCCACGTGGCCGGGCTGCGCCAGCTGCTCGGGGAGCGTACGGGCGGGATGTGCGCGCCCAGGAACGCCTCGAACCTGGACCGCTGCACCCTCGTGAACCGCGGCACGCTCCGCATCAGCAGGGGCGGCCACACGGCCAGGACGAGCGTCAGCCCGCCGAGCAGCACTGCGACCGGGAGACCGATCATCACGTGGGCCGTGTCGAGCCACGCCCGCGCCGACCACGGACGGGGGACTTTCATGGCTCAACGGTATTGAGCAGCGGGTGAGACGCGAAATAGCCCTGGTGTGCTGATGAATGGTGGGGTTTTCCCCACCCTCAGAGCGTCGCCTTGAATCCGGCAGGATCGAACGATCCTCCCAACATCGCACCCAACCCTCTCCGCGCCACCTCGGCGAACTCCTCCCCGCCCTTCCCCCCGGCCCCTTCGGGCAGCACCCCGGCCAGCGGCCGCGCGGCCAGCATCTCCAGGTCGCACACGCAGCTCCGCTCGACGATCCCGGGCTCACCGGGCCAGCGCCCGATGACGATCCCCGTCGGCTCGAGCCCTCGGTTCGCCATCGCCTCCAGGGTGAGCGCGGTGTGGTTCACCGCCCCCCGTCCGGGCCGGACCACGACGAGCACCTGCGCGCTCAGGGCCCGGGCGAGGTCCCCGATGGTTCCGCCGTCCTCGTCGAAGCGCTCCAGCAACCCCCCGGTGCCCTCCACGACCACCATTCGGTTGCTCTCAGCGAGCTCCCGTACGAGCTGCCCCACATCGGCCAGCGACACGGGGGGCACCCCGGCGACGCGGGCGGCGGCGGCGGGCGGCAGCGGCTCGGCGAACCGCCGCACCTCGAAGGTCGTGCCGACCCCGGACATCCGGATCACCTGATCCACGTCCCCGGCCTCTCCGGATGTGACCCCGGTCTGCGCGACCTTCACCACGGCTACGGAGGCCCCCCGCCGCCTGGCCAACACCGCCAGCGCCGCCGTCACGACGGTCTTGCCCACGCCGGTATCGGTGCCGGTGATGACGATGACGCTCATGTCACCAGCCTATGAGCATCACCGTAAGAGATCACGGCTGATCACGGCCGGACCGGCGTGGTCAGGGGCGCCGCAGGCGGGTGACGAACTTGTACCGGTCGCCGCGGTAGAGGGATTGGGCCCACTCGACGGGGTTGCCGTCGGCGTCGAAGGCGTGGCGGGTGAGGAGGAGCATGGGGAGTCCGACGTCGACGCCGAGGGCCTTGGCGTCGTACGGGGTGGCCAGGACGGTCTCGATGATCTCCTCGGCGTCCGTGAGCCGGACGTTGTAGGCGTTGTGCAGCGTCTCGTACAGGGACGCGTGCACCTCGAGCTCCCGTCGCAGCCGGGGGAAGCGGCGCGCGGACAGGTGGGTGGTGTCGATGGAGACGGGCTCGCCGTTGGCCAGCCGGAGGCGGTGGATGCGCAGCACGCGGCCGCCCGGGTTGATGGCCAGGCGCCTGGCCAGGGCCTCGTCGGCGGTGATGTAGCCGATCTCGAGTATTTTGGTGTCCGGCTCCAGGCCCGCCGTGCGCAGGTCGCCGATGTACGAGGTGAGCTGCAGCACCTGCGCCACCTTCGGCTGGGCCACGAAGGTGCCCTTGCCCTGGATCCGCAGCAGCCGGCCCTCGACCACGAGCTCGGTCAGCGCCTGCCTGACCGTGGTGCGGGAGGTCTCGAACCGTACGGCGAGCGTGCGCTCCGGCGGCAGTGCCGCGCCGGCGGGCAGGGTCTTCGTGAGCTCGAGCAGGCTGCGTTTGACGTCGTAGTACTTGGGCACGCGGGGGCTGTCGTCTGTCACGCTCTCACCTTCACTTCTGCCACGGCGGTGAGGGCGTGTCTGATCACCGCGAGATCATCGGAACTCACATCAGCCCGAGCGGTCAACCGCGGGCTGTGGCGGCCGACCGGCACCGGGCGGGCACGGTAGCCGGCTCGCACGGATCCGGGCAGCTCAGGCTGATTGTGAAGGATATCCACAGCGGCGAGCGCGATCGCAACCGAGGCCGGTCCGTGATCCGTGTCGGGGTGGAGCCACCTGCCCGTGCCGATCACCTCCGACTCGTCCCGTCTGCGGTTCGAGCAGCTCTCATGGTGTGACGGTTCTCACAATATGAGATTCCCGATATGTCGAGTTGGGTGCACGATGCCGTATATGCCGTCACTGTGCGAACAAGCGGGTGTGCGGCCGTGCCATGCGGAGTCCTGCCCGCGTATCCGGGCGCGCATTCAGCCAGGGAGCCGGTTTGGTTGTTGCAGGGAAAAGCACGCATGATGCACCTGTGCCGACTCTCAGCGACCTCGTAGCCCGCCACACCGCCCTCGACGAGGCGGATCTCGACTGGCTGCACTCGCTGGTCTCCGACTGGCAGCTGCTGGCCGACCTGTCGTTCGCCGATCTCATCCTGTGGGCGCCGCTGCTGGGGGAGAGCGGCTGGATCGCGATCGCGCAGATGCGACCGACCACCGGCCCCACCGTCTACCACGACGACATCGTCGGCAGCGTCGCCGCCAAGGGAGAGCGCCACCTCATCGACACCGCCTGGAACGAGCGGCGCATCTGCCGCGAGGGCGATCCCGACTGGTCCACGGGGGTCCCGGTGCGCGAGGAGACCATCCCCGTGCGGCGGACCGTCGAGGGAGGCGAGGGCCGGTTCCTGGCGGTGATCCAGCGCTCCACGAACCTCTCCTCCGCCCGCACCCCGTCGCGCCTGGAGCTGACCTACCTCCAGAGCGCCTCCGACCTGGCGCAGATGGTGGCCGAGGGCCGCTTCCCGTTCTCGGGCGAGGAGCCGATCCTGGTGCGCTCGCCGCGCGTCGGCGACGGCCTGCTGCGGCTCGACCGGGCCGGGCGCGTCACGTACGCCTCGCCGAACGCCCTGTCCGCCTACCGGCGGCTCGGCCTGCACGCCGACCTGGTCGGGGCCGAGCTGGGCCGGGTCACCGCGACGCTCTGCTACTCCGACGAGCCGATCAACGAAGATCTCATGATCGTGGCCAGCGGGCGCGCGGCCAAGGAGACCGAGGTCGAGTCGGGCGGCACGATCGTGCAGCTCAGAGCCATTCCGCTGATCGTCGGCGGCGGCCGCATCGGCGCGCTCGTGCTCATCAGGGACGTGACCGAGCTGCGGCGCCGCGAGCGCGAGCTGATGACCAAGGACGCCACGATCCGCGAGATCCACCACCGGGTGAAGAACAACCTGCAGACCGTGGCCGCGCTGCTCCGCCTGCAGGCCAGGCGGCTGCAGGTGCCGGAGGGCCGGGAGGCGCTGGAGGAGGCGGTGCGCCGGGTCGGGTCGATCGCGATCGTGCACGAGACGCTGTCCCACGCGCCCGAGGAGTTCGTGGACTTCGACGAGATCGCCGACCGGGTGTTCGCGATGGCGGGGGAGGTGTCGGCCGCGGAGGTGGCCGTCACGCCGCGCCGCGTCGGGGGCTTCGGCGTGCTGCCTTCGCTCATCGCCACGCCGCTGGCCATGGCGCTGACCGAGCTGTTGCAGAACGCGATGCAGCACGGGCGGCCCAAGCGGCTCGAAGTCGTGGTCGAGCCCGAGCCCGACCGGCTCAACGTCACGGTGTGGGACGACGGCCGCGGGCTTCCGGCCGGCTTCGACCTCGACACTTCCACCAGCCTGGGGCTGCAGATCGTCCGCACGCTGGTCGAAGGGGAGCTTTCCGGCCGGCTGTCCATCGAGCCGCGGCTCGAAGGGGGTACGGAGGTCACGCTGTCGATCCCGCTCCCGGCGGCCTGATCCCGGTTCGTACGCGTCCGTCGGGGTTCGACGGGAGTACGAGGGCTCGGCGCGTCGGGTGCGGGCATGTCGAACGGCGGCGGTGCGTCGGCCGGGGTGACGGCTTGGGCGCTGGCGCGTCCGGCGGGTGGCGCGGCGGCCGGCGGCGACGCATCGGGGCGAGGAGGGTGCGGCGGCGCGCGAGCCGATCGGGGCTCGGGCGACGCGGGGTCAGATGGTGGTGGAAATCAGATGACGGTGGCGGGTCAGGCGGTGAGGCGGGCGCGGTGGCGAGCGGTGCGGCGCTTGAGAGCGCGACGCTCGTCCTCGCTGAGGCCGCCCCAGACGCCGGCGTCCTGTCCGGACTCCAGCGCCCACTTCAGGCAGGCTTCGACGGCCGAGCAGGAACGGCAGACCTGCTTGGCTTCTTCGATCTGCATGAGTGCCGGGCCGGTGTTGCCGATCGGGAAGAACAGCTCGGGGTCCACGTCACGGCAGGCAGCTCGGTGGCGCCAGTCCATGCGTCCACTCCTTAGTAGATGGAGCCTCTGGTCGGCTCCGTGCGGCTACTACTTTGTGAAGAGTTTCACTAACTCGCGCGAACAAGACCCGGACCTGTGAGGACCGGGATCGCTCGCTGACACTCGGAGAACCTTGGGGTTGTTAAAGGTCCTACGTTCCGACGTCAGTCTTGAGACTGTCAGCCACGCTGAGTGCACGCAAGAGGGTTGACGGGAAGTTTTGGGTGTTATGGCTGTCGGATGCGTCACACAATGACCGAATGTAACCACCTAGACCAAAACTTGTAACGCGTTCGGTGTAGACCGGAATGTTACGGTTTCGTATTCGCCCAGGTAGTCCCCGTCCAGCTGGAAGGCCACGGGGCGTTCCGCGGTGAGTGTGAACTCGGCCTCGTCGTGGAGCTGTACGAGGTGCCGGCCGCCCGGAAGGGCGTCACTCTCCGTGAGAATCTGTCGGATCACTGACGCCATGGACATCGGTCCCATCCGGCGCAGCCCGAGAAGGTCGAGCCCGGTCTCGAAGCTCGCCCACGGGGTCGGGTGCACGGGCCTGGTGCCGACGTACGTCCATGGAGAGGTGTTGGAGATGATCGCCATGAACAGCCCGCGGGCCGTCGGGATCCCCGGACCGGTCAGGGTCATCGCTGGATGCCGTTTGTCCGTGGCCAGATAGTGCCGTAGAGCGGTGTTCACGTACCGTGTAGGCGTGGCTTTACGGCCCGTTCCCCTGAGGCCTTCCACGGCCCGTACAACCTCTGCGTCGTATCCCATGCCCGAGCAGAAGGTGAAGTAGCGGCTCTGGCCTTCCCATAGGGCCTGCCCCAAACCCACGGTCCTGCGGCGGCCGTCCCTGAGCGCCTCCAGCACCGCCCCCGTGGACTCCACCGGGTCGTTCGGCAGCCCCAGAGCGCGGGCGAACACGTTCGCGCTGCCCCCGGGGATGACGACGAGCGCGGGCCGGCCCTCGCTGCCGGGCGGGACGTCGCCGCCGTTCACCGGGTTGAGCAGGCCGTTCACGGTCTCGTTGATCGTCCCGTCGCCGCCGAGCACCGCCACGACGTCGTATCCCTTGGCCCGCGCGGTGGCGGCCAGCGCCGCGGCGTGCCCGCGGTAGCGGGTCTCCTCCACCGCCAGCTCCACGGCCGCGCCGAGCGCGCGGATCAGCACGTCACGCGTACGGGCGTTCGTGGTGGTGGCCTTGGGATTCACCAAGAGCATGGCGCGCATATCGCCAGCGTATCCGCTGGACTTGTGGGTGTTATCGGCCGAACGTCCTATTTCTCGGACCGGGTGACCCGAGGGGTAGGGTACGGGCGTGAATCGTCGTCCGGTCACCCTCGTCATCGCCGCCGCCATCGTCGCCCTGGAAGGCCTGGTGGCGCTCGGCCTCGGCATCTACGTGGCCGTGGAGACCCTGGTCAGCACCCCGGACAACCTGACCACCGCCATCGCCGAGTCGGCGTTCGGCGTGCTGGTCGGAGCGGGGCTGCTCTGGGTGGCGTGGGGCGGGCTGTTCAGGATGGAGCGGTGGGGGCGGTCGCCCGGCGTCCTGACGCAGATCTTCATGGTGCCGATCTCCGTCACGCTCATCCAGTCAGGCCAGCCCCAGCTCGGGATCCCGCTGATCGTGATCGCGGTGGCGGGGTTGGCGACGCTGCTGGCGCCGCCCACCACGCACGCCCTCTACGGAGACGGCTAGTCTTCGGCGGTCAGACCCTCGCGCAGCTGCGCGAGGGTGCGGGCCAGCAGGCGCGAGACGTGCATCTGCGAGATGCCCAGCTCGGTGGCGATCTGCGACTGCGTCATATTGCCGAAGAAGCGCAACAACAGGATGCGCTTCTCCCGCGGCGGCAGCCGTTCGAGCAGCGGTTTCAGCGACTCGCGGTATTCGACGCCCTCGAGCGACTCGTCCACGATGCCGAGCGAGTCGGACACCGCGGGGGCGTCGTCGTCGCCGGAGTCGGGCGCGTCGAGCGACACGGTCGAGTAGGCGTTGGCCGACTCGAGGCCCTCGAGCACCTCCTCCTCGGTCATCTTGAGGTAGGACGCCAGCTCGGCGACCGTCGGCGCGCGGCCCTCGCGCTGCGAGAGATCGCTTATCGCCTTGGTCAGCGAGAGCTTCAGCTCCTGCAGCCGGCGCGGGACGCGGACAGCCCAGCCCTTGTCGCGGAAATGGCGCTTGATCTCACCGACGATCGTGGGCGTGGCGTACGTGGAGAACTCCACGCCGCGGTTGAGGTCGAACCGGTCGATGGACTTGATCAGGCCGATGGTGGCGACCTGGGTCAGGTCGTCGAGCCACTCGCCCCTGTTCCGAAAGCGGCGGGCCAGGTATTCGACCAGGGGAAGGTGAAGCTCGACCAGCTCGTCTCTGATGCGCTGGCGGCGCGGCTCCTCGGGGCCCAGCTCGGCCAGCTCGGCGAAGAGCATGCGGGCACGCACCCGGTCGGGCACGGCGTGTTCGCTGGTGGCCATGGCTCCAGTCCTTTCCGTCACGCCGGCCTCGCTGCGCCTCGGCGCTTACGCAGGACGATAGCCATGCGATCTGGGGAGTCGGTCACCGCGTCGACGTCGTCGGCCAAGGCGGTCAGCACCATCCAGGCGAAGTCATCGCGTTTGGGCGCGGAGCTTCCGACCGTGGCCACTTCGACCCTGACCTGCATCTCATGCCCGGTCAGCTCGAACTCGGCGGTGAGGTCGGTGCCGGGCACCGCCTCGCTCAGCAGCATGGCGCACGCCTCGTCGACCGCGATCCGTAGATCCTCGATCTCGTCGAGCGTGAAGTCCAGCCGCGCCGCCAGCCCGGCGGTAGCCGTACGCAGCACAGACAGGTAGGCACTGGCGGCGGGGAGCCTGATGCTCACCACGTCGCGGATGCCGGCCACGCCCTCCGCGCGCGTCTCGGTTTCCTCGGTCACGTTCCTCCTCGCGTTTCCGACGCCAACTGCAACTTACCGCCCCTGGGAGGTGCTTGGACGATTCAGACTCGCCATCAACGGAAAAGGCTCTGTACGGCTGCTGCCGTACAGAGCCTTATGTGCCGTTTTAGGCGGCCTTGGTCTCCCAGAAGATCTTGGAGATCTCGTCGATCTTGCCCAGCAGGTCCTCGGCCTTGGCGACGTCGACCGTGCCCTTGGCGCCGGCGGCGCCCGCGAGCTTGGTGGCGTCCCAGAAGAGCTGGTGAAGCTGAGGGTACTGCTCCAGGTGCGGCGGCTTGAAGTAGTCGGTCCAGAGCACCCACAGGTGGTGCTTGACCAGCTCGGCCCGCTCCTCCTTGATGGACAGCGCGCGGGCGCGGAAGACCGCGTCCTCGTTGGCCGCGTACTTTTCCATGATCGCCTTGACCGACTCGGCCTCGATGCGGGCCTGAGCGGGGTCGTAGACCCCGCAGGGCAGGTCGCAGTGTGCGGAAGCGACATGCTTGGGTCGTAGCAGTCGTGCGAGCATCAGAAAGTCCTTCCTTGATGCTGAATCAGCTTGGTCCACAACCGACCTTACTCGGGTCCCAACGCCTGCGGAGTAGGGGGTCACAGCCCATGAGAGTGCGTGTCGAGGGCGATTCGATGCGCCCCGCGCTGGTTCCCGGCGACTGGCTCCTCGTACGCAGGGGCGCCACCGTGCACCCGGGAGATCTCGTGGTGGCGAGACTTCCCGGTGATCCCGAGCAGCTCATCGTGAAACGGGCGCAGTGGCACGGACAGGACGGATGGTGGCTGGAGAGCGACAACCAGCGGGCCAGCGGGCGGCGTGACAGCTGGGACTTCGGGCCGGTCCACGACATCGTCGGACGGGTCGTGCTGCGTTACTGGCCCCTCCTGCGGCGGCGTTAGGAGCCGTTGCGCCGGCGGGCGCGGAAGGCGGCGACGTTCGCGCGGCTGGCGCAGCGGGAGGAGCAGTAGCGGCGCGAACGGTTGGACGAGGTGTCGAGGAACGCCTTGCCGCAGCGCGGCTCCTGGCACCGGCCGAGCCGGTCCGCGCCCAGCTCCGCCACGACCGCGGCCAGGCCCATCACGGCGCAGGCGGCGGAGTCCTCGGCCAGGTGGAGGTGCCAGCCCCCGCCGTCGTGGTCGGTGAGCTGGGGGCGTACGGGATAGCGCACGAGCAGGGCGTTGAGCCGCGCGGCCACGGCCCGTTCGTCGTCGGCCTCGTCGAAGGCGGCGGCCAGCTCGTCGCGCAGCGGCCTCAGCTCCGGCGGCGGGTCGGGATCGTTGACCAGCCGGACGGCCCACTCGGCGTAAGAGGTGAGGTCCATGCGGGTGTATTACATCACGGGCCACGCCGAACGGGGCCGGGTCTTCCGGCGGGGAGTGCGGTCAGGCGCGGCTGAGAAGGCGTTTCAGGGGCCGTGCGCGCCGCCGGGTAAAGAGGGCCCTGGGCGGAGCTTCGAGGCGTACATGGGGCGCTGGGTCCGGTGGGCGGGGCGCTCCGTACGGTGGTACGGGCGGATGCGCCCCGCCGTGCCTGCCGGGCCTACTCCTCGGGGTGCAGGACCCGGTGGAGGAAGGCGCGCGTGCGTTCCTGCTGCGGGTCGCCGATCACCTGCGCCGGCTCGCCGTCCTCGACGATCACGCCGCCGTCCATGAACACCACCCGGTCGGCCACCTGCCGCGCGAACCCCATCTCATGGGTGACCACCAGCATGGTCATGCCCTCCTCCGCCAGCTTCCGCATGACGGTGAGCACGTCTCCCACCAGCTCGGGGTCGAGCGCCGAGGTGGGCTCGTCGAACAGCATCAGGTCCGGGTTCATGGCCAGCGCCCGGGCGATCGCCACCCGCTGCTGCTGGCCGCCCGAGAGCTGCGCCGGGTAGGCGTCGCACTTGGCGCCGACGCCGACCTTGTCCAGGTTCTCCCTGGCGACGACCTCGGCTTCCTTCTTGCCCCGCTTCAGCACCCGCTGCTGGGCGATCATCACGTTCTGCAGCGCGGTCATGTGCGGGAACAGGTTGAACTGCTGGAAGACCATGCCGATGCGGCGGCGTACGGCGTCGATGTCCACATCGGGGTCGGTGAGCTCGACGCCCTCCACGAACACCTTGCCCTTGGTGGGCACCTCCAGCAGGTTCACGCAGCGCAGCAGGGTGGACTTGCCCGAGCCGGACGGGCCGATGACGCAGACCACCTGCCCGGGATCGATGGTGAAGTCGATGCCCTTGAGCACCTCGTTGGTGCCGAAGTGCTTGTGCAGGTCCCTGATCTCGACGGCGTGCGTCATCGCGCCCTCCCCGCTCGTGCCTCCAGCCGTCGCACCAGGTAGCCCAGCGGGATCGTGACGATGAGGTACGTCACGCCGGCGACCATGATGGGCGTGGCGTTGGACTGCTCGGAGGACAGGTCGTTGCCGAACTTGGCCAGCTCCACGTACTCGCCGGAGACCCCCAGGAAGAGGATCAGCGACGAGTCCTTGAGCAGCGCGATGAACTGGTTGGTGGTCGGCGGGATCACGATGCGGACCGCCTGCGGGATCACCACGGTGAACAGGGCCCGGCCCGCGGACATGCCGAGCGACCTGGCCGCCTCGGTCTGCCCCTTGGGCACGGCCTGCAGACCGGCGCGGAAGACCTCCGCCTGGTAGGCCGAGCCGACCAGGGTGAGTCCGAGGATGCCCTCGCCGTACTTGCCTCCGGGCACCTCGAATCCGGGGAGCGCGATGGGGAGGAAGAGGATCAGCAGGAAGATCAGCAGCGCGGGGAGCCCGCGGAAGATCTCGATGTAGACGCCGGCGATCCAGCGGTAGGGGCGGACCTGTGACAGCCGCATGAGCGCGAGAACGAGGCCGAACACGAAGGAGAAGAAGAAACCGCCCACCGAGTAGATGATCGTGTTCTTCAACGCGATCGTGAACAGCTCGGGGAAGGCCTTCTCCGCGATGTCCGGCCTGGCGAAGTTCTCCGCCAGGCTCGTCCAGTCCGCGTAGAGGACGAGCGCGACGACCGCGACGACCAGGACGGCGTACTGGACGCCGCGGACGATGCGTTGTCTCTTCCGAGGGCTGAGCCCGGCGCGCGCGGGCTCAGCCGTCTTCGGCTGGTCGGCCATGGATCAGCCCAGCTCGCCGGGCTTCTTGCCGAACCACTTCACGTAGATCTTCTCGTAGGTGCCGTCTTGCTTGGCCTTGGCGATCTCTTCATTGATCGTCTTGAGCAGCACCGGGTCGGCGTTCTTCTTCAGGCCGAGGCCGTACTGCTCGCCGGTGTTAAGGCTGCCGATCAGCTCGAACTTCGCGGCGATCTCCGGCTTCTTGAGCCAGGTGAGGACCACGGGGAGGTCCTGGACGATCACGTCGGCCTGGCCGGCCTGCAGGGCCAGCAGCTCCTTGGCGGAGTCGGCGTACTCGGTCGGGTCGAAACCCTGCTTCTTGACGTAGTCGAGGCCCGTGGTGCTGGCCTGGGCGCCCAGCTTGAGGTTCTTGGCCTTGACGTCGGCCAGCGACGTCGCCCCGGTGCCCTTCTTGGCGAGCAGCGCCTGGGTGGCGTCGAAGTACGGGTCGGAGAAGTCGATGTTCGCCTTGCGCTCCGGCGTGATCGTCATGCCGGCGGCGGCCAGGTCGCACTTCTTGGCCGCCATGGCGGCGCCGCTCTTGATCACCGCGAAGTCGATGTCCACGATCTCCTGGGTCACGCCCAGCTTCTTCGCGACAAGGTCGACGATGTCGACGTCGAAACCGACGATCTTGCCGCTCGCGTCCTTGAACTGGAACGGCTCGTACGGGATGTTCGTACAGACTGTGAGCTTGCCAGGCTGCACCAGCTGAACACCGCCGGCTGCGGAGGCGCTCGCGCCGGTCGTGGCGGAGCTCGAGCTGTTGCCGCCGCTCCCGCACGCGGTCAGCGCCAGTGCGGCGGTCAACGCGAGCACGCCGGCGGCATAGCCACGGCGGCCCTTGGGGCTGAGGGCCATGTACGGCCTCCTCGATGTGAAAAGCCAGGAAACTTGCGTTTTGTGCAGTTTAAATGGGGTTTTGCACCGGTCAGCCATCAGACATTTAACGATGCGTCAACGGAACGGCGTCGGCACTGACACCGAGTCCATCTCACCATGTGGCACGATAGGGAGACGGGTGACCCCCGTACCCCTCTGAGACGACCGACGAGGGGATCCTGGCAGCTACCGAGGCCAGCCCGCTCGCGCTCGCCCGCCGAAGGTTTCTTCCGCTCCCGATGACTACAGGGGTCGCTGTGGCTGTCACGCCCGCTTCTGCTTCCGTTCCCGTCGAGCAACTCGATCTCGATCCGGCCTTCGCGCTGCACCGCGGAGGCAAGCTCGAGGTCCGCTCCACCGTTCCCGTCCGCGACGCGGACGATCTCTCCCTCGCCTACACGCCCGGCGTCGCCCGGGTCTGCACCGCCATCGCCGAGACGCCCGCGCTGGTCAACGACTACACCTGGGTCTCCAACGTGGTGGCCGTCGTCTCCGACGGCACCGCCGTGCTCGGCCTGGGCGACATCGGCCCCTCGGCCGCCATGCCGGTCATGGAGGGCAAGGCGCTGCTGTTCAAGCAGTTCGCGAACGTCGACGCCGTCCCCATCTGCCTCGACTGCACCGACGTCGACGCGCTCGTCGAGACCGTCGTGCGCCTCGCGCCGTCGTTCGGCGGCATCAACCTCGAGGACATCAGCGCCCCGCGCTGCTTCGAGGTCGAGGACCGGCTCCGGGGGCTGCTCGACATCCCCGTCTTCCACGACGACCAGCACGGCACCGCCATCGTGGTGCTCGCCGCGCTCCAGAACGCCGCCCGCCTGACCGGGCGCTCGCTCGGCGACCTGCGCGCCGTCGTGGCCGGCGCGGGCGCGTCCGGCGTCGCGGTCTCCCGCATCCTCCTGGAGGCGGGCATCGGCGACATCGCGGTCGCCGACTCCAAGGGCATGATCTACGCGGGCCGTGAGGGGCTCAACCCCGTCAAGGAGGCCCTCGCGCGCGACACCAACCGCGCCGGCCACACCGGCTCGACGGAGGACGCGCTGGCGGGCGCCGACGTGTTCGTCGGGCTGTCCGGGTCGACCGTGTCCGAGGCGGCCATCGCCTCCATGGCGCCCGACGCCATCGTCTTCGCCCTGTCCAACCCCACCCCCGAGGTCCACCCCGAGGTGGCCGCCCGGCACGCCAAGGTCGTGGCCACCGGCCGCTCCGACTTCCCCAACCAGATCAACAACGTGCTGGCCTTCCCCGGCGTCTTCAGGGGCGCCCTCGACGTGCGCGCGTCCGCCATCACCGAGAACATGAAGGTGGCCGCCGCCAACGCGCTGGCCGGCGTCGTCGGCGACGACCTCTCGGCGACGTACGTCATCCCGAGCCCGTTCGACGAGCGCGTCGCGCCCGCTGTGACCGCCGCGGTCGCGGCCCAGGCCCGCGCGGACGGCGTCGCCCGCGTCTGACCTCTTCGTACGGGGGCCTCCTTGGATCAGGGAGGCCCCCGTTTCGTCGTGGAGTTGGTGGTCTCTTTGAGAACCGCCCTGAAACCTTTACTCAAGGTGCTATAACAGTAGCTCTCTGTAAGGTGTGGGCGCCCAACTCCTGTGACGAGGAGAGCGATGGAACGCGAGCCGAACCGACTGCTTCAGCAGCTCATCGCGGAAGCGGGCTTCTCCCACAAAGGACTGGCCAGGTGCCTGAACGATTGGGGAGCCGCCCGTGGCACTCCGGGCCTCAAATACGACCACAGCTCCGTGTTGCGCTGGATCGGTGGTCAGAGGCCACGTGACCCGGTGCCCTACCTGCTCGCGGAGATCTTCGCGATGCGGCTGGGCCGACCGGTTACCTCGGAGGACCTGGGCATGCCGGCGATCCTCACACCCCTCGATCTCGGTCAGGAGTTCACGCACACGTGGCAGGAGGGGGTCGCGACCGTGACTGCGCTATGGCGGGCCGACGTGGAGAGGCGGAGGTTCCTGATCGACTCGACCTTCGCGATAGGAGCGGGCTCCGTGGGAGCCATCCGCTGGCTGACGTCCCCTCCCGGGGGACAGCTGAGCGGCACGGGCGGGCGTCGGGTGGGCCGCGCCGACATCGCCGCCATCCATGAGGTCACCCGATCGTTCGGTGAGCTCGACAACCGTTTCGGCAGCGGCCGGGTCCGCTCGTCCGTGGTCAAATATCTGGACACCGCCGTCTCGCCACTGCTCAAGGACGGCCTGTACGGCGAGTCCACCGGCCGCCGCCTGGCCGCCGCGGCCGCCGAGCTGACCCGCCTGGCCGGCTGGATGGCGTACGACATGGAGCAGCACGGTCTCGCCCAGCGCTACCTCATCCAGGCGCTCCGCCTGGCCAGGAGCGCCGACGACCACACCCTGGGCGGCGAGATCCTGGCCGGCATGGCCCACCAGGCCATCTACATGGGCCAGCCCTCCCACGCCCTCGACCTGGCCCGCTCCGCCCAGATGGCGGCCCGCCGCGCCGGTGTGCACACGCTCCTCGCCTCCGCGCACGTCCTGGAGGCCCACGCCCACGCCGGCCTGGGCGACGCCCGCTCCTGCGGGGTCTCCCTGCACGAGGCGGAGTCCGCCTTCGACGCCCGTAAGCCCGACGACGAGCCGGTCTGGCTCAGCTACTTCGACGAGGCCTACCTGTCGGCGAAGTTCGCCCACTGCTTCCGTGACCTGGGGGAGGGGGAGCGGGCCGTGCGACAGGCCCGGCGCTCGCTCGACATGGACTCCCGCTACGTCCGCGGACGGATGTTCAACCTGTCGCTGCTGGCCGCCGGGCTGCTGCAGTGCGGGGAGCTGGAGGAGGCGTGCTCGGTCGCGGGCACCGCTTTCGCGCTGGCGGGGGAGCTGCAGTCGACCCGGTCGCGGTCGTACGCGGCCGACCTGCGGCGGCGGCTGGAGCCGTACAAGAACGAGCGGGCCGTGCTGGCGCTGCGCGAACGGACGCGGGAGCTCACGCCGGTATGACGCGAAAACGGCCCGGGTGCTTGTCACCCGGGCCGTCCTTCGTGTCGCCGTCTACGTGCTGTCGTCTACTGGAGAAGCTCGCCGTTCGGGCCGACGATCTTCTTGGTCTCCGCGTAGTTGGCCTTGTTGTACACGTCGGCCACCTCACCGTCGAAGATCGCCGAGCTGATGTAGTCGACCCGGCCGTTGCCGTCGTTGTCGTGGAACAGGCTGGTCACGCCGTTGACGTAGCCGGTGCGCTTGTTGTTGTCGTACTTCATGAGCCAGGGGCCGCCGTCGGCGCCGGGGGTCATGGAGCACTTGAGCAGCTGGTGCGTCTCGACCTTGAACGTGTTGACCTGGTAGCTCTTGGTGGCGGTCTTGCCGGAGCACCACTTCGGCGTCACACCGGTGAACGGGCGGTCGCCGTCGGGGTGCGGGGCTGAGGGGTAGCCGAAGACGGTCACCGGCTGGCCGAGGGGCTGGTTCCAGGCCACACCCTGCCCGCCGACGACGTCACCGAGCCGGCCCATGTCCTTGGCGATCCCGAGGATGTAGTGGTCACGGAAGTAGCGGATCGTCTTGCCGGTCTTGACCCACTGCTTGAGGTAGTAGTGGCTCTCGTACCAGGCGATCTCGTTGCCGTTCTTGTCCTTGTCGACCTCGAGCCAGCCGAGGAACTTGCCGTCGGACTTCTCGGCCGCGAGCTTCTTGTAGGTTTCCAGGGAGATGGGAGTCCGCTCGACCTTCTCGTACTGCTCGCCGTTCACGCGGGAGGCGGTGTCCTTGGGAGCGGCTTCGTAGGTGGCCTTGGAGACCTCAACCTTCGTGAGGGTCTTCGCCCCGGGATAGTCGTGGCCGACCTTCTCAGGCGTGAGATCGAAGTCCTTGGACCAGTACGGCCCGAGGGGCCCGTACTTGGCGAAGTTGAGGTCGAACTCGTCCTTCTTGATCTCCTCGTGCTCGACCCACTTGTCACCGCCCCACTTGATGAACTCGCTCCTGGTGACCTCCTTGCGGGCGGCCAGGGTGAAGCCGTTGTGCACCGCGACGAAGGCGAAGTCGCCGTCGTAGTCGTCGTACGTGTCGAGGTCATACGCCGTGAAGGCGTAGGCGCCCACGTAAACACCCCAGGGGGCCTTGCCCTGGTAGTAGCCGGGCACGAAGATCCACTTGTCGTAGACGTCGTCCTTGCCGTTCGCGAAGACGCAGTGGCCCGCGGTGGCGACCAGGTTGCGGTTCCTGGACTGGATGGACGTCGCCGAGCACCAGCGGTAGTTGCCGGACTTGTCGAGGAAGAACACCTTGCCGATGGTCTTGGGCAGGTTGATGTTCTTGGACAACGTCGCCTTGGGGGTGGTGGTCGGGCCGGTCATGCCCGGCTTGCCGTCAGGGGCGCCGTTACTGCCCTTCGACACCAGCTTGGAGACGTTCTTGGCGTCCAGGTTGTACTGGGTGGCCTTGCGCAGGGCGGCTCCGTTGGAGTCGAGCCAGAAGTCGGCCGCACCATACGCGTCGGCGGGCTTCGGCAGGAGATTGTCGGTGGCCCAGCTCGGTGCGGCGGTGGCTGGGACGGCGAGGGCAGCGGCGCTCAGGCAGGCGGCGGCTAGGGGGACGAGCAGGCGCTTCACGGGAGGCTCCACAGTTGTCAAAAAGGGTGTAAAGACACTATCGACCCTTTAGTCACTCTGGTAAGGGTGGTTGCCAGATTTCTCAGCAAAAAGGCCGAAGGGCCCGGCAGGATGCCGAGCCCTTCGGTATTGCTAGAGAACGACGAACAAGTCTTCGTTCCGATCCGCAGCGAACTACGGGATGAGCTTGCCGCTCCACGCAGCCGCAGCGGCCTTGTAGACGACGTTGGTCTCACCGTCGAAGTACGGCGACGTGATCGTGTCGTACCGGTTGTTGCCGTCGGTGTCAGCGATGAGGCTGGTGACACCGTTGACGTAGCCGAGACGCTTGGCGTTGCTGTACTTGTACAGCCACGGGCCGCCGTCGTAGCCACCGGTCACGGTGCACTTCAGACCGACCTGCTCCTCGACCTTGTACTTCGGCACCACGACGTAGTTGGTGGCGGTCTTGCCGTAGCACCACTTCGGCGTGACACCGGTGAAGGGCTTGTTGCCGTCGGGGTGAGCGCCCTGCGGGTAACCGAAGGTCCGGACGTACTTGCCACGCGGCTGGTTCCACGCGAAGCCCTGGCCGCCAACGTTGTCGCCGAGGCGACCAACGCTCTTGACCACGTGCTCGACGACGTAGTAGTCCTCGACCCAGTACTTCACGGAAGCGGTCGCCTTGACCCACTTCTTGACGAAGAACTGCTTCTTGAACCACGCGGTCTCGGTGCCGGCCGCGTTCTTCTCGACACGCAGGGTGCCGAGGAACTTGCCGTCGCCCTTGGCCGCAACCAGCGCGTCGTAGGCTTCCTTGCTGATCGGAACCTCGGTGCTCAGGCGCTCGAACTGCGCGCCGTTGTCGAGACCCGTCGGGGCAGCCTTGTAGGCGGCCTCGGTGACCTCAACGCCGGTCAGCTTGATGCCGTTGAGACCGGTGGCGATGTAGTCCTCGATCTTCGCCGCAGCGTCGGCCGGCTTGGCAACCGTCTCGACCTGGGGGTCAGCGAGCTTGGACTTGTACGGGCCAGCCTCGCCGTACTTGTCGTACCCCTCCGCGAACTCCTTCGCGGTGATGGGGGTCTCCTTGACGTAACCCTTGCCACCCTTGGCGACGTGAGCCTTGTACTCGCTCGCGGTGACCTTGGTCTCCTTGTTGAGCACGCCGCCGATGCCGTCGTAGACGGTGACGAAGGCGTAGTCCCGGTCAAGGTCCTCGTACACGTCGAAGTCGTAGTGGGTGAAGGCCTGCTTACCCACGTACACGCCCCAAGGAGCCTTGCCCTGGTAGTAACCGGGGACGAAGACCCAGCGGGACACGACCTCGTCGTTCGCAGCCAGGTCGTACACGCAGTGACCGGCCGTGGCGACCAGGTTGCGGTACTGCGACTGGATCGAGGTACCGGAGCACCAGTACAGCTTGCCGTCGCGGCCCTCGAAGAAAACCTTACCGATGGTCTTCGGCAGGTTCACGTTCTGAACCTTGACGGTGGTCTTCTTCTCCTCGCCGATGGGGGCGGTCGACCCAGGCTTGGTGTCGTTCGTATACCCACCCTTGGAGGAGATCTTCGAGACCTCGAGAGCGTCGGGCGTGAACGCCACGGCGCCCCTCAGGGCCGCGTTGTTGGACTTGGTCCAGAAGTCCAGGGTCTCGGCTGCCTGGGCCGCCGTCTTGGCGAGCGGGTCGCTAGCGACGGTGTTGTCGGCCTGAGCCTGGGCGGTGCCAGCCAGACCAGCAGCCAGCAGACCAGTGGCCAGAATGGCGCCACCGGCCGGGAGGAGGATGCGCTTCATGGAAACTCCTTGCGCTGTCGTGGAACGCCTCTTGCGTCCCATGCGTCAGTAAAGGGATAGCCAGGAACATACAGTGTGGATCTTGCTCGCGGGTAGCCGCTTTGACAGGAAAAGAGGCGACAAGACGGGCGTGACCGTTCTGTGATGTTTAAACGGCTGATGCGCAGGAGTCGAGGAAAGCTCGCTTCGAGACCATTTGCCCTGATCAACATAAGGAAGTTGTCAGCGCGGTTCGCGGGGTCCGAGTGTCCCTTCGATCGCGGTCGAAGAGGCTATGTGATGCAGATCACATTGGATTGATGGCACCGTCTGGGCGCCTCATGCGTCCAACGGCCCTTCACTTTTGGCGGGAACGCAGAAGGGCCCGGCAGGATGCCGGGCCCTTCTCAGGTAACAGGTATACGAACGGTCTAAGACCGGTCGCTATCCGTCACCTTAGACAATCTTGCCGGACCACGAGGCCGCAGCGGACTTGTAGACCACGTTGGTCTCACCGTCGAAGTACGGCGAGGAGATGTAGTCCACGCGACCGTTGCCGTCCTGGTCGTTGAAGGTGCTCACGACACCGTTCAGGTAACCGAGACGCTTGGAGTTGCTGTACTTGTACAGCCACGGGCCACCGTCGGCACCCTCGGTGAAGGCGCACTTGAGGGCCACGTGCTCCTCGATCTTCTTGGCGGCCGAACCGACCAGCTTCTTCGTGGTCTTGCCGTAGCACCACTTCGGAGTCACGCCGGTGTAGTTCTTGTTGCCGTCGGGGTGCGGAGCGGCCGGGTAGCCGAACACGCGGACGTACTTGCCGGTGGGCTGGTTCCACGCGAAGCCCTGGCCACCGACGTTGTCGCCGAGACGACCGGCGTCCTTGGCGGCGATGTCGACGAGGTAGTAGTCCTCGACCCAGTACTTCACCTGAGCGGTGGACTTGATCCACTTCTTGATGTAGTACTGCGTCTTGAACCACGCGGTCTCGGTGCCGGCCGAGTTCTTCTCGACACGCAGGGTGCCGAGGAACTTGCCGTCACCCTTGGCCGCCACCAGGGAGTCGTAGGCCTCCTTGCTGATGGGCACCTCGGTGCTCAGGCGCTCGAACTTGGCGCCGTTGTCGAAGCCGCTGGGGGCGGCGTCGTAGGCGCTCTTGGAGACCTCAGCACCCGTGAGCTGGATGCCCTTGGTGGGGCCCTCGCCCTTGATGTAGTCGTCGACGTTGGAGTTCGTCACGTCGCTCGGCTTGGCGACGGTCTCGATCTTGGGGTCGACGACCTTCGACTTGTACGGACCAGACTCACCGTACTTGTCGAATCCGGCGTCGAACTCCTCCTTGGTGATGGTCGTTTCCTTGACGTACCCGACGGCGCCCTTGGCGACGGCCGCCTTGTACTCGCTCGGAAGGACCTTGCTGGTCTTGCCGCTGAGCGACACACCGTTGTACACGGTCACGAACGCGTAGTCGCGGTCCCAGTCCTCGTACACGTCGAAGTCGTAGTGGGTGAAGGCCTGCTTACCCACGTAGATGCCCCAAGGGGACTTGCCCTGGTAGTAACCGGGGACGAAGACCCACTTGGACATGACGTCCGAGTTGGTGGCCGTGTCGTACACGCAGTGACCGGCCGTGGCGACCAGGTTGCGGTACTGGGACTGGATCGAAGTGGCGGAGCACCACTTCTTCTCGCCCTTGCTGTTGACGAAGAACACCTTGCCGATGGTCTTCGGCATGTTGACGTTCTGGACCTTGACGGTCGTCTTCTTTTCCTGGCCGATCGGAGCCGTCGAGCCGGGCTTGGTGTCGGCGCTGTAGCCACCCTTGCTCTGCAGCTTGGAGATGTCGCCCTTGTCCCAGACGTTGGACTCCTTGGCGGCCCGGAGGGCGGCGCCGTTGTTGTCGGCCCAGAACTGGGCAATGGCCTTGGCGTTCGCCGCACTCGTCGCCATCGGGTCAGATGCGACGTCGCTGTCGGCCTGGGCGGTGCCGGCCAGGCCGGCGGCCAGAAGGCCGGTAGCCAGGATGGCGCCACCGGCGGGGATGAGGATGCGCTTCAAGGGAACTGCTCCTTGCTCTGTCGTGGGTCGCAACATGCGTCCCATGCGTCAGTAAAGGGATAGCAAGGAACATAGCGTGGTGATCTCCGCAGGTGGAACCCGGTTTGGACGATCCGGTAGGCGCTCCTACCGCCGTTACCGTGCTGTTATCTGTCAGAGATCTTCGCGCGCGGTGATTGGATAGTTACGTTTTCGCTGGGTATGGACGGGTTGTGGCTGATGGGACCCGAGTGCCGTTAGCGGTCCACCACATAACGTAGCCAGCAAAACGTGACCCAGATCACAGGAACCGGATTGGTGCCTAATCCGTCTAAGTCGCTCCGATCCTCACAGGTGATCTTCAGGTTCGGGTTTTGGGGCCCAAAGAGAAGCCGTCCTCGCCGGAAGGAGGGGCGGCGAGGACGGCTGTGGAGCGCCAGGCGTGGGGTCGTAGGGGAGACACCCCCGCGCCTGGCCTATTTGGACTGGGCGCCCTTGGGCGCCTCAGTGTGCGTGATGGCGGGCGAGGAGCTGGCGGGGTGCTCCTCGGCCGTCGGAGGAAGGGCGAACGGGTCGGTTCGCCAGGTGTGGCTTAGATGTCCCTCTGCCGGACGACTGCCGCCAGGTGGGTGCGCAGGCTCAGCAGCACCGGATCGCGGACGAGGGCTTCGTGTCGCGGGTGGTGGGCCGGCACGGGGCGTGGTGGCGGTGCGGCGCCGTCATCGGCGGTCGTGTCGTCCTGGGCGGTCTCGATCGCTCTCAGCAGTCGTCGCCAGGTGCCGTCGGCCGTCCAGTGGCGGTGGTGCCGGTAGATGGTCACCCAGCAGCCGAACCGCCCGGGCAGATGACGCCATCGCAGACCGGTCCTGGCTTGGAAGAGCACCCCATTGATCATCATCCGGTGCTCGTCCCACCGGTCTCCAAGCGTGTCGCCGGGGGGTAGCAGCGATGCCAGCCGTTCCCATTCGGCGTTCGTCAGATCGCCACGATGCATGTGCTCATCGTGACAAGGTAAACACTCTGTGTCAGCAGATCCAAAAAAGATCTTCGTCTTCGGAAGTACCCCGACAAAAGATGAGGCGAGGGCCTCGGAATACCGAGACCCTCGCCTATCCCCTGGAAGGGCTTACTTGTACAGCTCGCCGTTCGGGCCGACGATCTTGCCGGACCACACGTTCTTGGCCGCGTTGTACACCGCGGCCGTCTCGCCGTCGAAGTAGGGCGAGGTGATGTAGTCGACGCGGTCGTTACCGTCCTGGTCGGCGAAGGTGCTCGTCACACCGTTCACGTAACCGAGGCGCTTGCCGTTGCTGTAGTTCTGGAGCCAGGGGCCGCCGTCGTAACCGGGGGTCACGGCGCACTTGAGGCCGATGTGCTCCTCGATCTTGAGCCAGGAGGCGCCGACCGCCTTGGCGGTGGTCGTGCCGTAGCAGTTCTTCGGCGTGACGCCGCTGTACGGCTTGTTGCCGTCCGGGTGCGGAGCGGCCGGGTAGCCGAAGGCGCGGACCGGCTTGCCGGTGGGCTGGTTCCAGGAGAAGCCCTGGCCGCCGACGTTGTCGCCGAGGCGACCGGCGTCCTTGGACAGCAGGATGTAGTAGTGGCCGCCCCACGCGCGCTTCGGGCCGGTGAAGCTCTGGTAGTCCTTGCGGTCCACCTGCTTCACGCCGTTGAACTGGATGCCGTTGTAGACGGTGACGAACGCGTAGTCGCGGTCCCAGTCCTCGTACGTGTCGAAGTCGTAGTGGGTGAAGGCCTGCTTGCCCACGTAGATGCCCCACGGGGTCTTGCCCTGGTAGTAGCCGGGGACGAAGACCCAGTTGTCGAGGAGCGCCTTGTTGCTGTCCGTGTCGTAGACGCAGTGGCCGGCCGTGGAGACCAGGTTGCGGTAGTTCGACTGGATGGAGGTGGCCGAGCACCAGCGGAACTTGCCGGAGCCGTCGACGAAGAAGACCTTGCCGATGGTCTTGGGGATGTTCACGTTCTGGGCCTTGGCGCCGCTCGACTTCGTCTCGCCGGTCGGCGCCGTGGTGCCGGGCTTGCCGTCGGGGCTGTAGCCGCCCTTGGAGACGACCTTCCGGACATCGTTCGCGTCCCAGGTGTACTGGGTCGCCTGGCGAAGCGCGGCCCCGTTCGAGGCGAGCCAGAAGGAGGCGACGGAGGCGGCCTCGGCGGTGTTGTTGGCCATCGGGTCGTTGGAGACGTCGCCGTCGGCCTGGGCCGTACCGGTCAGACCTACGGCGAGCAGGCCGGTCGCGAGGACGGCACCGCCGACGGGCAGAAGGATTCGCTTCAAGGTAACTCCAGGTTGCGCTGACATGAGGCGCCTCGTGCACCTCCATAACTCAGCAAACGGACAGCCCGGAACTTACCGGTTTGACTATGCCTATGTGAATTTCGGGTAGATCATGTCAGCGCTCCAACAGGGCGTCGTGACCTTGCTGAGACAAAGGATGCGCTGATCACCACCAGTGACCGGACGGTTGCAGTGATTTAGGTCACATTTGCCGGAGTGGTCTGCGCGGCGGCGCGTCGGTAGACCGCTCCGGCGGTGGTGTCGAAGTACGGGGATGACACCGCGTCGTACCAGCCCTTCGCATCCCTGTTCCAGGTCAGGCTGTTGACGCCGTTGAGGTAGCCGGTCCAGCGGTCCTTGTTGAAGCCGATCAGCCATGGGCCGCCGCTCGCGCCCGGGCTGAAGTCGCAGTTGAGCAGCTGCACGCCCTTCTGCAGGTCGAGGCTGACGGCGGAGGTCCAGCGAGTGGGGCCTTCCTTGCACATCTCCAGGCGCTTGCCGTCGAACGGGCGGGTGCCGTCGGGTTGCGCGCCCGCCGGGTAGCCGAACGCGGCCACCGTGTACGTGGTCGGCTTCTTGTTCAGCTCGATGCCCTGGCCGCCCACGTTGTCCTGGAGCCGGCCCACGTCCCTCATGACGTAGCGGCCGTCCTTGGCCTCCCACTTGAAGCCGCGGTGCACGGTCACGAACGCGTAGTCGAAGTCGTAGTCGCCCTTGCCCGACCAGTCCTCGTGCATGCTGATCGAGGAGCCCACGTAGATGCCGTCGGGCGTCTCGCCGTTGGGCCCGGGGTTGGGGACGAAGATCCAGTAGTCGGCCGCCTTGGCCTGCCGCGAGTCGTACGCGCAGTGCCCGGCCGTCGCGACGACGCTGCGGTTCCTGGCGGCGACCGCACTGGCGGAGCACCAGTACTCCTTCTCCCCGAACCGGAAGAAGACCTTGCCCATGGTCCTGGCGACCGAGCCCTTGCGCGGCAGCACGGGCGACACGGCCTGCGCGGCGACGGCCCGCGTGACGGTGGTCGCGGCCTGCGTGGCGGGGTTGGAGGCCTGCGCGGAGACCGACGGCGCCGGGGTGGCGGCCTGGGTGCCGGGTGTCGCGGGGCTGTAGCTGTCGGCCTGCTTGAGCTGGTCGGGTGTCCAGTAGTCGGCGACCCGCTTGACGTCCACCGCGGTCTTGGCCAGCGAGACGGCGAAGACCCTGCTGTCGAGCGCGGCGTTCGCGATCCCCGTGAAGGCAGGCGCCATCAGCAGCGCGCTGCTGAGCGCAGCCGCCACCAAGTGCCTGGCCCGGGGGATCATGAATTAACCTTTCTTGGGGTCGTAAGGGTGGATTTTTCCAGATGTACTGGTGGTATTGCAGCCAGGATAGAGATTCGTTACCTGATCAAGAGTGCTCTGTGCACTATAAGGACACCGTCAGACAGATCTCTAAATGATCATTGGTAAGGCGTGTTTCCGCAGGTCAGAGTGGGTGTAGGCACTTGTTGAATTCCACTCATTCCGTGCCCGTTCCAGTGATGTACGCCTCAGTGGAAGACCCCGGTTCCCAGGGGAACCGGGGCCTCGGAAGCCACCTCGATCAGCGGAAGTTGCCGGTCCAGCGGTTGGCCGCGGCCTTGTAGACCTTGTACGTGTCGGTGTTGAAGTACGGGGACGAGATGTAGTCGTAGCGGTCGTTGGCGTCGGTGTCCCACGCGACGCTGTTGACGCCGACCAGGTAGCCGCTGCGCGACGCGCTCTTGTAGTTGTAGATGAACGGCCCGCCGCTCGCGCCTGCGGTGAAGGAGCACTTGAAGCCGATGTGCTCCTGCAGGTTGTACTTCCTGGCCTCGGGCATCGGCCGGGTCTTGCCGAAGCAGTACTTCATCGTGCGGCCGGTGTACGGCTTGTCGCCGTCGGGGTGCTCGCCCGCCGGGTACCCGAACGAGAACACGTCCAGCTTCGTGCTCCTGTTCCAGGTGAAGCCCTGGCCGCCGACGTTGTCACCGAGGCGGCCGACGTTCTTGACCGTCCACTGCCAGCGGTTGCCGGCCTTCTCCCAGTTGACCTTGATGCCGTTGTAGACGTTGACGAACGCGTAGTCGAAGTCGTAGTCCTCCTTCACCACGAAGTCGTCGTGCGCGTTGAACGTCTTGGCGGCGTAAATGCCGTAGGGCGCTTTGCCCTCCCAGACATTGTTGCCGTCCCAGTACGACGGAATGAAGATCCAGTTGTCGTAGAAGGTGTTCTTGCTGGTGTCGTAGACGCAGTGGGCCGAGGTCGCCACGAGGTTGCGGTACTTGCCCTGGACCGAGCTGGCCGAGCAGTACCGCCAGCTTCTCGGGTCGCGCGGGTCGGCCTTGGGCAGCGTGAAGAACACGCGGCCGACCGTGTTGGGCAGATTGACGTGCTTGCTCTTCTTGGCCTTCGTCTTCTCCTCGCCGATCGGCGGGACGGATCCCGGAGGGCCGTCAGGTGCGTCGTTGCTGCCCTTGACGCCCTTGGAGGTCAGGTCGAGGCCGGCGTCGTAGTCGGTGGCCAGCTTGACGCGGTCGGGGGTCCAGAACTGGACCGCCTGCTCGGCGGGGGTGGCGGAGTTCTGGGACACGACGTCGGAGGGTGCTTGGGCGTTGGCCGGGGTGCCGCCGACCATGCCCGCGGCCAGCCCGACGGCCATCAGGCCGGCGAGCGGGAACGCGATGCGCCTTGCTCGGGAAAACATGGAGCTCCTTTCGGCTTTCGGCGGCCCAGAGCGGGGTACTGCGCCCCGGTGGGCCAGGAAAACGATCGGAACGCTAATGAATGGCGCAAGGGGCTGGCCATGAAACGACGCGAAAAAGCATGGCCCGGTTCCATTCCGTTATAGAAATAGCGAAACCGCATGTATTCATGATTGGCATCCCCGCAGGTCGCGCCGCCCGTTTTTTGTCTCGCGCAACAGCGGTAACAGGCATTATCAAATGCCACTCCTTATCAACCGAATCTTGTTCTGGTTAGATGGATTCATGGATCCTCGCACCCCCTGTCTCATCGGCATCGCACAACGCACCATTCGAGAGCAGCCCGGCCCGGAACCGCTCGATCTGTGGGAGGAGACGGCACGCGCGGCCGCCGAGGACGCCCGGCTCCCCGTCGAGCGGCTGGACTCGATCCAGATCGTCCACACGGACTCGTGGCAGTACGACTCGCCGGTCGGCCGCCTCGCCGAGCGCCTCGGGGCGACGCCGCGGCACCGTGCGTACTCCAAGGTCAGCGGTACGGCCCCGCAGCTGCTCATGGGCGAGGCGGCGGCCAGGATCGCGGCGGGCGACCTCGACTCCGCGCTGGTCACGGGGGCCGAGGCGCTGGCGACGCGCCGGGCGTACCGGCGGGCGGGCGAGCACGTCCCGTGGAGCCACCCCGCCGTGCCCAAGCCCCCGTACGGATGGGAGCGCCCGCCGCACCCCTACGCGCTGGCCCACGGGCTCTTCATGCCGGTGCACACCTACGCGATCATGGAGACGGCGCGGCGGGCGGCGTCCGGGCTCTCGATCGCGGAGGAGATGCGCGACAGGGGTCGCCTGATGGCGCCCATGACCGAGGTGGCCGCCGCGAACCCGTACGCCTGGCGCCGGACCGTCCGCACCCCCGACGAGCTCGCGACGGGCGACCGCTACGTCGGCTGGCCCTACACCAGGGACACGGTGGCCGTGCTGGAGGTGGACCAGGCGGCGGCCGTCATCCTGGCCAGCTCGCGGCTGGCCGACCGGCTCGGGGTGCCGGCGGAGAGGCGGGTCTACCTGCGCGGGTGGGCGTACGGGGAGGACACCTGGGAGGTGGCCGCGCGGCCCGAACTCGGGTCTTCCCAGGCCATCGCGCACGTGGCGGAGGCCGCTTTCCGGCGGTCCGGGCTCGGGCTCGGCGACATGCACGCGCTCGACCTGTACAGCTGTTTCGCGGTGGCGCTGCGGCAGGCGTGCGACGCGATCGGGCTCGATCCCCTGGATCGGCGCGGGCTCACGGTCACCGGCGGGCTGCCGTACGCGGGCGGGCCGGCCAGCGACTACGTCCTGCACTCCACGGCGACCATGGCGGGACTGCTGCGGGCCCAGTCCGGGCACGGGCTGGTGAGCGGGGTGGGGATGCATCTGACCAAACACACATATGCGGTGTGGTCCAGCGAGCCGGGAGGGCGGCTGGGGAGCGCCGCGCCGGTGTTCGTGGCCGAGGAGGTGCCTCTGGTGGGGGCCTGTGCGGGGGAGGGGGTGGTGGCGGGGTACACGGTGGCGCACGGGCGCGACGGTGCCGCCGAACAGGGGGTGCTGGTGGTGGAGGTGCCGGGCGGGCGGGCCTATGCGGTGGTGGAGGAGGCCGGGCTGCTGGCGGACGCGGAGTCGCGGGAGCTGGTGGGGCAGGTGGTGCGGGTGTCCTCTGACGGGAAGGTCAACGTGGCGGCCTGGTGACTCAAAGTTGATGCAAAGACTGTGACCGTGCGACTACTATCCGGAGTTGACATTTTGATGTCAGCGGCGGACGCTGGAGTCATGCGGAGGACAACGGTGCGCATCGACGAGACGCTCCTCAACGAGGCGAAGGCGTACGCGGCACGTAACGGACGCAGTCTCAACTCGGTGATGGAGGATGCCTTGAGGCAACTGCTCAACCGCTCCACGGAGCTGGCCGAACGGCCGCGGGTGGAGCTGATCACTTCCAGCAGCAAGGCTGGATTCCAGCCGTGGGTCCAGGAGCGGCTCGACGCCGGCGAGAAGCTGGAGCACATCGCCTGGGATCTCGACGACGAGGAGCGTTTCCCGGAGCTGCGCGATGTTGCTGGTTGACACCAACGTCCTCATCAACGCCTTCCGGCGGGAGTCCTCCGACCACGATCAATGCCATGACTTCGTGGACGGGATGGTCAACGGCGACTCCAGCTACGCCGTGAGCGACTTCGTCGTCAACGGCTTCGTCCGGATGGTGACCAACCGGCGCGTCTACAAGGACCCCGACGACGTGGGGCGCGCGCTGACCTTCGTCGGCACCTACCGTAGCCAGCCGCAGGCGTCGGTGGTCGCCCCGGACTCGAGACACTGGGAGATCTTCGTCAAGCTGTGCCGTCAGTCGGGAGCCACCGGCAACCTCGTCCCCGACGCCTATCTCGCCGCACTCGCCATCGAGCACGGTTGTGAATTTGTGACCTGCGACAAGGATTTCGCCAGGTTCCAGGGCTTGCGCTGGCGGTCGCCGCTCAACTGAACTGGATGAAAGGGCGCAAGCCCGCACTACTCGGCTAGGAACCGTCGTGGTTGACCGGTTCGATGTCATCGAAGTAGGCGAGCGCGGTCGCCGCCGGTGGGTCGGGCTGGTGGTGGTGCTCGCGCTCCTCCTGATCCCCGTCGTCAGCCTGCTCATCAGCCGGGATCCCGAGCCTGCGCCGCCGGCAGGGCCGACCTCCGAGCCCATCAGGTCCCTCACCAAGATAGACAGCGCCCCCAACGCCCTCACCGTCCGGCCCGCGGCCAAGGGCGGTGAGGAGGTCATGGAGGTGGTGTTCCCGCACGGGGTGCGGGCCGAGGTGCGATACCCGGCCGAGCTCGGTCTTGCCGCCATGGGGTCGCGGCCCTACCAGGGGGTCTGGATCGACGGGCAGTATCGGCAGTTGTCCGCCCCGTACAACGGTGAGTTCGAGGTGACCGCGGGTGGCCAGGCGATCAGGAACTACGCGCCCAACGTCACCCTCTGGCCCCGCCGGGCGGGCAGCGGTTACTACGGGCAGGTGCTGCTGTTCACGTTCGGGCGGTGGCGGCTGGCGATGTACGACCGGGGGCAGGGGCTGACGTTCGACCAGCGGGTGGCCCTCGCGCGGGGGCTGAAGGGCAGGGAGACGAAGGACGGCTACCTCGTGCTGTCGGCCAAGTCGCCCGTGCGGCTGGCCAGGCCGGGGGAGACGGCGCAGGGGCAGCCGCTGGGGCCGCAGTTGTGGTTCGGCGGCGGCGCGGGGGAGATGGTCGTGCTGGCGCCCACGCCCGGCTGCAAGAAGAAGGCCGGGATACCGAGTGTGATCGTGGGGCGCGGGCGGCCGGCCGGCTCGGTGTGCAGGGGCGACGTGCTGGTCGCGGTCACGGGGCCACAGTCGTTCAGGAAGCGGGCCTTGGAAGGGATTCGGATCACGCTGAAGTAGGGTGCGGCCATGTTCGCCGTAACCGCCACACAGACCGACCCCGACAACCCACTCGCCGGGCTGACGCTCGGCGAGCGTCCGGAGCCGAAGGTCCCGGACGGATGGACGACCGTCTCCGTGCGCGCGGCCGCGCTCAACCATCACGACCTGTGGACGCTCAAGGGCGTCGGCATCAGGCAGGACCGGCTGCCGATCGTGCTCGGCTGCGACGCCGCGGGCGTGGACGAGGACGGCAACGAGGTCATCGTGCACTCCGTGATCGGCACGGGCGCCGACGAGACGCTCGATCCCAAGCGCACGCTGCTGTCCGAGGTGCACGACGGCACGTTCGCCGAGCGGGTGGCCGTGCCGCGGCGCAACCTCGTGCCCAAGCCGGCCGGGCTCGGCTTCGAGCACGCCGCCTGCCTGCCCACGGCCTGGCTGACCGCGTACCGGATGCTGTTCGACAAGGCCGGGCTCGAGCCCGGCTCCACCGTGCTGGTGCAGGGCGCGGGCGGCGGCGTCGCCACCGCGCTGATCGCGCTCGGCCGGGCCGGCGGCTACCGGGTGTGGGCCACCAGCCGCTCAGAGGAGAAGCGCGCGCGTGCCCTCGAACTCGGCGCCGACCAGGTGTTCGAGCCGGGCGCGCGGCTGCCCGAGCGGGTGGACGCGGTCATGGAGACCGTCGGTCAGGCCACCTGGGACCATTCGCTCAAGTCGCTCAGGCCGGGCGGGCGCATCGTCGTCAGCGGCGCCACCAGCGGCGCGGTCCCGCCCGCCGACCTGAACCGGGTCTTCTTCCTGCAGCTGTCCGTCGTCGGCTCCACGATGGGCACGCGGGAACAGCTCGGCCGGCTGGCGGTCTTCCTGGAGCAGACCGGGGTACGGCCCGTCGTCGACAGGGTGCTGCCGCTGGCGGAGGCGCGGGACGGGTTCGCGGCCATGGCCGAAGGGGACATCTTCGGAAAGATCGTCTTTGCCGTCTGAATAAGTAAAGGGTTACTTCTCGGCTTTCCGGGTGATACAAGCATGAGTGGGCTTGTCTCACCTGGGAGGCCGTGATGATGGAGGTTCAGCCCTTCGGTCCAGGTTCGATGCACTGGGACACCACCGGCGAATACCGCAATCTGCTCGTCGCCGGGAGCGCGCTGGTCATGCAGACGATGCACCCGGCCGTGGGTGCGGCCGTCGCCGAGCATTCCACGTACAAGGACGACCCGTGGGGGCGGCTCACCCGCACGCTCGTCTCGATCCAGAAATGGGTGTACGGCGGCGCGGACGGCCCGGCGGAGGGCGCGCGGCTCAGGAGGCTGCACCGGCAGATCAGCGGGGTGGACGAGCTCGGCAGGCCCTACCACGCGCTGAACGGGGAGGCGTGGGCGTGGGTGCACCTGTCGCTGTTCGAGCGCTTCGTCGTGCTCAACCGCTATTTCGGCACCCCGTTCACCGTCGCGCAGGAGCGGCGGCTCTACGCCGAGTCGCGGCAGCTCGGCGCCATCCTGCGGGTGCCGGAGCGGGAGATGCCCGCGGACCTGGAGGCGTTCTGGCGGTACTTCGACGCGATGGTGGCCGACCGGCTGGAGGCGCACCCGACGGCGCTCGACGTGCTGTCGGTCCTGCGCGGCACGCCGGCGCCGCCCGGGCTGCCGAGACCGCTGCGGCGGCTGTGGACGCCTGTGGGAGTGGGATCGGGGGAGTTCAACTACTTCGTGACGGTCGGTACGTTGCCGCCCGCCATCCGGCGGAAGCTGGGGCTGCCGTGGACGGCGCGGGAGGAGCGGCGGTTGCGGCACCTCGGGCACGCGGTGGCGGTGCTGACGCCGCGCCTGCCCGAACGCCTGAGGTACATGCCCATCGCCTACCGCGCCCGCAAGGCCGCCCGCGGCGCGCGCCGCCCGGAACGGCACCTCCGCTCGGCATGAACGGAGGTCAACCTTCGAGGATGTCGCGGACGCGGCGGCGGGTCTCGTCGAGCGCCGTACGCAGCTCCGCCAGCTTCTCCGGCGTCAGCCGGGCCTCGGACGCCTCCTGCCGGGCCTCGGCGATGAAGTCGGCCAGCAGCTCGCCCAGCTCCGCGTCGAGGTCGGCGCGGCTCGTCGGCGAGCCGCCCAGCGTGGCCCAGACCTCGGACCAGATCCTGCGCCACTCCCCGCTGAGCCGCTCGCCCTCGTCCTGCCAGTGGGTGGCGTGCTCCATCCACTGCCGCTTCTGCTGCTCCTTGAGCCGCCTGAAGTCCGCCTTCTGCTGCTCCTTGAGCCGCTGGGTGTCATCCCGGGCTCCCGTGCGAACGTCCTTGGCCATCCGCGTGAGCTCGTCGCGCAACGACTTGACCGTGTCGCGGACGTCCTCCTTGACCTCGCGGGCGATGTCGCGCACGGAGGCGGAGATCTCCTGCTCCAGGTCGTCGAGCTCGTCGAGCCGGGCGTTCAGCTCCTCACGGCCCTTGTCGGTGATCGAGAACACCTTCTTGCCCTCGACCACCTCGTGCGTCACCAGGCCCTCCTCCTCCAGGCGGGCCAGGCGCGGGTAGATCGTGCCGGGAGAGGGCGAGTAGACGCCGAGGAAGCGGTCCTGGAGCAGCCTGATGACCTCGTAGCCGTGACGCGGGCTCTCTTCCAGCAGCTTGAGCAGGTACAGCCGGAGCCGGCCGTGACCGAAGACAGGGCTCATTCCTTCTCCCCCTTGAGCAGCGCGACCTCGCCGGAGACCGTGATCGCCGACAGCGACGCCATGCCGCCGCCCAGCCTGCCCGACATCGACTTCGTGCCGGGGCCGTTCGAGTTGAACAGTTCGTGGAACGTGCTGACCAGCCTGCCGGAGGTGGATCTCACGTTCACGTCCGCCTCCACGTTTTCCGGCAGCCTGACAAGGATGTCACCGGAAACGCTGTTGAGCGTCACATGGCCGGTCGGCCGAAGCGCCAGATCCGCCGTGATGCGGCCGGAGACGGTGTTCGCCTTGAGGCGGCGCGGGGTGCCGTCGGCCACGGTCAGGTCGCCCGAGACGCTCTTGAACGCCAGGTCGCCGTCCATTGCCCGGCTCTCCACCGGGCCCGAGACGGTTGTCGCGTTCACGTCGCCGCTGACGCCGTCGAGCACGATCTCCGCGGACACGCTCCTGACCTGCGTCATCCTCTCGAACCCGGCCACCACGGCGGGCGCGGAGACCACTCCGGCGTTGACGGTGCAGTGCTTGGGAACGGTGATCGTCAGGACCGTCCTGCGCCGGTCGCGCCGAAGCCAGCCGAGGAGGCCGTCCCAGGTGAGGTCCTTGTAGGTGATGGAGAGCTCCTTGGCGTCCTCGTCGTACGTGACCAGCAGCGGGGATGCCGACTCGATCTCGGACACCTCGACGGTGGGTGGGCCGTCGCTGGCCAGCACGGCCAGGCGGCCGGCGACGATGCGCACGTCGAGTGCTTCCACTTGGCCGAACGTCAGCTGTTCTGGGCCCTCGATCGTCCACTGCTGCATGTTCCCCCGCCCTTCTGGCGACATGTTCTCCCTACGTAACACGATATGTCGCGTTCTTGGGAAACTCAAGATGTATCGCGTTGGCGCGTCGAGGTGCCGCCCCTTGGGGAAGGGCGGGCTGGGGGCCCTACTGGCGCGTGGCCCCCTTGCCGCCGTGGCGGGGAAGGGGGCCCCGGTGGGGTGGGGTCAGTCGTCCTCGTCGTCGTCGAGCCGTGCCAGCCAGGTGGCCAGCCGCTCGATCGGGATCTCGAACTCCGGGTTGAGGTCGACGAACTCGCGCAGCCGCTCGCCGAGCCAGAGCAGGCTGACCTCCTCCTCGCCCCGCCGCTCGACCAGTTCCTCGATCCCCCGATCGGTGAAGTACATCTTTCTCAAGTCCTCCTGAAACGGCAGTGAGCCCCCAGCCGGGGCCGGGGGCTCACTCTGGTGTTGGATCAGCCGAACAGCTCGTGGAGGATCTCCTCGAGCTCGGTGTCGTGCGAGTTGTGCGAGCCCGTCGCCGGCGAGCTGTTGGGACGGCGCGAGACACGCCGCAGCCGGCGGCCACTCAGCGTCTCCGGGTCCTCGGCCAGCTTGAGCGCCAGGTACGGCCACGGCCCCATGTTGACCGGCTCGTCCTGCGCCCAGATCAGCTCCGCCTGCGCCCCGTAGCGGGACAGCTCGGCTGCCAGCTCCTCACCCGGGAACGGGTAGAGGCGCTCGAGCCGGACGATCGCGACGTCGTTACGGCCCTTCTTGTCGCGCTCCGCCGCCAGGTCGTAGTAGAGCTTGCCGGACGTGAGCACGACCCTGGTGACCTTGGCCGGGTCAACGGTCGTGTCGCCCAGGACCGGCTGGAAGGTGCCCGTGGTGAAGTCGGACGCCTTGGACGTGGCCGCCTTGTGGCGCAGCAGCGACTTCGGCGTGAAGACCACCATCGGCTTGTGCCGCTGCGACTCCACCTGCCAGCGCAGGAGGTGGAAGTAGTTGGCCGGGGTCGAGGGCTGCGCGACCGTCATGTTGTCGAGCGCGCAGACCTGCAGGAACCGCTCGATGCGGGCCGAGGAGTGGTCGGGGCCCTGGCCCTCGAAGCCGTGCGGCAGCAGCAGCACGACGGAGGACTTCTGGCCCCACTTCTGCTCGCCCGACGAGATGAACTCGTCGATGATCGTCTGGGCGCCGTTGACGAAGTCGCCGAACTGCGCCTCCCAGGCGACCAGGGCGTCCGGGCGGACGACGCTGTAGCCGTACTCGAAGCCGAGCGCCGCGAACTCGCTGAGCAGCGAGTCGTAGATGTAGAACTTCGTGGTGCCCTGGTTGAAGGTCTTGAGCGGCGTGTGGTCGGCGCCGGTCATCCGGTCCACCAGGACGGCGTGGCGCTGCGTGAACGTGCCGCGGCGCGAGTCCTGGCCGACCAGGCGCACCGGGTGGCCGTCGATCAGCAGCGAGCCGTAGGCGAGCGTCTCGCCCATCGCCCAGTCGATCGTGTCCGTCTCGACCATCTGGCCGCGGCGCTGCAGCACCGGCGCCAGGCGCGGGTGCGGCGTGAAGCCCTCGGGCAGGTTGAGCTGGGTGTCGACGATGCGCTTGAGCGTCTCGTCGCTGATCGCGGTGTCCGTGTCGGCGTGCGACCACTTGACGACCTCGGTCGGCGGCACCCGCATCGCGGCGGCCTCGGCCGGCTTCTTCGCCGCCTCGCGGGTCTCGGTGAACGCCTGCTCCAGCTTGGCCTGGTAGTCGCGCAGCGCCTGCTCGGCCTCCTCGACCGTGATGTCGCCCCGGCCGATCAGCGCCTCGGTGTAGAGCTTGCGGGTCGAGCGCTTGGCGTCGATCAGGTCGTACATCAGCGGCTGGGTGAAGGCCGGGTTGTCGCCCTCGTTGTGGCCGCGGCGGCGGTAGCAGATGAGGTCGATGACGACGTCCTTGCGGAACGCCTGGCGGTATTCGTAGGCCAGCTGGCCCACGCGCACCACGGCCTCGGGGTCGTCGCCGTTGACGTGGAAGATCGGGGCCTGGATCATCCGGGCCACGTCGGTCGCGTAGACCGAGGACCGGGACGAGGCGGGCGAGGTGGTGAAGCCCACCTGGTTGTTGACCACCACGTGCACGGTGCCGCCGGTGCGGTAGCCGCGCAGCTGCGACAGGTTGAGCGTCTCCGCCACGACGCCCTGGCCGGCGAAGGCCGCGTCGCCGTGGATGAGCACGGGCAGGACGGTGAAGCCCTCCTCGCCGCGCTCCAGGAGGTCCTGCTTGGCGCGGACGACACCCTCGAGCACCGGGTCGACCGCCTCCAGGTGGGAGGGGTTGGCGACCACGGAGGAGGTGATGGTCTTGCCGCCCGGCGAGGTGAACGTGCCCGTCGCGCCGAGGTGGTACTTCACGTCGCCGGAGCCGTGCGCCGTGCGCGGGTCGATGTTGCCCTCGAACTCGCCGAAGATCTGCGCGTACGACTTGCCCACGATGTTGGCCAGCACGTTGAGGCGGCCGCGGTGGGCCATGCCGATGACGACCTCGTCGAGGCCCTCGTCGGCGGCGTCGCTGATCACCGAGTCGAGCAGCGGGATCAGGGACTCGCCGCCCTCCAGGGAGAAGCGCTTCTGGCCGACGAACTTCGTCTGCAGGAACGTCTCGAACGCCTCGGCGGTGTTGAGCCGGGACAGGATGTTGAGCTGCTCGTCACGCTCGGGCGACTTGTGCGGCTTCTCCACCCGCGCCTGGATCCAGGCACGCTCCTCGGGGTTCTGGATGTGCATGTACTCGATGCCGACCGTGCGGCAGTAGGAGTCGCGCAGCACGCCGAGGATCTCGCGGAGCTTCATCAGCGCGCGGCCGCCGAAACCGCCCGTGGCGAACTCGCGCTCCAGGTCCCACAGCGTCAGCCCGTGCGACTGGATGTCCAGGTCGGGGTGCTTGCGCTGCTTGTACTCCAGCGGGTCGGTCTCGGCCATCAGGTGGCCGCGCACGCGGTAGGCGTGGATCAGCTCGATCACGCGGGCGGACTTCGACACGTCGTCGTCGTGGGAGGCCGAGACGTCCTGGACCCAGCGGACCGGCTCGTACGGGATCCGCAGCGCCTCGAAGATCTCGTCGTAGAAGCCGTCCTCGCCCAGCAGCAGCCGGTGGATCTGGCGCAGGAAGTCGCCCGACTGGGCGCCCTGGATGATCCGGTGGTCGTAGGTGCTGGTCAGCGTCATGACCTTGGAGACGGCCAGGCGCGAGAGCGTGTCGGGCGAGGCGCCCTGGTACTCGGCCGGGTATTCCATCGCGCCGACGCCGATGATCGTGCCCTGACCGGGCATCAGGCGCGGCACAGAGTGGACGGTGCCGATCGTGCCGGGGTTGGTCAGCGAGATCGTGGTGCCGGCGAAGTCGTCGACGCCCAGCTTGCCCCCGCGGGCCTTGCGGACGACGTCCTCGTACGCCATCCAGAACTGGCGGAAGTCCATCTCCTCGGCGCCCTTGATCGAGGGCACGAGGAGCTGGCGCTCGCCGTTGCTCTTCTGGACGTCGATCGCCAGGCCGAAGCCCACGTGCTCGGGCTTGATCAGCGTCGGCTTGCCGTCGACCTCCGTGTAGGAGTAGTTCATCTCCGGCATGGCCCTCAGGGCCTTGACGATCGCGAAACCGATCAGGTGGGTGAAGGAGATCTTCCCGCCGCGACCCCGCTTGAGGTGATTGTTGATCACAATGCGGTTGTCGATCAGCAGCTTGGCCGGGATCGCGCGCACGCTGGTGGCCGTCGGGACCGTCAGTGACAGGTCCATGTTGGCGGCCGTGCGGGCAGCGGCGCCGCGCAGCTTGACCTCCTCGGCGCCCTTGGGCACCGGGGTGGCCGGCTGCTTCGGCTTCTCGGCAGCCGGTGGTGCCTTCGGCGGCGCCTGGGGGGGAGCGGGAGCGGTCACGGTGCCGTTCGCCACCTCCCTGACCGGCGCTGCCCGGCCCGTTCCGGAATCAGGGTTGTAGTCAGCGAAGAAGTTCCACCATGCCTTGTCGACAGACTCGGGATCTTGGAGGTACTTCTGGTACAGCTCGTCGACAAGCCACTCGTTCTGACCAAAGCTTGCCAGCGGGTTTGTCCGCGACGACTCTGACGACACGGCGGAAATCGCCCTCTTCCGCAGATCGGCGTTGATGTTAGAGAACCTGTCCAAGGCTACTCGCCCGGACCGGCAGCGCGCGCCGAAGAGCCCGTGCCGCCTCGAACGATCCTCTCAGGACAGTGCAAAGAGGTCACGTCCCCCTAGTCAATCCGGGTGGTGCCGCAATTATTACTCTTTGGTATCAACACTACGACGGGAGGTTTATTTCCCGCCGGACACCAATCTGCTAGCAATCCGTACCTCTGGTGACAACTCGGACAGCAGGTCGGCCAGCTCCTCGCCCGCCTCCTTGAGCTCCTCCAGGGACATCGGCTCGAGGCGCTCGAGGAGGAAGATCGCGTTGGTGGTCTCCTCGGTGAGCCGGGTGCGCGCGACCTGACGCCAGTTCCACCTGCGGCAGGTGACGCCGACGTCGTCGCGCCAGATCACCTCGCCCGGCTCGGGCGTGCCGAGCGCCTCCTCGGACGCCTCGTCGCCGGTCGCCCGCAGCAGCCGGGCCGGGCCCGCGTAGTGGTCGAGGTCCTCGCCGCCGATCGGCAGCGCGTGCTTCACGCTGATCGAGTTGTACGCGTCCACCGCCTGGTTGATCTCCGGCAGCGGCATCCTGCGGGTCAGGGCGTCGACCGAGGGCCTGGTCCGCTGTGGTTTGGCGCCGAACGCCCGATAGGCGTCCTTCCAGGCGTCGATCTTGTCCGTCTGCACCTCGTACTCGGAGGCCGCCGCCAGCCAGGCCCGGGACCGGTCGTCCGTGGGCCCGTTGCGCAGGCCGTGCGCGGTCATGACCAGCACCGCGAAGTCGGGGCGCAGCGCGAAGACGGAGTCGTCCACCCAGATGTCGTCAAGCATCCCCACAGTCTAGAAGCGGCCGAGACCGCAAAAATCTCTTTGCAAAATTAGCTTTGCGGTTTACGGTGGAACGCATGGAGGAGCAGTACAAGATCAGTGATCCGCGGGTGCTCAAAGCGGTCTCCCACCCGCTGCGCGTGCGCCTGCTCGGCCTGCTGCGCTTGGACGGCCCCGCGACCGCGAGCGAGCTGGGGCGCAAGGCGGGCGAGAGCTCGGGCTCCACCAGCTACCACCTGCGGGAGCTGTTCAAGTACGGCTTCATCGAGGAGGACGACGACCGGCGCGACGGGCGCGAGCGACGCTGGCGGGCCCGCCACCGCTACACCTCGTGGGACGCCGGCGAGCTGTCCGACACGGCCGAGGGCCGCGAGGCGGTCCGGATCATGCACCTGCGGCAGGCCGAGTTCGTCGGGCGGGTGATGGAGGAGTTCGACCTCGACGGCTGGTCGCGCGACTGGGGTGACGCGGCGGGGATGAGCGACCACATCGTCTCGCTGCCGCCCGCCGGGGTGCGCGAGTTCAACGACAGGGCCGAGGAGCTGCTGCGCGACCTCGCCGCCAAATACGCCGGCGATCCGGAGGCCAGGCAGGTCCACGCCTGGCACGGCGCCGTACCGCGATCGCAGGAGGAGGAGTCGTGACCGCACGCTCGGCCTTACGCCGCTACATGCTCGTCAGCTTCCTGACCTGGCTGCCCCTGGGCCTGATGGCGGCCACCATGGTGCTGCTCATGACCGCGCGGGGGCTCGGCCTGGCGGAGGTGGGGCTGTCGGTGACGGTGTTCTCGGTCGTGACCGCCACCCTGGAGTTGCCGACCGGCGGCCTGGCCGACGTCCTCGGGCGGCGCGTGGTCCTGGCCGTCTCCGCCGCGTTCACCGTGGCCGCGCTCGCGCTGCTCGCCGTCTCCACCACGTTCTGGATGTTCCTGATCAGCGGCGTGCTCAAGGGTGTGGCCAGGGCGCTGTCCAGCGGCCCGGCCACCTCCTGGTACGTCGACACGCTCCACGGGATCGAGGGCCGCGACGCCGACCTCAAACCGGGGCTGGCCAGGGGCGGCGCGATGGAGTCCGTGGCGCTGTGCGTGGGCGTGCTGGCGGGCGGCGGCCTGCCGCTCCTGGTGCCGGCGCAGGTGATCTTCCCGCTGGCCGCGCCGCCGCTGGTGGGCGCGACGGCGGCGGCCGTGCTGCTGGTCGTGGTGGTGTTCGCGATGCCGGAGCCCGCGCACGCCCGCAGGTCGCTGATCAGCGTGCTGCGCGAGGTGCCGGCCACGGTCGGGGCGGGCGTCCGGCTGGCGGCCGGTGCGCCTGTGCTGCGCCGCTTGATGGCCGCCGCGGCGGCCTCCGGCGTGGTGCTGATCAGCATCGAGCTGCTCACCCCCGGGCGGCTGGCCGAGCTGGCCGGCACGGCCGAGCGGGGCAGCCTGGCCTACGCCGTGGTCTCCGCGCTCGGGTTCGCGAGCAGCGCGGCGGGCAGCGCGCTCGCGCCCCGGGTGGCGCGGCTGGCCGGTGGCTCGGCCGGCGGCGCGATCGCCGGGACCGTGCTCGCCGCGCTGTCCGTCGGGGCGCTCGCCGCGACCGCGGGGCTGAGGGGCCCGGCTGGGCTGGTGAGCGCGGGGCTGGCGTACATGACGCTCTTCGTGGGGTTGTCGGTGGCGGGCCTGCTCTGCCTGGAGATGACCCACAACGCGGTCAGCGCGGCCGAGCGCACCACCGTCACCTCGACCAGTTCGCTGTCGCTGCAGGCGGGCGGGGTCGTGGCCAACCTGACGCTCGGCGCGCTGGCCGGGCAGGCGGGCGTGGCCGTCGCGTGGATCGGCGCCGCACTGGTGGTGCTGGCCTCGGCCCTGCTGTTCGTACGGATGCCCGCGCCTACAGGCTCCAGTCGATCTCCGGCCCCACGGGCACGATCCCACTCGGGTTGATGTTGGTCTGGGTGATGTAGTAGTGACGCTTGATCTGGTCGAAGACGGTGGTTTCGCGGAAGGCCGGGATCGCGTACAGCCGGCGCGCGTACGCCCACAGCGCCGGATAGTCGACCAGCCGCCGGACCGAGCACTTGAAGTGCCCGTGATAGACGGCGTCGAACCTGGCCAGGGTCGTGTACAGGCGCACGTCGCTGTCGGTGAGGACGTCGAAGAGATATTCCGACTCCGCCAGGCGCACCTCGAGGAAATCGAGCGTGGTGAAGACCCGGGCCACGGCCTCCTCGTACACCTGCTGGTCGCGGGAGAAGCCCGCCTCGTAGACCGCGTTGTTGAGGCCGTGGTAGAGGCGGTCGTTCATGATGTCGATGTCGGGGCGGAGACGTTCCGGATAGAGGTCGGGGGAGGTTCCCCATGACATTTCCAGATCGAGGGTGATCTGCGGGAAGTCGTTGGTGACGATCCGCTTGTCCCTGGTGTCCCAGACGCACGGCACGGTGTAGCGGCCCGTGTAGTCCGGGTCGGTCGCGTGGTAGAGCTCCGACAGATACTCGGGGTCGCCGTCCGGGACGCGCCAGCCCTTCTCGTCGCGGATGGGGTCGACGATCGTGACGTCCAGCACGTCCTCCAGGCCGAGCAGCGCCCGGACGATCAGCACGCGCTGCGCCCAGGGGCAGGCGTAGGAGGCGTAGAGGCGGTAGCGGCCGGGTTCGGGCGGGCCGAGGCGGTCGGTGAAGCGGTTCGGCTGCCGTACGAACCGGCCATCTTCGGAGAGCTCGCGGCGCAGCTTCATGACCCCAGTAGAACATGATTCGGACACAGAACTATATTCGGCATGTGTCGAAATTTGTGGTGACTCCCGCGAGCCAGGCGCAGCGGGAGGCGTGGGTGGGCGGGGCGATCCCCGAGGTCGAGCGGGTGCGTCCGGGGCTGTGGTCGGTCCCGGTGCCGATCCCGATCAACCCCCTGCGGTACGTGCTGGTCTATGTCCTCGAACTGCCCGACGGCGTGGTGATCGTCGACGCCGGGTGGAACACCGACGAGGCGTACGACGCGCTCGTCGCGGGTCTCGGCGTGGCCGGGTACGCGATCACCGACGTCAAGGGCGTGCTCGTCACCCACATCCACCCGGACCACTACGGCCTGGCCGGGCGCATCCGCGAGATGTCGGGCGCCTGGATCGCCCTGCACCCGGCCGACGCCCGCCTGATCCGCGAACGCTACGACGACGAGGTCATCGACTCCCTTGTGGACCGGGAACGCGCGCTGCTGGTCCGCTGCGGCGTGCCGCCGCTGACGCTGGACGAGCTGGCCGGCGCTTCCATGATGATCAGGCACGTGGTCTCGATGGCCAGGCCGGACCGGCTGGTCGAGGACGGCGACGAGCTCGGCCTGCCCGGCTGGGACCTGCGGGCGATCTGGACGCCGGGCCACTCGCCCGGCCACCTGTGCTTCGTCTCGCCCTCGCGCCGGCTGCTGTTCTCCGGCGACCACGTGCTGGCGAAGATCACGCCCATCGTGGCCGTCCACCCCCAGTCGGGTCCGAACCCGCTGGCCGACTACCTCGACGCGCTGGCCGCCGTGCGCAAGCTGGACGTGGAGGAGGTGCTGCCGGCCCACGAGTACCGGTTCCTGGAGCTGGCCGAGCGGGTGGATTACGTGCTGGCGCACCATGACGAGCGGCTGGCGGAGATCGAGCAGGTCGTCGGCTCTCTGGACGGAGTCACGTGCTGGGACGTGGCCACCCGCCTGTCGTGGTCGCGGCCGTGGGAGACGATCCCGCCGTTCATGCGGCGCGCGGCCAACAACGAGACGCTGGCCCATCTGGCGTGGCTGGCGGCCAAGGGGCGGGTACGCAGGGAGCCCGGCGAACCCGAACTGTGGCGCCTGCCCTGACGCGGTCTATCGTAGCTCGTAACAGAATGTTGTTCTCCTGCGTGGGAGGTTCGATGCTTCGGTTCGATGACAGGGTCGCGATCATCACGGGCGCCGGGCACGGTCTTGGCAGGTCGCACGCGCTCCTGCTGGCCGAGCGAGGCGCCAAGGTCGTCGTCAACGACCTCGGCGGCGCGCTCGACGGCACGGGCGCCTCCACGGGGCCCGCCGCCGACGTGGTCGAGCTCATCACGAAGAACGGCGGCCAGGCCATCGCCAACGCCGACAACGTCGCCACGCCGGAGGGCGCCAGGGCCATCGTGCAGGCCGCCGTGGACGCGTTCGGCAAGGTGGACATCGTCGTCAACAACGCGGGCATCCTGCGGGACAAGTCGTTCGGGAAGATGACGGTCGAGGACTTCGACGGGGTGCTGGCCGTGCACGTGCGCGGCTCGTACCTGGTCAGCCAGGCCGCGTACCCGCTGATGAAGGCGGCCGGCTACGGCCGCATCGTCAACACCTCCAGCCCGGCGGGCCTGTTCGGCAACTTCGGCCAGGCCAACTACTCCACCGCCAAGATGGGCCTGGTCGGCCTGACCAAGACGCTCGGCATCGAGGGCGCCCGCAACGGCATCAAGGCCAACGCCATCGCGCCCATCGCCTGGACCCGGATGACGGAGGCGCTGCTGCCGGCCGAGTTCGAGGCCAAGTTCACGCCGGAGCGGGTGAGCGCGCTGGTGGCGTACCTCGTGCACGAGACGTGCGAGGCGAGCGGCGAGGTGTTCAGCGTGGGCGGCGGCCGGGTGGCGCGGGTGTTCGTGGCGGAGGGGCCGGGCTGGAAGACCGACGACCTCACGCCGGAGGCCGTCGCCGGCAACTGGGAGGCCGTCATGGCCGAGCAGCCCTACGTGCTCACGGCCGCCGACTCGATGAAGGCGATGCTCTAAGGCTTGCGGATCCCCGCCGCCGGGCGCTCCACGCCGGCGGCGGGGATTCGCCATGCGCTCAGCAAGGCGACGTGGATGACGCGGCGTAACAAGCGAGGCTCCCAGAGGGGCTTCTGTCAGAGGGAGACGCCGATGTGGCCGCTCCTCAAGGGACCTTAGGCCGAAGTACGAAGCCGCGATAGATGCCCAAAAAGCCGGAAAAACCGGGCTTTGTTCGATCTTCGGCGGAAGTCGCCGGAGTTTTGTCGATACTCACTCTTGATTTGCCGCATCGGTGATCTTATTGTCGCGGCATGACCCCCCAGCCGGGCTCTGCCGGAGATGTGCTGACATTGATCAGCGCAGGTTCGGCCACGACCCGTTCCGATCTAGCGAGGCTCACCGGCCTGGCCAGGTCCACGATCTCCCAGCGCGTGGACGCGCTGATCGAGCGCGGGCTGGTCGAGGAGACCGAGAGCGGTGAGTCCACCGGTGGCCGCCCGCCGCGCCAGCTGCGCCTGCACACCGAGGAGCACGCCTTCGCGGGAGTCGACCTGGGGGCCACCCACTGCCGGGTCGTGTTGATGGACATCTCGGGCAATCTGCTGGCCGAATGCGAGGACTCCCTGCTGATCGGCGAGGGGCCGGAGAAAGTGCTCGCCCACGTGGACCAGCGTCTCGACCAGCTGCTCGGCGAGGCGGGGCGGCCCCGGTCGGCGCTGCGCGCCATCGGGGTCGGGGTACCGGGGCCGGTGGAGTTCGCCACGGGACGGCCGAACAACCCGCCGATCATGCCGGGCTGGAACGACTACCCCATCCCCGAGTACTTCGACGGCGTGTCGGTGCTGGTCGACAACGACGTCAACGTGATGGCGCTCGGCGAGCACCGTCACTCGTTCCCCGGTGCCGGCCACCTGCTGTTCGTCAAGGTCGGCACGGGCATCGGCTGCGGCATCATGGCCGAGGGCAAGCTGCACAGGGGCGCCCAGGGCTCGGCCGGCGACATCGGGCACATCCGGGTCAGCGGCCACGAGGACGCGGGCTGCCGGTGCGGCAACAGCGCCTGCCTGGAGGCCGTGGCCGGCGGCGCCGCCATCGCGCGGCGGCTGAGCGAACTGGGCCTGCCGGCCGAGTCCGGAGCCGACGTCGTGGCGCTCGTACAGGCGGGCAACACCCAGGCGCTGCGGCTGGTCAGAGAGGCCGGCCGGCTCGTCGGCGAGGTGCTGGCCAGCCTGGTCAACTTCTTCAACCCCGAGGTCATCGTCATCGGCGGCGCGCTGTCGCGGGTGCACGAGCACCTGCTGGCCGGGATCAGGGAGACGGTCTACCGCAGGTCGCTTCCGCTGGCCACGCACCACCTGTCGATCACGCCGAGCCGTACGGGCATCAACGCGGCCGCGCTCGGGGCGGGGATCCTCGCCATCGAGCACTACCTGTCGCCGGACAACATCAACCGGATCGTCAACGCCTGAAAGGGACCTTCCCCGATGCTGGTCATGAAGGGCATCGTCAAGCAGTTCCCCGGCGTGCGCGCGCTGGACGGAGTCGACCTGGACGTACGGGCGGGCGAGGTGCACTGCCTGCTCGGCCAGAACGGCGCCGGCAAGTCCACCCTGATCAAGGTGCTGGCCGGAGCGCACCAGCCGGACGAGGGCACGATCCTGTTCAACGAGCAGGAAGTGCGCCCGAGCAGCCCCATCGACGCCATCAGGCTCGGTTTCGCCACGATCTACCAGGAGCTCGACCTGGTCGACGGGCTCAGCGTGGCCGAGAACATCTTCCTCGGCCACGAGCACGCCCGCTTCGGCTTCGTCAACCGGGCGGCCGCCAGGCGCGCCGCCCGCGAGGTGCTCGAACGGCTCGGCCACGGGGAGATCCGCGCCTCGGCCGAGGTGGGGCGGCTGTCGCCGGCGGCCAAGCAGGTCGTGTCCATGGCCAGGGCGCTCTCCCACGACGCTCGCCTGATCATCATGGACGAGCCCTCCGCCGCCCTCGCCCACGACGAGGTCGCGAATCTCTTCCGCATCATCCGCGAGCTGACCGCCCAAGGCGTGGCCGTGGTCTACATCTCGCACCGCCTGGAGGAGATCCGCGAGATCGGCGACCGGGTCACCGTGCTGAAGGACGGCCGCACGGTCGCCGTCGGCCTGCCCGCGCGGGACACCCCCACCGGGGAGATCGTCTCGCTCATGACCGGCAGGAACGTCGAGTACGTCTTCCCGCCCCGGGCGGGCCGCTCGCCGGGCGAGGAGGTGCTCAAGGTCGAGAACCTGTCCTCGCCGGGCGTCTTCTCGGGCGTGTCCTTCTCCGTCCGGGCGGGCGAGATCGTCGGGCTGGCCGGGCTCGTCGGCTCGGGCCGCTCGGAGATCCTGGAGGCCGTGTACGGCGCCCGCCCCGCCTCGGGCCGCGTCCTGCTCGCCGGAACTCCCATGCGCCGCAGCGTCGTCGGCACCGTCAAACGCGGCATGGGCCTGGCCCCGGAGGAACGCAAGGCCCAAGCCCTCCTCCTCGACCAGAGCGTCACCGCCAACATCACGCTGGGCACTCTGCCGGGGTTCGCCAGGTTCGGCTGGATCGACCGCAAGCGGGAGCGGGCCGAGGCCAAGCGCCTGTCGGAAATGTTGGACATCAGGCCACCCGATCCCGAACGCCCGATCCGGACCCTGTCCGGCGGCAACCAGCAGAAGGCCGTGCTCGCCCGCTGGCTGCTCGGCGGCCGCAAGCTGCTCCTGCTCGACGAACCGACCAGAGGCGTGGACGTGGGCGCCAGGGCCGAGCTGTACGCGGTGATCCGCAACCTGGCCGAGCAGGGGATCGGCGTGCTGCTGGTCTCCAGCGAGGTGCCCGAGGTGCTCGGCCTGGCCGACCGGGTGCTCGTGTTACGCGAGGGCACGGTCATCCACGAGGGCGACGCCGAGGGCCTGGACGAGCACCGCGTACTCGACATGATCATGAATGGGAGGGCGGCGTGATGAGCGAGCCCACAACGGACCGGCCGCTCGCGGGAGTGGGGTCGCCCCCGTCGCCGGGCGGCTTCCGCGCCAGTTTCGGAGAAATGCGACATCTCGGGCTGTTGGCGGCGCTGGCGCTGCTGATCGTCGTCGGCCTCGTCACCAGGCCCGAGAACTTCGCCACCACCTCCAACCTCGTCAGCATCCTCTCCCTGGCCGCCACGATCGGCGTGATCACGGTCGGGGCCACGTTCGTGATCATCGGCGGCGGCATCGACCTGTCGGTCGGCGCGGTCATGGCGCTGGCCTCGGTCTGGGCCACGACGCTGGCCACGCAGTCGTACGGGCCGGTGGTGATGGCGATCTGCGCCATCGCCGTCGGGACCGGGGCGGGGCTGGTCAACGGGTTACTCATCGCCTACGGGCGACTGGTGCCGTTCATCGCGACGCTGGCCATGCTCGTCGCCGCCCGAGGGCTGGCGCAGCGCATGTCCGACCGCAAGACGCAGCTCATCCAGTCCGACAACTCCGCCATCGTGGACCTGTCGACCACGCGCCTGCTCGGCATCCCGCTGCTGGTCTACATCTTCGCCCTGGTCGTGGTGCTCGGGTGGATCGTGCTCAACCGCACGACGTTCGGGCGGCGGACGTACGCGGTCGGGGGCAACCCCGAGGCGGCCAGGCTCGCCGGGATCGACGTGCGCAGGCACACGGTGCTGCTCTACGCCCTGTCGGGGCTCTGCTGCGGCATCGCCGCGATCCTCATCATGGCGCGTACGACGACGGGCTCGTCCACCCACGGCGACCTGTACGAGCTCGACGCCATCGCCGCCGTGATCATCGGCGGCACGCTCCTCACCGGGGGCCGGGGCACGATCGTGGGCTCGATCCTGGGCCTGCTGATCTTCACCCTCATCACGAACCTGTTCATTCTCAACGGGCTCAACACCAGCGACCAGCTGATCGCCAAGGGCCTGATCATTGTCGTCGCCGTCCTTCTCCAGCGGCGGAACTTGAAGGAGAGAGCACCATGAGTGAGAACGTCGCGCGCAGGGGATTCCTCGTCGGCGGAGCCGTACTCTTAGCGACGGGCTGCACCAGCAACGAGCCCGCGGCATCGACCGGCAACTCGGCCTCAGCGCCCGCGCCCGCCCCGGCGGCCAGCGGCAACGACCAGCCGGGCGACAAGGTCACGATCGGGTTCTCGGCGCCCGCCGCCGACCACGGCTGGATCGCGGCCATCGCCAAGAACGCCGAGAGTGCCGCGAAGCAGTACACGGACGTCGACTTCAAGCCCGTCGAGCCGACGAACGACATCAACCAGCAGATCTCCGCGGTCGAGTCGCTCATCGCGGCCAAGGTGAGCGCGCTGGTCATCCTGCCCAACGACGGCCAGCAGCTGAACCAGGTCGCGCTCCAGGCGACCCAGGCGGGGATCCCGGTCATCAACCTCGACCGCGTCTTCCCCGACAAGCTGGCCTACCGGACCTGGATCGGCGGCGACAACTACGGCATGGGCGTCGCGGCCGGGCACTACATCGGCAAGCAGCTCAAGGACAAGGGCGTCGCCAACCCCGTCATCGTCGAGATCCAGGGCATCGCCACGCTGCCGCTGACGCAGGACCGCAGCAAGGGCTTCGCCGACGCGCTGAAGACGTACGGGTTCAGCGTCACGGCCAAGCAGGACGCCAAGTTCACGGTCGAGACCGGCAACCAGGTGGCCACGTCGCTGCTCCAGGCGCACAAGAAGATCGACGCGCTCTGGAACCACGACGACGACCAGGGCGTCGGCGTGCTGGCCGCGATCAAGGAGGCCAACCGGAACGAGTTCATCATGGTCGGCGGCGCCGGGTCGCTGAACGCGATGAAGGAGATCCAGTCGGGCACCTCGGTGCTGAAGGCCACGGTCACCTACAGTCCGACGATGGCCTCCTCGGCGATCAAAATCGCACGTCTGATCGCGCAGGGGAAGGGCATGAGTGATCTGGTGGAGAACCAGGTTCCGCAGTCCATCACGCTCGCATCCGAGACCATTACCAAGGACAACGTCGAGAAGTACCTGGCGCTCGGCTTCGAATCCTGATCGGGGGTTGCATGTCAGACAAGACCACCATCGGCGTGGGCATGATCGGCTACGCCTTTATGGGCCGCGTCCACTCCCAGGCCTGGCGCAGCGTCTCGGCCTTCTTCGACCTGCCTTTGGTGCCTCGCATGGCGGTGCTCGGCGGCAGGTCGAAGGAGAGCACCGAGGCGGCCGCCGCACAGCTCGGCTGGGCCGACGTCGAGACGGACTGGCGAGAGCTGATCAAGCGCGACGACGTGCAGATCGTCGACATCTGCACGCCCGGTGACTCGCACGCCGAGATCGCCATCGCCGCGCTGCAGGCGGGCAAGCACGTGATCTGCGAGAAACCGCTCGCCAACACCGTCGAAGAGGCCGAGGCCATGGTCCGGGCCGCGCAGGCGGCGCCGTCCTCGGTCAAGAGCATGGTGGCCTTCAACTACCGGCGGGTGCCCGCGATCGCGCTCGCCCGCCGGTACGTCGAGGAGGGCCGGATCGGCGAGGTCAGGCACGTACGGGCCGCGTACCTGCAGGACTGGATCGTCGACCCGGAGTTCCCGCTGGTCTGGCGACTGCAGAAGGACAAGGCGGGCGCGGGCGCGCTGGGCGACATCGGCTCGCACATCGTGGACGCGGCCCAGTTCATCACCGGGCAGCAGCTGGTGGGCGTCTCCGCGCTGACGGAGACGTTCATCAAGGAACGCCCCGTCGCCGCGGCGTCCGCGGGCCTGGAGGCCACCGGCACCGGCGACATGGGCCAGGTGACCGTGGACGACGCGGCCCTGTTCATCGGCCGGCTCTCGGGCGGAGGGCTGGCCTCGTTCGAGGCCACCCGCTTCGCCTTCGGCCGCAAGAACGCGATGCGCATCGAGATCAACGGCTCGCTCGGCAGCCTGGCGTTCGACTTCGAGGCCATGAACGAGCTGTGGTTCAGCTCCGGAGGCGGCGGTTTCGAGCGGATCCTGGTCACCGAACCCGACCACCCCTACGTGGGCGCCTGGTGGCCGCCCGGGCACGGGCTCGGCTACGAGCACACCTTCACCCACGAGATCAACGACTTCCTGGAGGCGATCGCCACCGGAGCCGACCCCACGCCGTCGTTCGCCGACGGGCTGCGGGTGCAGCGGGTGCTGGAGGCGGTCGAGCGTAGCGCGGCTGAGGGCAGCCGCTACATGAACGTGGAGGACTGACACATGCGACCTGTCACCCTGTTCACAGGGCAGTGGGCCGACCTGCCGTTCGAGGAGGTGTGCAGGCTGGCCGCCGAATGGGGCTACGACGGCCTGGAGATCGCCTGCTCGGGCGACCACTTCGACGTGGCCCAGGCCGTGGCGGACCCGTCGTACGTGGAGCAGAAGCACGCCCAGCTCGACAAGCACGGCCTCAAGGTCTGGACCATCTCCAACCACCTCGTCGGCCAGGCGGTGTGCGACCTCATCGACGAGCGCCACAAGTCCATCCTCCCCGCCCGCATCTGGGGCTCCGGCGACCCCGAGTCGGTCCGCCAGGCGGCGGCGGAGGACATGAAGAACACGGCCCGCGCGGCCGCCCTGCTGGGCGTGGACACGGTGGTCGGCTTCACCGGGTCGTCGATCTGGCACACGGTCGCCATGTTCCCGCCGGTGCCGGCGTCGATGGTGGACGCCGGGTACCAGGACTTCGCCGACCGCTGGAACCCGATCCTCGATGTCTTCGACGAGGTCGGGGTGCGCTTCGCGCACGAGGTCCACCCGAGTGAGATCGCGTACGACTACTACACCACCGCGCGGACCCTGGAGGCGATCGGCCACCGCCCCGCCTTCGGCCTGAACTGGGACCCGTCCCACATGGTCTGGCAGGACCTGGACCCGGTCGGGTTCATCCTGGACTTCAAGGACCGCATCTACCACGTCGACTGCAAGGACACGCGCATGCGCGTGGGCGACGGCCGCAAGGGCCGCCTGTCCTCGCACCTGCCGTGGGCCGACATGCGCCGCGGCTGGGACTTCGTCTCGACGGGGCGGGGCGACGTGCCCTGGGAGGACTGCTTCCGGGCGCTGAACTCGATCGGGTACGAAGGGCCCATTTCGATCGAGTGGGAGGACGCGGGGATGGACCGGCTGGATGGGGCTCGGGAGGCGCTCGGCTACATCCGCAAGCTCAACTCCATCACCCCACCGGCCACCGCCTTCGACGCCGCCTTCTCCACGACGTAAGGCCTTTTGCGAGGGGGGCGCTGCACGCCTCGGAGCTCCAGACAGCGCCTCCCAAGGAGGGCTTCGCCCCCCTTTCGAACCCCCCGAAAGCCCCGCTCGCCGGCGCCCACCCGTTGCCCGGTTACCGGCTTGGCCTGCTGGAGCCCGCCCCGAGCGGTCCTCGCTGTCGCTCGGGCTGTGTCTGACGGGTTCGAGGCTCCGCCCCAAGCCCGAGGCGAGGGGCTCCCGCCCCTCGCGCACTCCATGCGCTGGGCCGAGGGCGAAGCCGTCCTTTGACTGACCTCGGATGCCGTGCGGGAAGACCACTTATCCTTTCACCGCGACCGCGGCGATGAAAGGATACGGATTATCCTGCAGGCCAGGGCGGGGCCGGTGCGGGGTCGTCAGCGTACGGTCCGGCTCGGTTGCGGTTCGCCGGTTATCGAGCGGCCGGGCGTGCTTCTACCGGGCGGCGGAAAGTAGGGACAGGGCCTTGGCCATCGCCGGGTCGTGGCCCTCGCGCAGGTCCTTCGCGGTCAGCGGCAGGTAGTGGTCGGGTGCCACGCCGATGCCGTTGATCAGTTCACGGTTGGCGCCAACCTGGTAGGCCGCGGGCAGCGACAGGGTGCTCCCGTCGTCCAGCGCGAACATACGGGCGGATCCCGACACCATGCCCGACGTGCGCGCCCCGATCAGCGGCCCCACCTTGAGGTCTTTGATCGCGAGGGAGAAGGCGTCGCAGGCCGAGGCGCAGATGCCGTCGATGAGCACGGCCAGGGGCAGGCCGAGCAGCGGGACCGCGTCGTCGGTGCGGTTGGGCGTGCACGTGTCGTCCGGGGCGCAGTCGTAACTGTGCACCTTGCCGTGTACGAAGCTGCTGAGCAGCTTGACGACCTCGGCGGGCGAGCCGCCGTTGGTGCCGCGCAGGTCGAGGATGAGGCCACGTGGTTTCTTGTCCGCACGCAGTTCGGCGATGGCGGCCAGGGCCTGGTCCGCGGTGCCGGGCTGGAAGTTGGCGAGCTTGATCGCTGCCACGTCGCCGTCAAGCAGGCGGGCCGTGACGGGCCGCGTCGTGGGAGTGAACACTTTCGGCCGCAGTGTCGTCTTCCTGACGCGGCCGGTGGAGGGGTCGCGCAGCGCCAGCCGCACCGGGTCCGGCCGGTCGCCGGAGTATTCCGGGTTGAGCAGGTTCATGGCGCCGCTGGACAGGACGCCGTCCACGAAGACGGGCGCGCCGTTGACGGATTGCACGATCTCGCCCGGCCGGATACGAGCGGCGGCGGCCGGGCCGCCCTGGACGGTGTTGACGAACAACGGAGCCACCGCCTTCTGCGGTGCCCGGTAGGTGATCGAATAGCCGGGCGAGGTGGTGAAGCCGAGGCCATAGACGTCGCCCGGCTTACCGGGTAGTTGCGCTCGGCGGCGCCACTGCGAGTGATTGTCGTGCAGGCTGCCCACCATGCCCTTGATCGTCGCCCCGGCCACGGCTTGCCGCAGCGCGGCGTCGTCCGGCAGATCGGCCACGACCCGCTCGTACACGGCCGCGAATGCCACCAGGTCGGTCGTGGGGTTCCCGGTCAGCGGCGGCATGGTGGCGTCGGGCCGGTCGGCGCCGCGGCGGTTGAGCTCTTCCGTGAGCCCGGCGAACCCGGCCGCGAGCACCGCCCGGTGGTCGAGCCGCTCGCGGCCGTAGAAGCCGGTGAAGATGCAGTCGTATGCCTGCTTGATGGTGCTCAGGCCAGTGGCGAGGGGCTGGTCCGGCGGCTTGGAGTCGCACGTGGCCGCCCCAGTCCGCAGGATGGCCTCGGTCCGCGCGGCTGCCTCGCTTCGCGGGGCTGACTCGGGCCGAACGGTGGCCGCGGCGCCGGATGTGGCCAGCGTCAGGATGCCGGTGCAGGCCAGCGCGGTCAGGAGGGAACGCTTCACGCTGAGAGGTCTCCTTCACTCATGGGCGGATGTCGCGGTCGACGGACGGCTCCGGCTATTGGCCGGGGCACAGCACGGCTTCCGCGGCCTTGTTGATGGCGTCACCGACGGCCATGGCCTGCTCGTTATCGATCTTCAGCGTGGCGGCCACCGCGAACTGGAGCCGGCCGTCGGTCGAGGAGAAGGTGATGGAGTTGATCCCGGGCATGCCGCCCGCGGCCGACGCGACCGTTCCGCCGCACAGGCTGGGTCGCGGCCGCGGCAGCTGTCGTTGCAGGTCCGCAGGCAGCAGCCGGCCCTGGTTGAGCGCGCGGTAGAAGGCGCTGACGTCGTGCGCGGTGGAGATCGCTCCTTCGGCGCCGATGGTGGCGTTGAGCCGGTCGACGTCGCGTGGCAGGCCCTTGGCGTCGGGGTGGTAGCCGTGTCCGTGCGGGCCCTTGATCTGGTCGGAAACCTTGGTGGCCAGATAGGTGCGGTTCATGCCGAGCGGGGTGACCAGGCGCCGCTCGAACTCGCCGGCCCGATCATGGCCGGTCAGCCTCTCGATGATCATGCCGAGGAGGACGTAGTTGGTGGTGGAGTAGCGGTACTCTCCCGGCTCGCCTTTGCGAGGCACGGTACGTGCGGCCTTCACCAGGTCGATCGGCTTGTAGGCGGTGGTGAAGTCGAAGACGTCGAACTTCCCGCTTTCGATGAAGTCGGGGATGCCCGAGGTGTGCCGGATCAGCTGCTGCACAGTGATCTCCGCGGCCCGATCCACATAGTCGTGCTCGGCCATCTCGGGCAGGACGTCACTGAGCTTGTCGTCCAGGCCGAGTTTGCCTTCCCCGACCAGTTGCAGGATGACCGTGGCCTCCATGAGCTTGGTCTGGGACGCGATGCGGTATCGGGAACCCGGGGGGATGCGCCCGCCCTTGCCGTCGATCAGGCGTGAACCCGCCGTCCCCCGGCCCACCCGCTTGCCGTCGAGGTACACCTCTCCGATGGCGCCCACCACGCCGTCGGTCTTCGCCACGTCCTTCATCGCCTGCTGGACGTCTCCCAGCGTGACCTGGTCGGCGGCGGCCGCGGGTCCTTGGACGCTCAACGCCAGCACTGCGCAGGCCACCCCGGCGGCCACTGCTGAGATCCTCTTGCTCCGATGCTTGGTCGTCATGGTCGATCACCCTTTCCTGGCGGGACTTCGAGGGTGATCACATCTACCGGCCGGCGCCGATCGGCAGCCGATCGGCGGCCCATATGCCTTCCATATGCGGGCGTTGCCATACTGCCCGGATGCGCGTGCTCCTGGTCGAAGACGAGCAACCCCTCGCCGGGTACATCGAAGCCGGGCTGCGCAAGCACGGTTTCACCGTCGACGTCGCCCTCGACGGCCGGAGTGCTCTGGACAAGTGCGAGATCACGCCGTACGACGTGGTGGTCCTGGACCGGGACCTGCCCGTCGTGCACGGCGATGTGGTGTGCCGCCGTCTCGCCCAGCAGGGGGTGTCGCGGGTGCTGATGCTGACCGCTTCCGACGCCGTGGAGGACCGGGTCGGGGGGCTGATGCTGGGCGCGGACGACTACCTGGGCAAGCCGTTCGCGTTCTCCGAGCTGGTCGCGCGGGTCCACGCCCTGGTACGGCGCAGCGCACCGGCCCGCCCGCCGGTGCTGCGTGCCGCCGGCGTGGCCCTGGATCCGGCCCGGCGCAGCGCCGAGCGGGACGGGCGGTTGCTGCGCCTGACGCCCAAGGAGTTCGGCGTGCTGGAGCGGCTACTGGCCGCCGGCGGTGCCGTGGTCAGCGCGGAAACCCTGCTGGACAAGGTGTGGGACGAGCATGCGGACCCGTTCACCAACGCGGTCCGGATCACCGTCGGCACGCTGCGCCGCAAGCTCGGCGACCCGCCGCTGATCGAGACCGTCACCGGCGCCGGCTACCGGATCGGTTCGTGAGGCTGACCGCCCGGGCCCGGCTCGCTCTGCTGCAGACCGCCCTGGCGCTGGTCGCGGGCGCCGCTCTGACCGGGTTGACCTATCTGCTGATGCGGCGCCGCGCGATCTTCACCCACCTGGACCCGGTCGGCAATCCCTCGCCGGACACGTCGCCGCAGGACGGGCTGCGCGTTCTGGCCGACCGGGTGCAGGCCGACACCCTGTCCGCGCTGTTGCCCCAGGCCGGTCTGGCGCTCGTCGTGGTGACCGGTCTGGCCGCCGTGCTCGGCTGGCTGGTGGCCGGTCGGGTGCTGCGGCCGATCCGCGTGATCTCCTCCACCGCCCGGCGGCTGTCGGCCGAGAACCTCACCGAGCGGGTCCCGGTCACCGCCCCTGCCGACGAGCTGTCGGCGTTGGCGGGCACGATCAACGGGATGCTGGACCGCATCCAGCGCGGCGTCGCCGAGCGGGACCGGATCCTGGACAGCCAGCGGCTGTTCACCGCCAACGCCGCCCACGAGCTGCGTACGCCGCTGACCACGGCGCGCACGGCGATCGACGTCACCCTGGACGGAAAGCCCAGCCGTGCCGAGCTGCTCGCGATGGCCGGCGACGTACGCGGCGCGGTCGAGCACATGCAGCGCGTCCTGGACGGGCTGCTGCTGCTGGCGCGTAGCCAGGCCGGGCTGGCAGCGCGCCAACCGGTCGACCTGGCCGCCGTCGCGGCCGCCGCCCTCGACGCCGCCGCGGCGCGGGCGGCTGCCGCCGGCGTCGCCGTGCGATCCGAGCTTCGGCCCGCACCCGTCAGCGGCGAACCGGTCCTGCTGGAACGGATGATCGGCAACCTGGTCGACAACGCGGTCCGCTACAACCGGGCAGGTGGGCGGGTGGTCGTCGACACGGGTACGGCGGGTGGGCGCGCCGTCCTGCGGATCTCCAACACCGGCCGCGAGATCCCGTCCGGCAAGGCGGAGACGCTGCTGGAACCGTTCGTGCGCGGGCTGGGAACCCGCGTCCGTACCGACGGCCTGGGGCTGGGGCTGTCGATCGTGCGCGCGGTCACACTCGCCCACCGGGGACGGGTCGCGCTCGCCGCCCGGGCCGGCGGCGGCCTCGACGTCACCATCGACCTTCCGGGAGAGCCCGGCTGTCGTCGTTGACATATTGACCTTAGGTCATTATTAATGACCTAAGGTCAATAGTGTGCGACTTCAAGGAGCCCAGATGTCCATGGCAACCGACAGCGAGACCTCGTCCGGTCTGCACCTGGTCGGCAAGCTGCTCGACCCCGCGTCGAGGCCCGACCCGTATCCGATCTACGCCGAGTTCCGCGCTCGCGGCCCGGTGTGGATCGAGGAGATGTCCTCGTTAGTGGTGACGGGCTACCGCGACTGCGAGACGCTGCTGCGCGACCCGCGGCTCAGCGCCGAGCGGTGGCGGTTCTTCCAGCCCGATGGGGCAGCAGACCCATACCCCGCGGACGCTCCCGCCTCGGTCCGGCGGCCGTGGTTCCTCTCCCTGGATCCTCCGGACCACACCCGGCTGCGGCGTCTGGTCAGCAGCGCGTTCACCGCCCGTACCGTCGCACGGATGGAGGACTCCGTCACGCGGCTGGTCGACGAGTGCCTCGACCGCGCGGCCGAGGGGAAGACGTTCGACGTGATGTCCGGCCTCGCCTACTCGCTGCCGGTGACCGTCATCTGCCGGATGCTCGGCGTGCCGCAGGCCGACGAGCGGCTGTTCCACGGGTGGACCGCCCAGCTCACCCGGCTGCTCGACGGGTTCGGCAATCCTGGCGACGGGAACGACGAGTGGGCGGGTGGCATGGCCGACATGCACCGGTACGTCAACGACCTCGTCGCCGAACGGCGCCGGAGCCCGCGCCGGGACGACCTGATCTCCGAGCTGATCGCCGCGCAGGAGGGCGGCGACGCGCTCAGCCATGACGAGCTGGTCTCCACGATCGTGCTGCTGCTGGTGGCGGGACACGAGACGACGGTCAACCTGATCGCCAACGGCGTGCTCGCCCTGCTGCGGCACCCCGGCCACCTCGCCGCCCTGCGCGCCGATCCCGGTACGGCGTCCGCGGTCGTCGAGGAGACCCTGCGCTACGACCCGCCCGTCCAGCTCACCGCCCGGGTCGCCAAGGAGGACATGAGCGTCGGGAAGGCGAAGGTGCCCGCGGGCAGCCTGGTCATCCTGCTGCTGGCCGCGGCCCATCGGGACCCGGAGGCGAATCCGGACCCGGACCGGTTCGACCCGGCCCGCGAGCAGGTGCGGCATCTGGGCTTCGGCTTCGGTCCGCACTTCTGCCTCGGCTCGCCGCTGGCCCGCCTCGAAGGCCGGGTGGCGCTGGCCGCGTTCGCCCGGCGCGTACGGGAGCCCGCGCTGGTCGCCGACCCGCCGCCGTACCGGGAGCACATCAACCTTCGCGGCGTCAGCGAGCTCCTCATCTCCCACGCAGGGGTGATGACATGACGGTCGGCTAACCTGATGCGATGGTGACCTCCAGGAGCCGGCGCCGCCTTTCCCCCGAGGCCAGGCGCGGCGAACTCATCGACGCCGCCATCCGGCTCCTGGACTCCGGGCAGGACGTGACCAACTGGGTCCAGGCCGTCACCGCCGAAGCCGACGCCGCCAAGGGCACCTTCTACGTCTACTTCTCCTCCTGGGAGGAGATGGTCACCGCGGTACGGGACCGCGTGCTCCGGGACTACGTGGACCGCTTCCACCGGCTCGCCGAATCCACCGAGCCGATCGACTGGTGGGCCACCCTCGACGCCGAATGCGCGGCGGCCGTCGAGTCCATCGCCCGGCCCGGCGGGCTCCACGCCGCGGTCTTCCACTCCAACCCCGCGCCCGAAGGGGGGCCGGACATCATCGCCGCCATCGCCAAGGCGCTGCGGCGGGCCATGGACGACGGCGCGTTCCGCCAGGTCGACCCGCATGTCGCGGCCACGCTCCTGTTCACCGTCCTGCACAGCGCCGCGGACGCGATCGCCGCCGGGGAGCGGCCGCAGGTCTGGCTGGAGGCCGTGAGCGACCTCAATCGCCACTGGCTCGCGCCGGCGCCGACGCAGTAGAAGGGGCCACCGCGGCGGCCCCTTCTCCTCGGAACAGAGTCAGTCCATGACGACGATCTGGCGGAGGACCTCGCCGCCCCGCAACGCCGCCACCGCGTCGTTCAGGTCCGACAGGCGGATGCGGGCGCTGATCATCGACTCCAGGTCCAGCTTGCCGGCCTTGTGGAGCTTGGCGAAGTAGGGGAAGGCATGGCGCACGTCCGCCTCGCCGTACAGGCTGGACAGCAGGTTCTTGCCCTCGAACAGCAGGCTGAACGCCGAGATCGACACCATGTCGTCCACCGCGCCCGCCCCGACCACGATGACGTCGCCGCCCTGCCGGGTGATCTGCCAGGCGCTCTGGATGGTGGCCGCCTTGCCGACCACCTCGAAGCCGTAGTCGAAGCCGGCGCCGGCGGTGAGCTCGTTCAGGGTGTCGGGGACCTGCTCGGGGGTGACGGCGTGGGTGGCGCCGACCTTCTTGGCCAGCTCGTGCTTGGACTCCAGCGGGTCGATCGCGAGGATCATGCGGGCGCCGGAGAGGCGGGCGCCCTGGATGACCGACAGGCCGACGCCGCCGCAGCCGATCACCGCGACCGTGGAGCCGGGGCGGACCTTCGCGGTGTTGATCGCGGCGCCCACGCCGGTCGTGATGCCGCAGCCGATCAGGGCCGCCGCCTCCCACGACACGTCCTCGTCGATCTTGATCGCGCCCTGCCACGGAACGACGATCTCCTCGGCCCAGGTGCCGCACCCGGCCATCCCGTACGCCGTCGCCCCGTCGCCGCCGAACCGGAAGTTGCCCTTGCTGAACGCCTCGACCACGTACTTGATGCACAGGTACGGCTGGCCGCCCAGGCACAGGTCGCACTCCTGGCAGCCGGGCCGCCAGTTGATGACCACGTGGTCGCCCGGCTTGAGCGAGGCGACGTGCTCGCCCACCTCGACCACCTCGCCCGCGCCCTCGTGCCCGAGCACCAGCGGCACGGGCTGCGGCAGTACGCCGGTCATGGCCGACAGGTCCGAGTGGCAGACGCCCGTCGCCTTGATCCGTACGCGTACGTCCGCCGGCCCGACGGGGGCCAGGGTGACGTCGTCGCGGATGTCCAGCTTGTCGTTGCCTACGGCGTGCAGGATCGCGGCGCGCATGGGGTTCCTCCTCCGGCTGGTGCCTAGCGGGGCTATTCCTCTAGGGAAAGGGCGGCTTTGGGGCAGGACCGGACGGCGTGGCGGACACGGTCCTGCATCTCGGGGGGCGGTTCTGGCAGCAGGACGTGGAGCTGGTCGTCGTCGTCCACCTCGAACACCTCCGGCGCGAGCCCCATGCACACGGCGTTGGCCTCGCAGACCAGCTCGTCCACCTTGACTCTCATGCGAGCCTCCTGTGATCCCATGAGACCACTTTGGTGTACTCCACGACGTACGCAACTCGCTTCTGCCCGGTCTGCTCCACATACGGGCGCAGCAGTTCGTCCGGTACGCCCGGAGTCATCCGGCGGGCGACCGTCATCCCGATGTCCATGACGCGGTCGCGGTCGTCCACCCGCTCGGCGTTCCCGTACACCAGGACGCCTTGGAGCTCGGCGTAGTCGTCGCCTGTCTCGATCAGGCAGCTCACCCGGGAGTCGCGGGCAAGATTGCGGGCTTTCTGGGCTTTCGCGTAGGTCCAGAAGGTGATGCGTCCCTTGTCGAGCCCATAGAACATCGTCACCAGATGGGGTGTGCCGTCCGCGTTGATGGTGGCCAGCTGCAGCTTGCGCGAGCTCTCCAGGAAGGCGGTGACGTCGTCGTCCGACATGGTGATGCGAGCGCGCTGATTCACGTTGTAAGTAGAACAGGTTTCAGAACGGCGCTGCAAGGGTCCCCTGGAATGTTATTCGGTTCGGCTAGGCTGCATCCCCATGACGATGCCGTCAGAGCTGCTCTACGCAGCGAAGCACGCCAAGGGATTCATGCCGCACAACGAGGGGCTGGCCCTGTACGAGGCCGCCTGCCAGTACGGGAAGCTGGGCCCCGTCTGCGAGATCGGCACATACTGCGGGAAGTCGGCCGTCTATCTCGGCGCGGCGGCCAGGCAGGCCGGGTCGGTGGTCGTCACTGTCGACCACCACCGGGGCTCCGAGGAGATCCAGCCAGGGTGGGCCCACCACGACCCGACGCTGGTGGACCCCCGGTTCGGCAAGATGGACTCGCTGCCGACGTTCAGGGCCACGATCGCGGCCGCGGGGCTCGAGGACGAGGTGATCGCGATCGTCGGCCGGTCGGAGCAGGTCGCCGCTCTCTGGAGGACGCCTCTGGGGATGTTGTTCATCGACGGCGGGCACTCCGAGGATCCGGTGACCCGCGACTACGAGGGCTGGGCGCCGCACGTCATGGAGGGCGGAGCGCTGGTCTTCCACGACATCTACCCCGATCCCGCCGACGGCGGGCAGGCGCCGTACCGGGTCTACCAGCGGGCTCTGCGGTCGGGCGCCTTCAGCGAGGTGTCGGTGGAGGGCTCGCTCCGCGTGCTGGAGCGCGTCGGCCCCGGAATCTAGTCAGCAGCGGTGGCGCTGGCTCCAGGACCGGCGGGTCTGGGACTGCCAGCGCTGGAAGTCCTCGTGCGTGTGCGCCTCGTGCCCGAGCGCGAGGAGCGCCTGGTCCGTCCACGAGGCGGCCGCCTCGGGTTCGGCCCCGGCCAGGATCGGCACGGCCTGCGCCGTGTGGTCCGGCAGCGTCCCCGACCGCAGCCGGGCGGCGACGGCGAACGCGCACCCCTGGGCCAGCTGGGCGCGGAACCCGTCGGCCCCGGCGTGCTCGGTCAGCCACCACAGCTCGTCGGAGTCGGCCCCGCCCGTGTACGTCGCCGCGAACCCGATCCCGCTCCACAGGTCGCCCCGACGTCCCGCCGGATATCCACCGATCCTGGCGGCGATGTCGTCGGGCGAGGCGCTGTCGTGGTACCAGAGCAGCCGCCCCAGCCCCTGGTCGAACACCGCGCAGTGCGCCCTGGTCAGCAGGTCGGGCATCGTGCGCTCGCCCACCATGCGGTCGGCCCTGGCCAGGCTCCACTGGAACCCGAACCCGTCCACGGCCAGCCAGCGCAGCAGCGGATGCGCGCGCCGCGCCCCCCACAGGGGTCGCAGCCGCAGCAGGGCGTAGCCGCGACCGGCGCCGACGTAGGCGGCGTGGCGATGATGCTGGGCGGGGCCGGTGAGTAGCTCGTGAAGGCGCCGGCCCCGCGTCAGCGTGAGCAGGTCGAGCACGGTGCAGGCGGCGGCCGCCCCTTCGTAGCCGAAGGGCCGCTGCTCAGCCGATATTTCCTCGACCTTCTCAATCTCCCGGGACATCACCGCGTTGAAGCCGAAAACGTATGCACTTTCGGCATCGGTGAAGACCGCTCGGGAAGCTCCTCCTCTGAGCCGGAATCGTCGCCGGCCCAGATCGGACTCCAGAGGATCCTTGACCAGGAACCTCCGCAGCCCCCTCGCCCGGGACAGTGTCGGCTCGGTCCTGACCTGATCCAAGAACGAAGTTGTGCCCGTGTCGCCCACGCTTCCCCCGAAGACGCCTCGTACGAGTCACTCAGAAGCTAGTAAGCCCATTGCGTCGATCATCGGCGGCGCACCGGATTTCGGCGGCAAAGAACCCGCAAAAGCGCTTGTGCGGGGGTGAGGTCAGAGGTCGTCGCGGCGTACCAGGCCCGTGCCGGCGGCGCAGCCGCAGGTCTCCGGGTCGGACACCGACGTCCCCACGATGTCCCTGAACAGGCCGGACCCCGGCGTCAGCGCCAGCAGCGCGTCGGCGGCGAGCACGACGGCGGCGGCCGTGTACCCGGATCGTTCGTGGGGGAAGTGCTTGAGGTTCGCGAACTGCCAGCCCGTCCAGTACGAGCCGTCCTCGTGCCGCAGATGCTGCACGTCCGTGAACAGCGTGACCGCCCGCCCCCGGTCTCCCAGCGCGTCGAGCGCCAGCACCAGCTCGCACGTCTCCGCCCCCGTCACCCACGGCTGGTCGGACACGCACCTGATCCCGAGCCCGGGCACCACGAACGTGGCCCACTCGCGCTCCAGCAGCTCGAACGCCTGCTGCCCGCGCACCGCGCCGCCGAGCACCGGGTAGTACCAGTCCATGGAGAAGCGGCTCTTGTCCGCGAACGCCTCGGGATGCGCCGCCAGCACGTGCGCCAGCCGGTCGGCGGCCAGCTCCCAGTGCGGCTGGGGGTCGCCCAGGTGGTCCGCGAGCAGCACGCCGCAGCGCAGCCCCTGGTGGATGGAGGAGCACCCGGTGAGCAGCGCGAGCGTCGAGGCGACGCCGTGCGCGTCGCGCTCCCAGACGATCTCGCCCCGCTCGGTCTGCAGACCCGCCACATAGTCGAGCGCGGCCTTGACCATGGGCCAGCGTTCCTCGGTGAACGCCTGGTCGCCGGTCACGAGGTGGTGGTGCCAGAGCCCGGCGGCGACGTAGGCGGCGTGGTTGCTCTCGCCGCCCTGCTCCGTGGGCACGCCGTCGGCCAGCTTCATCGGCCAGGAGCCGTCGGGGCGCTGGTGGCGGGCCAGCCACGCGTAGCCGCGCCGTACCGGCTCGACGAGCCCCGCGACGGACATGGCCATCAGGCACTCGACGTGGTTCCAGGCGTCCACGTGGCCTTCCGGCCACGGCACGCCGCCGTCGTCCTGCTGGATCGCCGCGATGCTCTCGCCCGTCCGCACGACCTCCGCGTGGGAGATCATGGCTTCCTGACGTAGAGGACCACGCTCTTGCCGATGATCGGGTTGAGCACGGCTTCGGCGATCCTGGTGGCGGCCGGGCGCTTCATGATGTCCCAGACCAGCAGCTCGTGGTACGCCTTGGCGAGCGGGTGGTCGTCGTTGCCGACGCCGACGGCGCACTTGATCCACCAGTACGGCGCGTGCAGGCCGTGGGCGTGGTGGTGGGGGCCGATCTCGAACCCGATGGACTTCAGCTTGGCCGACAGCTCAGCCAACGTATAAATCCGGACATGTCCCCCGGGGGCCGTGTGGTAGGCCTCATCCAGCGCCCAGCAGATCCGTTCGGGCAGGAAGCTCGGCACGGTGACGGCCGCCGTACCGCCCGGCTTGAGCACGCGGAAGAGCTCGCGCATGGCCGCCATGTCGTCCGGGATGTGCTCCAGCACCTCGGCCGCGATGATCCGGTCGAAGCTGCCGTCCTCGAACGGCATGTCCAGCGCCGTACCCTGGACGATCTGCCCGCTCGCCCCCGGCGGCACCTCGCCCGCCTTGTCCATCGCCGCGAACATGGCCGCCACGCCGTCCAGCTCCGCCTGGTCCATGTCGAACGCGATCACGTCCGCTCCCCGGCGCAGCGCCTCGAAGGCGTGCCTGCCGCCGCCGCAGCCCAGGTCGAGCAGGCGCACGCCGGGGCCGACGGGAAGCCGGGCGAAGTCGACGGTCAGCACTGGTCAGCCTCTCCTCTTGTGGTTCTCCATGGCCTCGAGGTACGCCTCGACGGTCTTCTTGGCCACGACGTGCCAGGTGTAGCGCTCCATGACGCGGTCGTATCCGGCCTTGCCCACGCGTTCGCGCTCCTCGGGGGAGTCGTGCAGGCGGCGCAGCACCGCGGCCAGCTCCTCGGGGTCGCCCGGGGCCACCTGGATGGCGGCGTCGCCCACGACCTCGGGCAGCGCCCCCGTACGGCTGGCCACCAGGGGCGTGCCGCAGGCCATGTGCTCGACGGCCGGCAGCGAGAAGCCCTCATAGAGGGAGGGGACGACCGAGATCTCCGAGGTGGCGATCAGCTCGCCCAGCTCGTCGTCGGAGATGCCGTGAACGAAACGCACCCGGTCCTGCAGCGACAGCTCCTGGACGAGCTGCTCGGTCGGGCCGCCGGGGGTGGGGCGGCTGACGACGGTGAGGTGCACGTCGCGCTCGGTGGCCAGCTTCGCGACCGCCCGCAGCAGCGTCGCGACGCCCTTCATGGGCGAGTCCGCGCTGGCCACGGCCACGATCGAGCCCTTGCGCCTGGGCTTGTCCGGGCGCGGGTGGAAGTAGCGGGTGTCGACGCCGAGGGGGATCAGGCGCATGTTCGCCTGGGGGACGTTGAAGTCGCGGTGGATGTCGGCCAGCGACGACTCGCTGACGGTCAGGATCGGGCTCAGCCGGGGTGCGACGCGCGACTGCATCTTCACGAACCCGTACCAGCGGCGCAGGCTCAGCTTCTTCCCGCCGGTGGCGGCCTCGAGCTCGATGCGGCGGTCGACGCTGATCGGGTGGTGGATGGTGCCGACCACGGGGAACATCCGCTGGATGCCCAGCAGGCCGTATCCGAGGGTCTGGTTGTCCTGCACGACGTCGAAGTCGCCGATGCGCTTCTTCAGCTCGCGGTAGGCCCGCAGCGTGAACGTCAGCGGCTCGGGGAACCCCGCCGTCCACATCGTCCCGACCTCGAGCCAGTCGATCCAGTCGCGGTATTCGTGCAGCTTGGGCGTTCTGAACGGGTCCTCGTCGCGGTAGAGGTCGAGGCTGGGCACCTCGCGCAGGATGACGCCCTCGTCCAGCTCGGGATAGGGCTGCCCGGAGAACACCTCGACGTGGTGCCCTAAGGCGACCAGCTCGCGGCTGAGGTGGCGAAGATAGACGCCTTGGCCACCACAGGTGGGCTTGCTGCGGTAGGACAACAACGCGACTCGCAGCGTTCGATCCCGCCGGGCTGGCTCTTCCACGACACCCCTTTCTCCGCCGGTAGGGCCCTTGAGATGGGCGTGTACCGTGAAGATGACCTTAGTCCGAGAAGGCTACCATTCGGTAGGTCGGGTGGAATTGTTCACAATTACGGTTAAACGTCGTGCGAACTGCGACGTTGCCGTAACCGAGCGTGGTTCGGTGGAACGGGTTCTAGGTGGGCTGGTGCCCTATCTGGGCGCTTAGCTGTACATTCCGTCCCAGACAGATTGCTATACGCGATAGCAGGAGGACCCTTGGCCAGGCGAGCTCTGATCACCGGCATCACCGGCCAGGACGGTTCTTACTTGGCGGAGCACCTGCTCGAGCAGGGGTACGAGGTGTGGGGCCTGGCCCGGGGGCAGGCGAACCCGCGCGTGTCCAGGATGCGCAAGCTGCTCTCCGACGTGCGGGTGGTGCGGGGGGATCTGCTGGACCAGGGGTCCCTGATCTCGGCGGTGGAACGCGTTCAGCCTGACGAGGTCTACAACCTCGGGGCGATCTCGTTCGTGCCGATGTCGTGGGAGCAGGCGGAGCTCACGGCCGAGGTGACCGGGATGGGCGTGCTGCGCATGCTGGAGGCGATCCGGGTGTGCTCGGGGGCGTCGCGGGGCTCGGGCGCCTCCCGACAGATCCGCTTTTATCAGGCTTCATCCTCTGAGATGTTCGGGCAGGTCAGCGAGACGCCGCAGAACGAGCGGACCGCCTTCCACCCGCGCTCGCCGTACGGGGTGGCCAAGGCGTACGGGCACTTCCTCACGCAGAACTACCGCGAGTCGTACGGCATGTTCGCCGTGTCCGGGATCCTGTTCAACCACGAGTCGCCGCGCCGGGGGGCCGAGTTCGTCACCAGGAAGGTGTCCCTGGGGGTGGCCCGGATCAAGCTGGGGCTGGCCGCCGAGCTGCGGCTGGGGAACCTGGAGGCGCGGCGGGACTGGGGGTTCGCCGGCGACTACGTGAAGGCGATGCACCTGATGCTGCAGGCCGCCAATCCCGAGGACTACGTGATCGGGACGGGGCGGATGAAGTCGGTCAGGGAGCTGGTGGAGGCGGCGTTCACGGCCGCGGGGTTGGACTGGGAGCGGTACGTGGTGACCGACCAGACGCTGCACCGGCCGGCCGAGGTGGACCTGCTGTGCGCGGACCCGAAGAAGGCGCGGGCGCAGCTGGGGTGGGAGCCGAGCGTGTCGTTCGACGAGCTGGTGGCGATGATGGTCGAGTCGGATCTGCGATTGCTCTCCGACGGAGGCGATCCCGACCAGGACAGCTCCTGGCCGTGACGGTCATCGTTCACCTGTGACGGCCTGTCGATAGGTGCCCGGGGTCAGGCCGAAGTAGCGGGTGAACCAGCGGGTCAGGTGGCTCTGGTCGGCGAAGCCCGTCGCGGTGGCCGCCTCGCTGATGGCCGTGCCGCCGGCGATCAGCGTACGTGCCGCTCTGAGCCGTAGCTGCCGCTGGTAGTCGCTGGGGGACAGCCCGTACTCCGCGTGGAAGGCCCGGTAGACCGCGTAGCGGCTGGCGCCCGTGGCCCGCGCCAGGTCGTCGCTCGTGAGATCGTCCCTGAGGCGGTCATGGAGGAGCTGCCTGGCCTGCCGCGCGACCCTCGCCGACCTTCCTGGCCTGCCGTCCGGGTGGATCGGGGTCGTGGCGGCCCGCCGTACGATCGCCGCGACCGTGGCCGTGAGCAGCTCGTCGCGCCGCAGAGCCGTCGCGTCGGAGCCGAGGAGCTCCGCGTGCAGGGAGCGCAGCGCCCCCGCCAGGACGGGATCATCGACCACGGGCGCGGCGAACAGGGGCAGGCCCAGGTGGCGACCCGTCGCGTCGGTCAGGGCGTTCGACACGAGCTCGGGACCGATGTGGACGATCCGGTACGTGAAGCCGTACGCGTTCGTGGCGTGGCCGTCGTGGGGGTCCTCCGGGTTGAACGCCATGACCATGCCCGCCGAGCTCGTGTGGGCCGAGCCGCGGCAGGTGAACGACTGCGCGCCGGTCTCGGTGACCCCGAACGAGTAGGTCTCGTGGCTGTGCCGGTGGTAAACGTGCCGCTCGAAGTGGGCATGCATGGCCTCCACCGGCCGGTCGGGTGACCGCCAGTATCGGGACCAGTCATGCGCCATCCCTCCATTGTCCTCACCGCCATTGACAAACCAAATTTTTACGTAAAGGATTGTTTTTGCGATGAGAGACGTCCTGTACCTGGAAGAGATCGAGCAGGCCGAGGCACTGCTCAAGCCGCAGCGCGTGGAGGTGCTGCGGCAGCTGGCCGAGCCGCGTACGTGCTCGGAGGTCGCCGAACGGCTCGGCCAGACGCCGCAGCGGGTCTACTACCACGTCAAACGGCTGGTCGAGGCGGGCCTGGTGGACCTCGTGTCCGAGCGCAAGGTGCGCGGGATCCACGAGGGCATCTATCAGGCCGGTGCTCGCTCGTACTGGCTGTCGCCCCGGCTGGTGGGCCGGATCGGGCTGCGCAAGGCGCGTGACGAGCTGAGCCTCGGTTACCTGCTGGATCTCATGGAGGAGGTCCAGTCGGACATCGCGGCGCTCGACAGGAGCGCGCCCGAGCTGCCGTCGATCGGGTTGTCGGGGGAGATCCGCGTGCGTCCTGAAGAGCGTCAGGAGTTCCTGAACGATCTGCAGACGATGCTGCAGGGGCTGTTCACGCGGTACGGCGGGGCGGAGGGGGACGCGTTCAAGCTCGCCGTCGCCTGCTACCCGAACGCCGCCGCCGACCCTCCCGCAGACATCCCCGAGCCCGGCACCCCTCCAGCCGCCCCTGCCCCTCCGGCACCCACCGCTCCTCCCGCGTTCGATGCCCCTCCGGCGCCCACGGACGAGACCGGCCCGCATCGGCGGCCGGACGGGGGCGACCGACCACAACCAGCCTGAAGCCGACGCCCGACCGGCGACCGCCCACGCGGATCGGCCACTCACACTCACACTCGCCCTCTCCGAAGGAGAAGATGACGATGACCGAGCCCATGACGCTTCGTGCCCGCATCCAGGCGCCTGTCAAGGACGTGCGCCACGCGCTCACCGACCCGGCCACGCTGCGGATCTGGCTGGCCGAGCACGCCGAGGTGGAGCTGCCCGACCGGTTCGGGTTCTGGGGGCGTACCACGCCTGAGGGGGACGCGCCGCACCAGCGGCTGCTGCACGCGGACGAGCGCACGGTGCGCTTCGCGTGGGTGCTGGACGGCGAGGAGACGACCACCGAGTTGAAGCTGGAGGAGGACGGGGACGCGACGATCCTGACGTTGTCGCAGACGCACTTCGACTTCCAGGACGTCATCACGGGCAAGAGCATCCGGGGCGTGCTCCAGACGTACTGGTGCCTGGCCGTCGCCAACCTGGCCGAGCACCTCGAGGGACGCGAGCTCACACCCAAGATCGACTTCTCCTCCGTGGACCTGCGGGCCCAGGTCACGATCGACGCCTCGCCGTCTCAGGTGTTCGAGTCGCTGATCGACTCCGAGACGGTGACGAAGTGGTTCGGGTACCCGATCGAGATCGAGCCGCACGTGGGCGGGCGCTTCGCGATGGGCGGCCTGGCCAACGACCCCAGCCCGGCCAAGGTGCTGGAGCTGGAGCCCGGCCGCAAGTTCTCCCTGGACTGGGGCACCTCGGGAGTCGGCACGTGGGAGCTGGAGGGCTCCGGCGGGAAGACGCGGCTGACGCTGGTGCAGAGCGGGTTCGACACGGAACGTCCGCCGTACGCGGCGTGGGGCGGGATCCTGTCGGGCGTCGCGGAGCTGCGGCGCTACCACGAGATGCCGGACTGGCGGCCGGTCTTCGTGAGCTGACGCTTCCGCACCAGCGTTCAAGACACGGCGGGGGCGGGAAGTGGAGACTCGTGACCATGCGTTTCGACACCAAGATCGGCATCGTGGTCCGCGCGGATCTGGCCGCATGGCAGAAGCTCAACGTCACCGCCTTCCTGTCCAGCGCGGTGGCGGGCGGGGTGCCGGGGCTCATGGGGGAGCCGTACGAGGACGGGTCCGGCAATTCGTACCTGCCGATGCTCCGCCAGCCCGTGCTCGTCTACACGGCCGACTTGGAGGGCCTCCGGGGCGTCCGGGAGAAGGCGGTGGGCCGGGAGATGGACGTGGCCGTCTACATCGAGGAGATGTTCAAGACGGGACACGACGCGGACAACCGAGCGGCCGTGCGGGCGGTGGAGGCCGATGAACTGGCGCTGGTGGGGGTGGCGATCCATGGGCCGAAGAACGGCGTGGACAAGGTCCTGAAGGGCCTCACCCTGCACCCTTGACCCGCAACCTCCACCGCGCTTTTAGGTTTGGCGTTTATGGCGGCGGAGCCGACGGCAGCCGGTCAGCCGGCAGAGGGGTTCGTTCGACGGCCCTCTCTTCGACCCCGGCCGGGCTTGATCGGTCAGGCCAGTGAAGCGCGCGGATGGCCGGTGCGCTCGTCAAGGTGTCGTTCACTTGGTGAGCGGGCCGGACGCCGCGCATTCGGCTGAAGCGTAAGGTGCGGGCGTGCATCCTGCTGATTTCTACACAGGCATCGTCGCCGAGTTATATGGGCCGCTGAAGTCCGTCGCCCAAGATCCAGAGCCCTACGCGGCGTTTGTCCGAGAGGCTGGTTCCCCGGCTCTGGAGCTGGGGTGTGGGGACGGCGATCCACTGCTCGACCTGCGTCGGCGCGGCCTGGACGTCGAGGGTGTCGACTCCTCGGCGGACATGCTGCAGCGGTGCCGTCGCCGGGCGGAGAAGCAAGGCGTCGATGTCGTCGTCTACCAACAGCGCATGGAGGCGCTCGATCTGCCACGCCGCTACCGCGCGATCTTTCTTGCCGGGCCGACTTTCAACCTGCTCCCCGACGACTCCATCGCTCTGGCTGCCCTCCACCGCATCCGCAACCATCTCGCCGTGGGCGGCACCGCCCTGGTGCCGCTGTTCGTCCCGTCGCCCACACCTGCCGAACGGATCGGCCGAGTGCGCACCGCTACGGCGGACGACGGTGCTGAGTTGCGTGTCTCGGTGGTGTCCGAGGAGCGTAGCGATTCCGCGCGGACGCAGACGACGGTGTTGCGTTACGAGCGGTACTGCGACGGCGAGAGCACCGTCGTGGACCGCCCCTGGATACTGCACTGGTATACCCGCTCGGGATTCGAGAGCCTTGCCGCAGCCGCCGGCCTGATCGCGGTGTCGGTCCTGGAGACGCCAGGCGCCTCCGACCTGCAATTCCAGCTGCAAGCCGCCGACTTCAGAGGGTGACGCCGACGCGCCGGGCGAGTTCTCGCAAGCCGGATAGCTTGCTGTGAGGATCCCGGCGAAGTAGCTCAGTGATGACCTGACGGGCACCGGAGCGCCTTACTTCGGAGGGCGCTATCTTCTCGGCGATCGGCACAGGTTCTGTGCGCTCGGGTTGGGGGAGCGTTGGCCGGTCCTGGTGCTGGTTACGGTCGGGGCGCAACGATCAGAGGCAGCGGCTAACCCGGAAAACGTCAACGATGGGCTACTCACGGCCAACCCGGCCACCACGAAGCAGCGTGGGTCCTAAAACCGCAGGTCAATTCCCTGAACTGTGGAAAACTCAACGTCCTCCACAGAACTCCATTCGGCCGCTCGCCACCAGCCCCGCCATAGCATCCTGTGCGCCATGCACCACCCACACCACCCCACCCACCTCACCGTCACCGACTCCAGCCTCAGAGACCCCAGAGTCACCGATTGCACCGTCACCGACCCCGCTTACCCCAGCGCCGTAACCACGCCTCACGGCCCTCCACCCCATGCGGCACCGCCCTTCGGAGCTGTAGACCCCGAAAAAGGGACATCGACACCCAGCACCGCACCCCTGAAAGAGCCACCTCCCCTTCAGGGAAAGACCGATCGCGGGCTTCCAAAGGCAGAGCTGCCACCCACCCCGCCATCACTCGCCGAGCGGACCGCCCGAATCACCCGAGCGATCCCGCAGGCCGTTGTCTGCCGCCAGACAGCCGCCCATATCTGGGGTCTGAACGCCCTGCACACCCCAGAAGCCGACTGGCCCATAGAGCTGACCGCCCCCGGCCACCTCGCTCTCCCAGGCTGCGTCACCTACCCGGCGCCGCTCCCTCCGGAAGACATCACCATGCACAAGGGCGTCCGCCTCACCACCATGGAACGCACAGCCCTCGACTGCGCCCGCTGGTTGCCCCGCATGGAGGCGGTGGCGATCCTCGACCAGTTCGCACGCCGAGGCGTCGATCTCGAAGCTCTGTGGCACCGCCCGCTCAACTCCTGGCGCCTACGCGACACCCTAGGCCTCGCCGACCGGGGCGCCGCCTCACCCAGGGAGAGCTGGCTCCGGATCATCCTCGTGGAAGGCGGCCTCCCCAGACCCACCACCCAGATCCGGGTCGGGCTGGACGACGACCGGTTCGCGTACCTGGACCTGGGCTGGGAGGAGTTCAAGGTCGCAGTCGAGTACGACGGCCAGGAGCATCACACCTCAGCCGCCGACCAGCAACGCGACGCGGACCGCCGCGAGGAGCTGCGCCGCCGCGGATGGCGCGTGATCGCCGTCCGCCGAGACGTCATCCCCGGCCAGATCGCCGACCTCCTCCATCACGTGGCCAACGCCTTGATCGAATGCGGTTGGCAGCCCGGCCCGGAGCGCACCAACCACATCCTCCGCCGCATCCGAGCCGCCCGCCGCCGCTCCCGCTTCCGATTAATCAGCCACCCACCCCTCCAACCCACCACGCCGAGCGCCGGCCAGCGTCCGTGCCCGCACGCCGTCCGTGCCCGAACGCTGGCCGGGCGCCCACGCCGGACTGATGGCCGGCGCCGTGCTCAAATGCCAGCCAGGCGCCGCACCGGAGTATCAGCCGGGCTCAACGCCGAGTGCTGGCTGGGCGTTGCGCCGTAGTGTCGGCCGCGCGTCGCACCGGAGCCTTGGTGGGGCGTTTGTGGCGGAACGTCGGGCCGAGCTGGGCCGAGCTCGGGCCGAGCTGAGCTGGTCCGAGCTGGGCCGAGCGCCGTTGTGCTGACCACCAACAGGCCCTTGTGGCGAGCGGTGACATGGGTGGAACCGATTCCCTGCGGTGGCCGCCGCCAAGGGTCAGCCGACCGTGACAGGAAGCTCCTTGATGCCGTTGATGAAGTTCGAGCGAAGCCGGCGCGCAGAGCCCGTTTGGCGGAGTTTGGGGCGTCGGCGGGCCAGTTGTTCGAAGAGGACCCGGAGTTCGAGTTTGGCCAGGTGGTTGCCCAGGCAGAAGTGAGCTCCGCCGCCACCGAAGCCGATGTGCGGGTTCGGGTCGCGGGTGATGTCGAAGACTTCGGGATCGGAGAAGACCGCGGGGTCGCGGTTGGCGGCGGCGTAGAAGACCACGACCTTGTCGTCGGCCTTGATCTCCTGCCCGCCCAGCACCTGGTCGGTGGTGGAGGTGCGGCGGAAGAGGTTGACCGGGGAGACCCAGCGGACGATTTCGTCGGCGGCGGTCTTGGCGAGGGTGGGGTCGGCGACCAGGCGGGCCCATTGGTCCGGGTGCTCGAAGAGGGTGAGCATGCCGCCGGAGGCCGCGTTGCGGGTCGTCTCGTTGCCGGCGACCGCCAGGAGGAGGATGAACAGGTTGAACTCGTCCTGGTCAAGCGTCTCGCCGTGCTCGTTGGGCTGAAGGAGCTTGGTGACGATGTCGTTCTTCGGGGTGTCCCTGCGGCGTGTCGCGAGTTCGTTGGCGTAGGCGTAGACCTCCATGGCGGCGGCCGAGCCCACCTCGGGAGTCTCCGAGTAATCCGGGTCCTGGCTGCCGATCATGCGGTTGGACCAGGTGAAGAGCTTGTCGCGGTCGGCCACGGGCGCGCCGAGCAATTCGCAGATCACGTACAGGGGGAGCGGCGCGGCGACTTCGGTGACGAAGTCGATCTCGCCGGTGCACTTGTCCAGGAGGTCGTCGCAGATGTCGCGGATGTGCGCTTCGAGCGCGCCGATCGTGCGCGGAGTGAAGCCGCGGTTGACCAGGGAACGCCGTCTCGTGTGCTCGGGCGGGTCCTGGTTGAGCATCATGTGGCGCTGGAGATCGATCTGTTCCTGGGTCAGCTCTTCGAACAGGGCGAGCTTCTTGTGCGAGGAGAACCGGTCGGAGTGCCGCGATACATGGACGACGTCCTCGTATCGGGTGACGGCCCAGAATCCGGGCTCGCCCTCGTGCCAGTGGACGGGGGAGTTCGCGCGGAGCCAGGCGAGCTGCTCGTGTGGTGGTCCGGTGGTCGCGTAAATGTCCCTGTCGACGAGGTCGATGTGCACCAGATTCACCCTCTTGATCAAGCGCTTGGTTTACTACTACTTGAAACGTGTTCTATTACGTCCCTGTACGACCGTCAAGGGGCAATGTAGTGGCGAAATGGCTCCACAAGGCGTCCGCCGAGGTCGGGCATTCGTCGGGCGATGCGGCTTGCGCCAGGTCCCCGCGGTCACCGACGACAGCAGCCTCGCTTGACGGCGGGAAACACGCGTGTCATTGGCCGATTGCCTGCGTGCCGCCGGCCGTCTATGCGCGAGTCGTCGACCGTCCACGTGCGTGCCTCTGCGTGCGTGCCCTCGGCTGTCTGGGTGCGAGCCGTTGGTCGTCTGTGTGTGCGCCATGGCTGTCTGTGTGCGTGCCGTGGGCCGTCTGCGTGCGAGTCGTCGACCCTCTGTGTGGGTGCCGCTGGTCGTCTGTGCGCGTGCTATCGGCTGTCTGTGTGCGTGCCCTCGGCGTCTACGTGCGAGCCGTTGGTCGTCTGCGCGCGAGCCTCGGCTGGGTTTCATGCGCGGTGCAGCCGTCGCGTGCGCTCAGGTTGAGTCGGCTCGCATGCCCGATACGGCTGGCCTGGCGTGTGGGACACGGCGGGGCCCGCGTGCTCGATAAGCCGGCCCGTGCCCCCTATCGCGAGGGCTTGAGTCCCACGCTGGCACCTGCCACGGGGCCCGCGCCGGGCACCTGCCACGGGGGCCACGCCGGCACCTGCTGCGGGGACCTGGGTCCCGCGCCGGCGCCTATCGCGGGACTGGAGTCCCACGCCGCCACCCCGGCCGGCGTGGGGTGGATTGTCCTGGGGGGATGTTTGCCGGTGGTGGTTGGCGTGGGAGGTGGGAGGTGTGGTCTTGGGGGTGGGATTTACCTCCGATGTATTTGGAGGCGTTAATTCGTGTATGTGAATGCAGCCATCGGAGCGGTAAAGTCGCTTCACAGGCATCGACCACCCCCAGGGGGTGTCTTTCGAGGTCACGGATCGGATGTATCCGTCTTGTCACCCTTGACACACTCTGCCCGATCGCACGAGCATCATGAATCGAGACATCCGATGTATATGAGAAGGATGCGGTGTGAAGCTGCTGCGAGTAGGACCTGTCGGCCAGGAACGTCCGGTGGTCATGGATGACGCCGGTCACCTGCGCGACATCGGAGAGCCCGAGATTGACGGGGCTTTCCTCGCTTCCGGGGGAGTGGCGCGCGTCCGGGACGCGCTCGAGCGTGGTGCCCTGCCCGTCGTCGACGCCGAAGGGCTGCGGATCGGCGCCCCGATCGCTCGTCCGGGCAAGATCGTTTGCATCGGCCTGAACTACAGCGACCACGCCGCCGAGTCCGGGCAGGATGTGCCGGCTGAGCCGGTCGTGTTCATGAAGGCCGCGAACACCATGGTCGGCCCGTACGACGAGGTGCTCGTGCCCAGGGGCAGTGTGAAGACCGACTGGGAGGTGGAGTTGGCTGTCGTGATCGGCCAGGAGGCCCGCTACCTGGGCAGCCGGGAGGAGGCGCTCGGCGTGATCGCCGGGTACGCGATCTCCAACGACGTCTCCGAACGCGAGTTCCAGCTCGAACGCGGTGGGCAGTGGGACAAGGGCAAGTCGTGCGAGACGTTCAACCCGCTCGGCCCGTGGCTGGTTACGGCGGACGAGGTGGGCGACCCGCAGAGCCTGCCGCTGCGCCTCTGGGTGAACGGTGAGCTGCGCCAGGACGGCGACACCAAGAACATGATCTTCGACGTGGCCGAGATCGTGCGCTACCTGAGCCAGTTCATGGTCCTGGAGCCGGGTGACGTGATCAATACGGGTACGCCGGCCGGCGTGGCGATGGGCATGCCGGGGCAGCCGTACCTGCGTGAAGGTGACGTGATGGAGCTGGAGATCGAAGGGCTCGGGCGGCAGCGCCAGATGGTGGGGCAGGCATGACGACTCGTGGCGCGTACCGGATCGTCGGGATGGAGACGCACGACGTGCGGTTCCCGACCTCGCGCGAGCTCGACGGCTCGGATGCGATGAATCCGGATCCCGACTACTCCGCGGCCTATGTCGTGCTCACGACCGATGACGGGTTCGAGGGGCACGGGTTCGCCTTCACGATCGGGCGTGGCAACGACATCCAGACCACGGCCATCAGCGCGCTCGAGCCGTACGTGATCGGCAAGGACGTCGAGGACCTCGGCGTGCTCTACAAGGACATGGTCAACGACTCGCAGCTGCGCTGGCTGGGGCCGGAGAAGGGCGTCATGCACATGGCGATCTCCGCCGTGGTCAACGCCCTGTGGGACCTCAAGGCCAAGCGGGCGGGCAAGCCGTTGTGGCGGCTGCTGTCCGAGATGTCCCCTGAGGAGATCGTCGACCTCATCGACTTCCGCTACCTGAGCGACGCGCTGACGCCGCAAGAGGCCCTCCAGATCCTGAAGAGCCAGGAGGCGGGCAAGGAGGAGCGGATCAGCCGGCTCATCGAGGTCGGCTACCCCGCCTACACCACCTCCCCCGGATGGCTCGGGTACGACGACGACAAGCTGCGCAGGCTCTGCAAGGAGGCCCTGGAGCAGGGCTTCAAGCAGATCAAGCTCAAGGTCGGCGCCGACCTCGAGGACGACCGGCGCAGGTTCAGGGTCGCCCGCGAGGTCTGCGGCCCCGACTTCCCGATCGCCATCGACGCCAACCAGCGCTGGGACGTCGGATCGGGCATCGAGTGGATCAACGCGCTGGGCGAGTTCCACCCCCATTGGGTCGAGGAGCCGACCAGCCCCGACGACGTGCTCGGCCACGCCGCCATCGCCAGGGGCATCGACCCCATCCCCGTGGCCACCGGCGAGCACGTCCAGAACCGCATCATGTTCAAGCAGCTCCTGCAGGCCAACGCCATCTCCTACCTGCAGATCGACTCGGCCAGAGTCGGCGGCGTCAACGAGAACCTGGCGATCCTGCTGCTCGCGGCCAAGTTCGGCGTGCCGGTGTGTCCCCACGCGGGCGGCGTAGGGCTGTGCGAGCTGGTGCAGCACCTGTCGATGTTCGACTACGTCGCGATCACCGGCTCCATGGACAACCGCGTGATCGAGTACGTCGACCACCTCCACGAGCACTTCGTGGACCCCGTGGTCATCCGCAACGGTCGTTACGCCGCACCGTCCGCGCCCGGCTCCAGCGCGGAGATGCACGCAGTGTCGATCGCCGCCCACACATTCCCCGGCGGCGAAGTATGGAGGGACGCGTGAGCCTGAAAGCGATCGTGACCGGCGGCGGGTCCGGCATCGGGCTGGCCGTGGCCACCCTGCTCGCCGAGCGCGACATGACCGTCGCCTGCCTCGACATCAATCCGCCGGGCGAGCCGTTCATCGGGATCAAGGTCGATGTCACAGATGACGCACAGGTACGGGCGGCGGTGGCGGAGGCCGCCGAGCGGCTGGGCGGCATCGACGTGCTCGTCAACAACGCGGGCATCGGCGCTCTGGGCACCATCGAGGACAACCCGGACAGCGAGTGGCAGAGGGTGTTCGACGTCAACGTGCTCGGCATGGTCCGGGTCGCGCGGGCGGCGCTGCCGTACCTCAGGCAGTCAGAGCACGCCTCCATCGTCAACACGTGCTCGATCGCGGCCACCGCGGGCCTGCCGCAGCGCGCGCTCTACAGCGCGACCAAGGGCGCGGTGCTCTCGCTGACCCTCGCGATGGCCGCGGACCACATCCGTGAGGGCATTCGCGTCAACTGTGTCAACCCCGGCACCGCGGACACCCCGTGGGTCGCGAGGCTGCTCGACAAGGCCGACGACCCCGAGGGGGAGCGGGCCGCACTGAACGCCAGGCAGCCGATGGGCCGCCTGGTCAGCGCGGAGGAGGTCGCCGCGGCGATCGCCTATCTCGCCAGTCCTGAAGCCGGCGCCACCACCGGGACCGCGCTCGCGGTCGACGGGGGCATGCAAGGGCTCCGGCTGAGGGCGTCCAACTAAGGAAGGTACCCCCCATGAAGTTCGGATCGGCGGTCGCGGCGGCGGCCCTCTTGGCGGTCGTCACCGCGTGTGGCTCGGGCACGACAACAACCGGAGGAGGGGGCGGCGGCGGGAAGGTCGGCATCGACCACCCGCGGGCCGACTCCAACTTCTGGAACTCCTACATCAAGTACGTCCCGCAGATGGCCGGCGAGTACAAGGTGGACCTCATGCCACCCACGAACTCGCAGAACGACGTCTCCAAGCTGGTCAACAACGTGCAGGCGCTGGTGGGCCAGGGTGCCAAGGCGATCATCATGGCCCCGCAGGACACCGGTGCCATCGCCAACACGCTGCAGCAGCTGGAGAACAAGAAGATCCCCGTCGTGACCGTCGACACCCGTCCGGACAAGGGAAAGGTCTACATGGTCGTACGCGCCGACAACCGCGCGTACGGGACCAAGGCCTGTGAGTTCCTCGGGGAGAAGCTGGGGGGCAAGGGCAAGGTCGTGCAGCTCCAGGGCGCGCTCAGCTCCATCAACGGCCGTGACAGGTCGGAGGCGTTCCTGGAGTGCATGAAGTCCAAGTTCCCCGGCATCACCGTGTTCAGCGAGCCCACGGAGTGGGAGGGCACCAAGGCCGCGTCCATGCTGCAGACCCGCCTGGAGCAGAACCCCGACATCAAGGGCATCTACATGCACGCCGGCGGCGTGCACCTGGCGCCGACGCTGCAGGTGCTGAAGCAGAAGAGCCTGCTCGTCCCGCCGAGCGACCCCAAGCACGTCTTCGTGGTGTCGAACGACGGGATCCCGGAGGAGCTCGAGGCGATCCGCAAGGGCGACATCGACGCCACGGTGTCGCAGCCGGCGGACCTGTATGCCAAGTACGCGGTCTTCTACGCCAAGGCCGCGCTGGAGGGCAAGACGTTCAAGCCCGGCCCGACCGATCACGACAGCAACATCATCCAGCTCCCGAACGGCCTGGAGGACCAGCTCCCCGCGCCGCTCGTGACTAAGGACAACGTGGACGACAAGAGCCTTTGGGGTAATCAGATCAAGTGATGAAAAATCACGTTGAAGCCCGAAACGTCGTCAAGCGCTTCGGCCCCACCGTCGCGCTGAACGGCGCGGGGATCGCGATCGCCGAGGGCGAGACCCATGCGCTCGTCGGCAGGAACGGCGCGGGGAAGTCCACACTCGTGTCGATCCTCACCGGGCTCCAGCCGGCCGATGAGGGCGAGGTGCTGTTCTCGGGAGAGGCGGCGCCCGCCCTCGCCGACCGCGACGCCTGGCGGCAGCGCGTCGCCTGCGTCTATCAGAAGTCCACGATCATCCCCGCGCTGACGGTCGCCGAGAACCTCTTCCTCAACCGCCAGTCGGCCAGGGGCGCCAGGATCAACTGGCGCGCGCTGCGGGCCAGGGCGCGCGAGCTGCTGGACACGTACGAGGTGGACGTCGACGCGCAGGCGCTGGCCGGCGACCTGACCGTCGAGCAGCGCCAGCTCGTCGAGATCGCCAGGGCGCTGTCGTTCGGGGCGAGGTTCATCATCCTCGACGAGCCGACCGCCCGGCTCGACGGCCCGGCCATCGAGCGGCTGTTCGCGCGCATGCGCTCGCTGCGCGAGCAGGGCGTCACGATGATGTACATCTCCCACCACCTCGACGAGGTCTACGAGATCTGCCAGAGCGTCACGGTCTTCCGCGACGCGCGGCACATCGTGACCAGGCCGGTCGCCGAGCTTCCCCACGACGAGCTGGTCGCCGCGATGACGGGGGAGGCCACGACGGCGTACGAGTCCCGCACCCGCACGCCTGGCGACCGGGTCGTGCTGTCGGGCGAGGGACTCTCGCTCGGCGACCGCTACGCAGATATCGATATTTCCGTTAAAGCGGGCGAGGTCGTCGGCCTGGCCGGCTCCGCGAGCAGCGGCAAGGTCGGCCTGGCCGAGACCCTCGTCGGGCTCCGCAAAGCCGACTCCGGCACGGTCACGGTCAACGGCAACCGGGTCAAACCGGGCGACGTGCCCGCCGCCATGGAGGCGGGTCTCGGGTTCGTGCCGGAGGACCGCCACCACGAGGGCTTCGTCCCGCTGCTCTCGGTGGGGGAGAACGCCACGTTCCCGATCGCCCGCAAGCTCGGCCGGTACGGGATCGTGTCACCTGCCCGCCGACGGGCCAAGGCCGACGAGATGATCAAGGACCTCGACATCAAGACGGAAGGCCCTGATCAGCCGGTCGGCGACCTGTCCGGGGGGAACGCGCAGAAGGTCGTGTTCGCGCGGGCTCTCGTGGACGACCCGACGGTGCTGGTCGTGATCAACCCGACGGCCGGTGTCGACGTCAAGGCCAAGCAGGCACTGCTCGGCGCGGTCGAGGACGCGGTCGGGCGGGGCGCGGGGGCCGTCGTGGTCTCCGACGAGCTCGACGACCTGCGGATCTGCGACAGGGTGCTGGTGATGTTCCACGGCAGGGTCGTCAAGGACGTGCCGCGCGGCTGGACTGACCACGAACTCGTGGCCGTGATGGAGGGCATAGAAGATTGACCACTATGACTGCGCCGGTCCCACGGGTGCGCCTGGCCAGGTTCCGTGACCTGACGCTGGTGCCGGTGATCGTGATCCTGCTCGTCGTGGGCGCGTTCCTCGACCCGACCTTCCTGACCGCGGGCAACCTCACGAACGTGCTCCAGCAGCAGGCGGCGATCTCGCTCGTCGTGCTGGCGGAGGCGATGATCCTCATCGCCGGCAAGTTCGACCTGTCGCTGGAGTCGACGGTCGGCACCGCGCCGGCCATCGCGGTGATGCTGGTGATCCCGGCGGCCGCGGGCGGGTTCGGCATCGGGCTGCCCGGCGCGCTGGTGATCCCGCTGGCCCTGCTGGTCGGCGCGGCCATCGGGGCGTTCAACGGTTTCCTGATCATCAGGTTCCAGCTGTCGGCGTTCATCGTGACGCTGGCCATGCTGATCATCGTGCACGGCCTCCTGCAGGGGCCGACCGAGGGCAAGACGCTGTTCGAGCTCCCCGACTCGATCCTCTACCTGGGCAGCGCCATATGGCTCGGCCTGCCGGCGGCCATCTGGATCGCCGGTGTGCTGTTCGCGGCGGGCATCTTCGGCCTGGGCTACCTGCGGCTCGGCCGCGCGCTCTACGCGATCGGCGGCAACACCGACGCCGCCCGCGCCGCCGGCATCCGGGTGGATCGGGTGCTGTACGGGGTGTTCATCCTGGGCGGGACGCTCGCGGCGCTCGCCGGGATCCTGGAGACCGGCCGCCTCGGGGCGATCGGCAACAACCAGGGCGTCGGGTGGATCTTCATGGTGTTCGCGGCGGCGGTCATCGGCGGCGTGAGCATGGACGGCGGCAAGGGCACGATCCTGGGCGCGCTCACCGGCGTGCTGGTGATCGGCCTGGTGCAGAACATCTTGACGCTCATCGGCGTCTCCGGCTTCTGGCAGCCGGTGATCTATGGCGGGATCATCCTCATCGCGTTGATGATCAGCCGGATCGCGGGCGGAAAGGCACAGGATTGAACGGGATCGACGAACCTCCGGCCGGCTCGGACGGCGACGCGCCGGACGGGTCTCCGACCGGTCGTGACGGCGGCGGGTCTTGGGTCGGGCGTGACGGTGGCGGGGTCGAGGTGTCGCGGCACGGCTTCGGTGGTGCGCCGATCGGAAACCTGTACCAGGAGGTGTCGGAGGAGCAGGCGCGGGCCACGGTCGACGCGGCGTGGGACGCCGGGGTGCGCCTGTTCGACACCGCGCCCCACTACGGGCTCGGACTGTCGGAGCGCCGCCTCGGCGCCGCGCTCAAGGACCGTTCGGGTTACGTCCTGTCCACCAAGGTCGGCCGCCTGCTGGTGCCCGCCTCGGCATCGGGCGGCCGCGACGAGCAGGGCTTCGACGTGTCCGCCGACCTCCAGCGGGTGTGGGACTTCTCCGGCGACGGCGTACGCAGATCCCTGGAGGAGTCCCTGGGACGCCTGGGGCTCCCGGCCGTCGACATCGCGCTCATCCACGACCCGGACGACCACATGGACCAGGCGCTGGCGGAGGCGTACCCGGCGCTGGCCGAGCTGCGGGCCCAGGGCGTGGTGAAGGCCATCGGCGTCGGGATGAACCAGTGGCAGGCGCTCCTGCGCTTCGTCCAGGAGACCACCATCGACGTCGTGATGCTCGCGGGCCGCTACACCCTGCTCGACCAGTCGGGCCTGCCGCTCCTGGAGGAGTGCGCGCGTCGCGGGGTCAGGGTGCTGGCGGCGGGCGTCTTCAACAGCGGCATCCTGGCCACCCCGCGGCCGACCGGCACGTACAACTACGAGCCCGCACCGGCGTCGGTGATGGAGCGGGCGACGAGGATCGCGGAGATCTGCGAACGCCACGGCGTCACGCTGCCCCAGGCGGCCATGGCCTTCCCCCTCCGCCACCCGGCCGTCGCCTCGGTCGTCCTGGGCGCCCGCTCGCCCGAGGAGATCACCGCGAACGCCGCCCTGCTGTCCCGCCCGGTCCCGGAGGCGGTGTGGGACGAGCTGATATCGGAGGAGTTACTGCCCAAGGAGTGATGGCGAGGCGCTGAGCCCGGCGGGGCTCAGGTGGGGATGTACAGCCAGGACTTCGAGGGCCCTGGCTCGTACGCCGAGTCGAGGCGTTTGGCCACGATCCCGGGCAGGCCCTGTTCGCGGGCGGCCTGACGGACCGGGCCCGCCTCGCCCGGCCACGACGGAGCGGTCTGCCAATGCGCTCCCGCCAGCTCCAGCGCGTCCAATGCCGCCCGCCGGTCCGCGTAAGGCCGGTCGACCAGGGAGCGGCCGTCGTCGTACAGCAGGTCGTAGAAGACCAGGATCTCGGCGCCCCCGAGCGTGGCCACCTCCCCGTCCAGCATCGCCGTGCGGCTGCCGAACGACTCCGCGAGCCCCCGCAACCACGGGTGCTCCCGCGCGGCCGTCGTGCGCCCTCCCTCGATGGGGACGAGCAGGCGGCGGCCGCCCCACGCGAACTCGAAGGCGTAGGCCGAGACGTCCTTCGGGGGCTTGGCGCGTTCGGTCGGGAGCATGGGTTCGGGCGGCGGGAACGGGTCGCGGGCCCGGGCGTCCATGCGGTGGATCATCCAGCTCTGGCCTCGGGTCCGGAAAAGGACGAACCTCCCCGAAGCCCGCTCTCCGTGCAGGACGAACTTGACCTCGCGATCCGACCATTTCTCCGTCTCGTACGTGCCGGTGTCCCAGACGGTCATCGTGCCGCCGCCGTACTCGCCCTTGGGGATCTCGCCGTGGAACGTGAGGTACTCCATCGGGTGGTCCTCGGTGTGCACGGCCAGGTGGTTGGTGTCGGGGTCGGCGGGCAGGCCCTTGGGGACGGCCCAGGACACGAGGACGCCGTCGCGCTCGAGCCGCAGGTCCCAGTGGAGGGACCGGGCGTGGTGCTCCTGGATGACGAACGCGTTGCCGTCCTCGGAGGAGGGCGGCGATGCGGGGATGGGCTCGGGGGTGCGGCTGGCGTCGCGTTTGCTCCGGTATCGCTCCAGTTTGTCGGCCACGACAGGGGTACTACCCTCCCGTACTCTCCCGGACCACCAGCGGGGTACGGCGGACGGACCCCGCGCCGGTCAAGGCCATACCGACCGAGCGCGACCGGACACGCCCAGCACCGCGCGAGATGGCGTGCCGTGCGGGGTTGCGTCGGGCTGGGGTGGCCGGGTGGCCGTGCGGGGCTGGGGTTGCCGGGCGGTGGTGCCGGGCTCCGTTGTGGCGCGGGCCGTTGTGCTGGGCTCTGTGATGCTGCGTGCGGGTGGGGGTGGGTTCAGGGGGAGTGCTGGAGGTTCTGTGTGCCGATGACCTTGAGGAGGCGCAGTGCCTCGTACGACGGCGATCCCGGCGCCGCGGTGTAGAGGACGATCCACTGGTCGCCCTCAGGCACGTGCAGCGTCTCGCAGTCGAGCTCCAGCCACCCCACCGCCGGATGGTTGATCCGCTTGCGCGCGGACCTGCGGACCGTGACGTCGTGTCCGGCCCACAGCTCCGCGAACTCGGTGCTGCCGGCCAGCAACCGGTCGATGAGCCGGCGGATGCCGGAGTCGTCCGGGTAGCGGGCGGCGGCGGCGCGCAGGTCGGCCACCGACTCCCTGGCGAACCGCCACGCGCCGTCGGGGTCGTGGCGGTCCCGGGCCCGAGGGTCGGTGAAGTAGCGCCAGATGAGGTTGCGTTCGCCGGGCGGGAGCACGGAGAAGTCCGTGAGGAGCGCGGCGGCGAGGGGGTTCCAGGCCAGCACGTCGTACTTGGCGTCCGACACGAGCGCCGGGGTGTCGTCCAGCCGGTCGAGCAGGTGCAGGACGCCGGGCCTGACGTCCTGTGACGGACCGGGAGGCGGTCCGGGCGGCTCGCCGGCCAGGTAGTACAGGTGGGAACGCTCGTCGTCCGTCAGCCGCAGCGCCCTGGCGATCGCGCCGAGCATCTGGCGCGACGGGCGAGGTCCGCGGGCCTGTTCCAGGCGGGCGTAGTAGTCGACGGACATCCCGGCCAGCCGGGCGACCTCCTCGCGCCGCAGCCCGGGTGTGCGGCGGCGCTTGCCGCCCTCCAGGCCCACGTCGGACGGCCGCACCAGTTCGCGGCGGCTGCGCAGGAAGCCCGCCAGGCCGGCCCTGTTGATCCGGTCCATGACCTCAGGATGCCTGGTCCGCGACGCCGTAACCAGGGACTGTCAATCCGGGCCTCAGCGGTTCTCTCCCGTTCGTACGCGGCCCCGCTCAGCCTTGAGGGCATGAACATCGCACTCATCACCGGTGCCAACAAGGGCATCGGGTACGCCACCGCCCGCGTACTGGCCAAGTCCGGATATGTCGTCCTAGTTGGGGCCCGCGACCCCGAGCGCGGCAGGAAGGCCGCCGAGGAGCTGGCGGGGGAGGGGCTGGACGCCCGGTTCGTATGCCTGGACGTCACCGACCCGGACACCGTGGAGGCGGCCGCCGCTCGCGTCGAGCGCGAGTTCGGCCACCTGGACCTGCTCATCAACAACGCCGCGATCAGCCGCGACCACGAGCGCGCGCCGAGCCGGCTCCCGGTCGCCGCCCTGCGCGAGGTCTACGAGACGAACGTGATCGGCGTCGTCGCCGTGACCAACGCCATGCTCCCGCTCCTGCGCAGGTCGGAGGCCGGCCGCGTGGTGAACGTCTCCAGCGGCCTGGGCACGTTCGCGTTCCTGGCCGACGAGGAGCCCGAGTGGCGCGAGTACGCGACCCTGCTCGGTTACAACTCCTCCAAGGCCGCGCTGAACGCCGTCACCCTGATCTACGCCGAGGAGCTGCGCGACACGCCGATCAAGGTCTACGCGGTCGCGCCCGGCTTCTGCGCCACCGACCTCAACGGCTTCATCGGGACGCTGACCGCCGACGAGGGCGGCGAGCACGTGGCCCGCCAGGCCACCCTGCCCGACGTCCCGACCGGCGTCTTCCTCAGCGAGCAGGGCGGCACCAACCCCTGGTAGCGGGGTCAGTCGAGATCGAGCGCCTTGCGCAGCCACGACTCCACGCCCGCCACGTGCACGGTCGCCCAGGACCGGGCCACGTCGGCCTGGCGGGCGGCGATGGCCTCGTAGATCGCGGTGTGCTGCTCCCGCGTCTTCTGCATCGCCCCCTCCTGGGTGAGCCCGCGCCAGATCCTGGCCCGAGTGGTCGGACCTGACAGGCTCTCGATGAACGAGCAGAGCACGCTGTTCCCGGAACCCCGCGCGATCCGCTGGTGGAACTGGAGGTCGTTGGCCACCAGCTCCTCGACCGTCGGCTCCGCGGGCAGGGACTCCAGGATCACGCGGAGTTCCTCGACGTCGGCGTCGGTCATCAGCTCGGTCGCCATCGCGGTCGCGGCCGGCTCCAGGATGCGCCTGACCTCGAAGAACTGGATCACCGTGTCGTCGCGGTGCAGGTCGAGCACGAACGACATGGTGTCCAGCAGCAGCCGCGGCTCCAGGCTGGTCACGTACGTGCCGTCGCCCTGACGTACGTCGAGCACGTTGATCAGGGACAGGGCGCGCACGGCCTCGCGCAACGAGTTGCGCGACAGGCCGAGCCGCTCGGCGAGGTCGGCCTCCTTGGGCAGCCGGTCGCCGGGGGCCAGCTCGCCCGAGAGGATCATCTGTTTGATCTTGTCGATGGCCGCGTCAGTGACCGCCACGCTTCGCTCCCTAGACATCGGATGTCTAGAAGTCTAGAGCCTGGAAGCGGACGGGATCGACACCAGGGACCCGGCGAACTTCGCCCCTGGCCTCCAGAGCGCGCAGATGCGCCGCGGCCTCCCCGGCCGCCATGCCTTTCAGCATCGGGGACAGGTCGTCCCATGGCCTGTTCCACGTCATCATCGCGGCGACCTCCCAGATGGTCAGCGGTTCCGGCCGCTGGGCCAGGAGGGCGCGCAGCCGTACGAGCTTCTCATCGTGATGGTGGCGGATCTGGGCGGCTCGCGCGGCCACATCAGGAAATATCCATTCGTGTGCGGGCAACGCATCCAGGGGCCCCAGGTCGGCGACCCGGTCCAAGGAGTCCAGGAAATCGCCCAACGGATCGACATCGTCCCGGTCATACGGATAAATCCCGACGTGGGGGGTGATGTCGGGGAGGACGTGGTCGCCGGTGAACAGCCGGTCGGCATCCTCCAGATGCAGGCAGATGTGCCCCGGGGTGTGGCCGGGTGTGTGGACGGCCCGGAGCTTGCGGCCGGGCAGGTCCACCAGGTCCCCGTCACGTAACCGGCGGTCGGGCAGCGCCGGCGGGGTCGGGCGGCTCACCGCCTGCCGCGCCTCGCCCGGATCGGCCCCGGCCCGCCGGAGCATGTCGGACTGGAAGCTCTCGTGCTCCTCGGCCGCGTAGTCGTGCATGAGCCTGACCAGCGCCGCGTCGGCCTCGTGCATCGCGATCCACGCGCCGGACACGTCCTTGACCTGCCCCGCGAGCCCGGCGTGGTCGGGATGGAAATGGGTGACGACCACCCCGCTCACCGTGCTCACGTCGATCCCGACCGCGGCGAGGCCGCCGCTGAGCGCGTCCCAGGCGTCCGGATGGTTCCATCCGGCGTCGACCAGCACCGGTCCCTTGGGGGACTCGAGGGCGTAGACGAGCGTGTAGCCGAGCGGGTTGCCCGGGATCGGCACCGGCACGCTCCACACCCCGCCGCCGAGATCCTGCGGCCGCTGCTCCGCGTACGGCCTGCGTCTGCTCTTCATGCGCCCCCCGATCGGGTAATGAGTGTCACCAGACGAGCCCTCAGCCGGCCCGCTCGAGAACGGTGGCCGTGGCCAGCGCCCCGCCGGCGCACATCGTGACCAGCGCGGTCGCCGAGTCCGACCGCTCCAGCTCGTGCAGCGCCGTGGTGATCAGCCGCGCGCCCGTGGCGCCGACCGGATGGCCGAGCGCGATCGCGCCGCCGTTGACATTGACGCGGTCGAAGTCGGGCTCGTGCACGCCCGCCCACGACAGCACCACCGATGCGAACGCCTCATTCACCTCGAACCTGTCGATGTCGCCGATCGTCATCCCGGCCGCCGCCAGCACCTTGGCCGTCGCCTCCACGGGCCCGTCCAGGTGATAGTACGGCTCCGCGCCGACGAGCGCCTGCGCCAGGATCCGAGCCCTGGGCCGCAGCCCGTGCCTGGCGGCCGCCTCCTCGCTCATCACCAGCACCGCCGCGGCGCCGTCGGAGATCTGCGACGAGGTGCCCGCGGTGTGGAGGGCGCCCTCGGCGACGGGCTTGAGGTTGGCCAGGGTCTCGACCGTGGTCTCGCGTAAGCCCTGGTCCCTGCGTACGTCCCCGACGGGCACGATCTCGCGCTCGAACCGCCCGTCGGCCCACGCCTTGGCCGCCAGCCGCTGGGAGCGCGCCCCGAGCCAGTCGAGCCGCTCCCGCGTCAGCCCGCGCCGCCGCGCGATCCGCTCGGCCGCGGTGAACTGGTCGGGCAGGTCGATGCTCCAGTCGTCCGGCTTGGCCGTGGCGGGCCGCACGTTGCTGCCGAGGGGAGCCCGGCTCATCACCTCGACACCGCAGCCGACGCCGGCCTCGATCACGCCCGCGCGCACCAGGGCCGCGGCGAGGTGCACCGCCTGCTGCGACGACCCGCACTGCGCGTCCACCGTCGTCACCCCGGTCCGGTACGGCAGCCCGGCATAGAGCCACGAGTAGCGCCCGACGTGCCCGCCCTGCTCGCCCGCCTGGGTCACGCATCCGGCGAACACCTGCTCGACGGCCGCCGGGTCGAGCCCCGACCGCTCGACGAGGCCGTTCAGCGCGGTAGCCAGAACCTGTTGCGGTTTGTACCCGGCCAGCCAGCCGGCTCGCTTGCCGATGGGAGTGCGTACGGCCTCGACGATCACAGGTGTGCCCACAGTCGCCTCCAGAACGTTGCTCTGGCGAGACTGTAACGCGTTCTACTTTGTCGTGGAACCCTCCAGCGTCGACGGCAGCCCGAACGTCTCGAATAGGCTCTCCTCGAAGAACATGCCGACGTGCCGGATCTGCTCCACGGCGAACGTCACCACCATGATCGCAAACTGCCCGTAGACGCCGTTCTCGCGGTAGTACACCGCGAACGCCGGCTGCCCGTTGGCGGCGATCGGGACCAGCTTGAGGTCGCCGGGGCGCTCGGCCGGGCACTGCGTCCTGGTGAGCTCCATGATCGCCTCGGGCCCCTGGTACCAGCCGACGAACGGCGGCATCTCCCAGACCGCGTCCTTGGTGAACAGGTGCACCAGGCTGTCGACGTCATAGTTCTCGAACGCCGCGACGTAGCGGTCGAGCTGGGCCCGCTGCTCGGCCGACAGCGGCTCGACCGGGTCGTCGAGACTCGGCTGCACCTCGTTGAGCTGGGCGCGGGCCCGCTGGAGGATGCTGTTGACGGCCGCGGTGGACGTCTCCAGCGCCTCGGCCACCTCGGCGGCCTTCCACCTGAGCACGTCACGCAGCACCAGCACGGCCCGCTGCCGCGGCGGCAGGTGCTGCAGCGCGGCGATCAGGGCGAGCCTGATGCTCTCGCGGCCGGCCACGATCGTGGCGGGATCGTCGCCGCCGACGCCTGTCAGGGCGTCGGGCACGGGCTCCAGCCACGGCACCTCGTGGTCCGACACCAGGGGAGCGGTCGGCTCGGTGCTGGGGGCACCGAGACCGGTGGGCAGCGGCCGCCTGCTCCGGCTGTCGAGCGCGGTCAGGCAGGCGCTGGTGGCGATGCGATAGAGCCACGTGCGCAACGAGGAGCGCCCCTCGAAGCCCTCATAGGCCCGCCACGCGCGCAGGTACGTCTCCTGGACGAGGTCCTCGGCGTCGTGCACCGAGCCCATCATCCGGTAGCAGTGCGCCAGCAGCTCGCGCCGCATCGGGTCAGCCTGTTGGAGGAACTCCTCGTTCGTCGGCTTGTCGGTCATACCTCCCTTGTATAGACGTTGCCACTGACATTTGACCGCACGGCCGGTCGATTAAGGGAAACCTTTTACGGGCCCAAAGAAATGACCATGAATCAGGTCAGTGGGAGACGGTGAGCACGATCTTGCCGGTGACCCGGTTCGTCTCACCGAGCTCGTGCGCCTTGGCGGCCTCCGCCAGCGGCAGGGCGGCGGCGATCTCCGCGCGCAGCCTGCCCGCCTCGACCAGGGCCGCGAGTGCGCGCATCGCGGCGTGGTCGGGCTCCACCAGCATGGCCTCCGAGCGGATGCCCAGCTCGGCGGCCTGCCGGTGCAGGTCGGGGTCGAGCTCCCGGAGCACCAGGGAGACGATCGTGCCGCCCTTGCGCAGGGTGCGCAGCGACCGCGGCCCGTAGTCGCCGCCGATGGTCTCGAGCACCACGTCCACGTCCCGCACGACCTCGGCGAAGTCCTCGCTCCGGTAGTCGACCAGCTCGTCGGCGCCCAGACCGCGCAGGAACTCGTGCTTGGCCGCGCTGGCCGTCCCGATCACGTACGCGCCGCGCGCCTTGGCGATCTGCACCGCCAGGTGGCCCACCCCGCCCGCGGCGGCGTGAACGAGCACGCGCTGGCCGCCCTTCAGCCCGGCGACGTCCACGAGCGCCTGGTACGCGGTCAGCCCCGCGAGCGGTATCCCGGCCGCCTGGACGTGGTCGACGGCGGCGGGCTTGCGCACGAAGTGGCGGGACGGCGCGGTGACGTACTCGGCGAAGGCGCCATGCGCGTCCGGGTACTTGAGCATGCCGAACACCTCGTCGCCCGGCTTGTAGAGCGCCTGCCCGACGCCCGAGTCCTCGACCACGCCCGAGACGTCGTAACCCAGCACGAACGGCAGCTTGTCCCGCAGGAAGCCGCCGCCCGCGCGGGTCTTCCAGTCGGTCGGGTTCAGTCCGGCCGCCTCCACCCGCACCAGCACCTCGGTCGGGCCGGGGACGGGCCGGTCGACCTCAACCGTCTTCAGAACCTCAGGGCCGCCCAAGACGTCCTGGCTGATCGCTTTCATCTTCATGAGACCCAGCCTGCTGGTTCCGGGGCCGGGCCCGCGAGTGGCCCAAAGGTCATGATGTGTAAAAATCGGGCCATGCATCGCGTTGCCGTCCTCGCTGTGGACGGGGTCATCCCGTTCGAGCTGAGCGTGCCGTCCAGGATCTTCCGCGCCGCGCAGGGGCCCGGCGGCGAGCCGCTCTACGACGTGGTCACCTGCACGGTCGACGGTCGCCCCGTCGCCACGGCCGCCGACTATTCCATCGCCGTCGAGCACGACGCGAGCGTGCTGGCGAGCGCGGACACGGTGGTGGTGCCCGCCGCGGAGTGGTTCGCCGGGCTCACGGACGCGGACTCGCTGCCCGCCGGGCTGGCCGCGGCGCTGGCCCGGATCCGCCCCGGCACCCGGATCATCTCCATTTGCATCGGCACGTACGTGCTGGCGGCGGCCGGGCTGCTCGACGGCCGTCCGGCGACCACGCACTGGCGGGACGCCGAGCGGTTCGCCGCCGCGTTCCCGAAGGTGCGGATGGACGCGGACGTGCTGTTCGTGGACGACGGCGACGTGCTCACCTCGGCCGGCGCCGCGGCCGGGGTGGATCTCTGCCTCCACCTCGTCCGCCGCGACCACGGCAGCCGGGTCGCCAACCAGGTGGCCAGGGCCTGCGTGGTGCCGCCGTGGCGGGACGGGGGCCAGGCGCAGTACGTCGAGCACCCGGTGCCCGAGCCGTCCAGCGTCGGCACCGCCCCCACCCGGGCCTGGGCGATGACACGGCTGGGCACGCCGCTGCGGCTGGACGACCTGGCCGATCACGCGGGGATGAGCAGGCGCACGTTCACCCGGCATTTCCGGCAGGAGGTGGGGCTGAGCCCGGGGCAGTGGCTGACGCAGCAGCGGATCGCGCTGGCCAGGCAGCTGCTGGAGAGCACCGACCTGCCGGTGGACCGCGTCGCGGACCGCGCCGGCTTCGGGACGGCGGCCTCGTTCAGGCAGCACCTGCAGGCGGCGGTGGGGGTCTCGCCGCACGCGTATCGGCGCACGTTCCACATGTGGTAGCCGGCCCACCGGACACCACCCGGGCGGCCCACTGTGCGCGCCGTAACGGCGGCACGCCACTGAAGGGTCAGCGGCCGTTTCCTGGAAGGGCTCTGCTCATGGTCGCGCTCGCACGGGGCTCCGCTGGTCACGCAAGCTGCCGCTCTCCGCCCCAGGCTCGCCGCTCCGTCAACCGAAGTGCGGCGGGTGGCCTGCCCGTGCGCAGCCGTAACGTATGGGTTTGCTTTTCTGCCGAAGTGCGGCGGGCGACGGGTCAGATGTCGGCGAGAAGTCTGGCGGCGGCGGTTTCGATGCGCCGCTGGATCTGGTCGTAGGTGCGGCGGCCGCGGAGCATCTCGAGGAGCTCCTGCACCCACACGCTGGCCAGCGACCCCGCGAGGTCGGCCTGCTCCTCGGTGGCGTCCTCGAGGGTCAGGCCGTCGGCCGAGACCCGCAGCAGCAGCCCCGTGATGCGCTCCCCGAACGGCGTCTGCACCTCAGCCATGATCAACGAGCGGATGAGCGCGTCGGCCAGCTCCGGCTCGCGCATCAGCCCCCGGGTCGCCCGCATCAGCACGTCCACCGCGCGGCTCGACGGGGTGGTGGCCCCGGGCGGACGCCGCTCGATGCTGCTCTCGAGGAGGTCGATCTCCTCGCCCACCACCGCCACCACCAGGTCCATCTTGGACGGGAAGTAGCGATAGAGCGTGCCAAGCGCCACGCCCGCGCGCTCGGCCACCGTGCGCATCTGCATGGCTTCGACCCCGCCGCGCGAGGCCAGCGCGGCGGCGGCCTGGACGATGCGCTTGCGGCGTTGGTGCTGGCTACGCGTACGGACGCTGTGCGTGCCCGGCGTGGGGTGGCTCTCCATGGTCCCCTCGGTGTCGCTGGAGGGCGCGGCGTGCGTGGTACGCATAAGAACACGTTATCTGATTTCTCGATGACGTGGCTTGTTACTCGCGGGTCACAAAGAAGCCCTATAGGCCCATGTCTGTGGCGTTACAGCCGTATGTCGCGACTTATCAGGATAGGTGGGCACTGGACAGATATTAGAATCTGTTCTAGTTTGCGATTCGGCTGACCGAGCGCTTGGTGGAGACTCCGGATGGCGGCGAACACGCTGGCGGCCCTGCTCCGTGCACGGGCCGACGACGATCGACCTGGGCTGATGTTCGAGGACACGACGTGGTCATGGCGCGAGCACGTGGCTGCCTGCCGCGCCGCCGGGGCCTGGCTGTCCGGGCGCGGCGCGGGGTTGCACGTGGGGGTGCTCAGCGAGAACGTTCCAGGGCTGGTGTTCATCGTGGGCGGAGCGGCGCTGTCCGGGCACGTGGTCGTCGCGCTGAACCCGACCCGCTCGCTCGACGAGCTGATCCGCGACGCCCGCGCCACGGACGTGGACCTGATTCTGGCGGACACCCCCTACGCGGGGCTGTCCGGGCCGCTGTCCGAGGCGCTGGGGGTGGAGGTGCTGCCCCTGCCGGACGCCTCGTCGTCTCCCACGGACGCCGCGTTCGGCGAGGACGCCGCGCCCGAGGATCTCGTGATGCTGATCTTCACCTCGGGCACCTCCGGCCGCCCGCGCGCCGTGCGGATCACGCAGCGCAAGATGGCCGTCCCCGGGTTGAGCCTGGGGGCGCTGCTCACCCCGTCCGACGTCGTGTACTGCTCGATGCCGCTGTTCCACTCCGGCGCGCTGATGGCCGCCTACGCCCCGGCCGTGGTGTCGGGGGCGGCGCTGGCGCTGCGGCGGCGGTTCTCGGCGTCGGGGCTGCTGCCCGACATCAGACGGTACGGCGCCACGTACCTGCACTACGTGGGCAAAGCGCTCTCCTACGTCCTGGCCACCCCCGAGCGCCCCGACGACGCCGACAACCCGCTCAGGATCGCGTTCGGGAACGAGGGCAGCGCGGTGGCGACGAGGAGGTTCGGGGAGCGGTTCGGGTGCCGGGTGATCGACGCCTTCGGCTCCACGGAGACGGCCATCTCGCTCACCCCCGACCCGTCCGGGCCGCCTGGATGCCTGGGGCGGCTGCCCGAGGGCGTCCTGATCCTCGACCCCTTCACCGGCCGTCCCTGCCCGCCGGGCCGCATCGAGGACGGCCGCCTGCTCAACCCGGACGAAGCCGTCGGCGAACTGGTCAACGTGCGCGGGCTGGGGCTGTTCGACGGCTACTACAACGACCCCGAGGCGGACGCCGAGCGGATCAGGGACGGCGCGTTCTGGTCGGGCGACCTGGCGTACGCGGACGGGGACGGCTACGTGTTCTTCGCGGGCCGTGGCACCGAACGCCTGCGCGTGGATGGCGAGAACCTGGCGGTCGCGCCCATCGAGGCGGCGCTGAGGGAGTTCGCGGGGGTGGTCGAGGCGGCCGTCTACCCGGTGCCCGACCCGGCGGCGGGCGACCAGGTCATGGCGGCGCTGGTGCTGGAGGGGGCCTTCGACCCGGAGGCGTTCACGGCCTTCCTGGCGGTGCGCCGCGATCTGGGTGCCAAGTCCTTACCCCGATATATCCGCCTTTCTGATCACTTGCCCCAGACGCCCTCCCACAAAGTCATCAAGCGGGTCCTCGCCCGCGAGGGCTGGCGTACCGCAGACCCGGTCTGGTTGCGGTCGGGCTCCGGGCTCCGGCCGCTGACCGACTCGGACGTCAAGGGGATCGAGGAGGAGTTCGTACGGCACGGCAGGCAACACCTCTTGGAGACGTGAATGGACTTCAACCTGGACGAAACCCAGCAGGACCTGCGGAAGCTGGCAGCCGAGGTGCTCGCTAGGGAAGGGGACGAGGAGCGGCTGCGGCAGGCCGGGCTCATGAGCGTGTGCGTGCCGGAGGAGGCCGGGGGAGCCGGGCTCGGGCCCGTGGAGATGGCCGTGGTGCTGCGGGAGGTGGGAGCGCGGGCGGCGCCGGTGCCCGCACTGCCCGCGCTGGTGAGCACGCTGACCCTGGCCCGCTATGGCACCCTTGACCAGCAACGCCGCGAGAACGGGATGACCCTCGCGCTCCGCGAGCCCGGCAGAGCGCCGGCCGACCCGCCTTCGACGGCCGCCCGGGCCGTGGACGGCGGCTGGACGCTGACCGGGCGCAAGGTCTCGGTGCCGTACCCCGGCGACATGGTGCTCGTCACCGCCGACGAGGGCCTGTTCCTGGTGGAGTCACCGGCCACGACCCCCGAGTACACCTCCACCGGCGAGCCCGCCGCCACGATCGTGCTCGACGGAACCCCGGCCGAGCGGGTCGCGGGGACCGACGCGGTCACCGGGGCCCGGCGGCTGTTCATGGCGGCCGTGGCGGCCCAGGCGAGCGGCGTGCTGGCGGGCGCGCTGGAGCTGACCACCGAGTACATCAGGACGAGGAAGCAGTTCGGCCGGGCGCTGGCCGAGTTCCAGGCCGTGACCATGCAGATCGCGGACGTCTACATCGCCGCGCGGGCCCTGGACGTGGCCATGTGGTCGGCGGTCTGGCGCCTGGCCGAGGGCCTGCCGGCCGACGAGGACCTGGCGCTGGCCGCGTACCACGTCAGCGAGGCCTGGAAGGCCCTCTACACCTGCCAGCACCTGCACGGCGGCCTCGGGCTGGACGTCACGTACCCGCTGCACCGCTATTTCGCGCAGGCCAAGCACCTGTCCCACCTGCTCGGCGGCGCCGACGCCCAGCTCGACCTGATCGGAGCGCTCCTCTGATGCTGATCGACCTGACCCCAGCCCAGCGCGCCCTGCGCGACGAGCTGCGCGAGTACTTCCAGGGCTGTCTCACCGACGAGGACCGCAGGAAGATCGCGGAAGATCCGTTCGGCGGGGCGTACATGGAGCACTGCCGCCGCCTCGGCCGCGACGGCAAGCTCGGCCTCGGCTGGCCCAAGGAGTACGGGGGAGGCGGCTACGGCCCCCTGGAGCAGCAGATCTTCGCCAACGAGATAGCCCGGGCGGGCGTTCCGTACCCGATCATCACGCTGCAGACCGTGGGGCCCACGCTCATGCAGTACGGCACCCAGGAGCAGAAGGACCTCTTCCTGCCCCGCATCCTCGCCGGCGAGTGCCACTTCGCCATCGGCTACAGCGAGCCCGAGGCCGGCACCGACCTGGCCTCCCTGCGCACCACGGCGGTGCTCGACGGCGACCACTACGTCGTCAACGGCCAGAAGGTCTTCACCAGCGGCGCGCACTACGCCCAGTACATCTGGCTGGCCGCCCGCACGAACCCCGAGGCCAAGAAGCACAAGGGCATCACCATGATGATCGCCTCCACGGACGACCCCGGCTTCTCCTGGACGCCGATCGTCACCATGGACGGCCGCCACCACACGAACGCGACCTACTACAGCGACGTACGCGTGCCCGTGGACATGGTGGTCGGCGAGGTGGACCGGGGCTGGGACCTGATCGTCAACCAGCTCAACCACGAACGCGTCACCCTCGGCCCGGCCGGGAACCTCGGCCAGACCTACGACCGCTTCCTCGCCTGGGCCCGCCGCACCGGGGTGGCGGACAATCCGGACGTACGGCGGGCGCTGGCCAGGGTGTGGAGCTTCTTCCGCACCAACGAGCTCCTGAACTGGCAGGTCGCCGCGAACATGGACCTCGGCTGGCTCGGCGCCCCCGACGCGTCGGCCACCAAGATCTACGGCTCCGAGCGCATGCAGGAGGTCGGCAGGATCGTCGGCGACATCCTGGCCAGGTACGGGGACCCGTCGGATCCGGAGACGGCCGAGCTGCTCGAACGTACCGATCACGGGGTGAAGGGGGCGGTGGTGCTGACGTTCGGCGGCGGGGTGAACGAGGTGCAGCGGGAGCTGATCGCCATGCTCGGCCTGAACCTGCCGAGGCCGCCGCGATGACCCCTCCCCTGAGTGACGAGGAGCTGCACGAGCTCGCGGGCAAGCAGGCGGCGCTGGGGGAGGTGCGCGGGACCCCGGCGCAGGACCCGGTGAACGGCCCCATGATCCGGCACTGGCTGGACGCCATGGGCGACGAGAACCCGGCGTACCTGGAGAAAGGGGTCGCCCCGCCCGCGATGGCCCAGGTGTGGACGATGCCGGGGGTGCGCCGGTCGGCGAAGGACCGTTCGGCGGTGGACGACATGATGGCCGCGCTCGACGCGAGCGGCTACACGGGCGTCGTGGCGACGAACTGCGAGCAGACCTACCACCGGTACGCGCGGGTCGGCGAGCGGCTCACCCCGGCCACCCGGTTCTCGGACCTGGCCGGGCCCAAGCGGACGGCGCTGGGGGTGGGCTTCTTCGCCACCTGGAAGGTCACCTGGTACGGCGAGGACGACGAGCCGGTCGCCGAAATGCTCTTCCGAGTCCTGAAATTTCGCCCACGCACCAAGGCGGCTCCCGCCGCCGACCGGCCGGCGTACCCGCTCCAACCGGCGATCAACCAGGACACCGCGTTCTTCTGGGAAGGCGTACGGCAAGGGGAACTGCGCATCCAGACCTGCGCCGACTGCGGCCACCACCGCCACCCGCCCGGCCCCCTGTGCCCGCAATGCCGCTCGGCCAACAGCTCCCACCTGGTCGCGAGCGGCCACGGAACCCTCTACAGCTACGTCGTGCACCACCACCCGCCGGTGCCGGGCCGGGAGACGCCGTTCGTCGTCGGCGTGGTGGAGCTGCCCGAGGGTGTACGGATCGTCGGCAACGTCGTGGACTGTCCGATCGAGGAGGTGGTCGTCGGCATGCCGTTGCGGGTGACGTACCGGCCGATGGACGACCAGCTCGTCCTGCCGATGTGGGCTCCTTCGAAGGAGGACGCGTGATGCGTACCGGGATCGGGTCCGCGCTGCCGGAGCTGGCCATCGACCTCACCCCCACCTTCGTCGTCTCCACGGCGCTGGCCACCATGGACTTCACGCCGGTGCACCACGACGTCGACAAGGCCCGCGCCCAGGGTTCGAAGGACATCTTCCTCAACATCCTGACCACCATGGGCCTGGTCGAGCGGTACGTCACCGACTGGGCCGGGCCCGAGGCCGTCATCGAGCGGGTCGCCGTCAAGCTGGGAGTCCCGGCGTACGCGGGGGACCGGCTGTGCTTCAACGGGACGGTCGTGTCGCGTGAGGAGGGCCGGTTGACGGTCGAGGTACGCGGCAAGGTGAGCCTGGGCGACCACGCCACCGGGACCGTCACCTTCGCCCTGGCCGAGGAGGGAAAGCCGTGTTGAGCGGGCGTACTGCCGTCGCGGGCATCGGTGCCACCGAGTTCAGCAAGAAGTCGGGGCGTTCGGAGCTGCGGCTGGCGGCGGAGGCCGTACTGGCGGCGCTGGACGACGCCGGGCTCTCACCCGGCGACGTGGACGGCATGGTGACCTACACCCAGGACTCCAACCAGGAGATCGCCGTCGCCAGGGAGGCGGGGATCGGGGACCTGACGTTCTTCTCGCGGGTCGAGTACGGCGGCGGCGCGGCCTGCGGGACCGTGGCGCACGCGGCCATGGCGGTGGCCACGGGGATGGCGCGGACGGTCGTCTGCTACCGCGCCTTCAACGAACGCTCCGGCCGCCGCTTCGGCCAGCCGAACAGCCGCCTGACCGGCGAGCCCACCTCCCAAGGGCTGGAGATGAGCTGGCACGTGCCGTACGGGCTGATGACGCCGGCGGCCTGGGTGGCGATGTTCGCCCGCCGGTACATGCACACGTACGGCGCGACCTCGGAGGACTTCGGCCGGGTGGCGGTCGCCATGCGCCGCCACGCCGCCACCAACCCCGCCGCCTGGTTCTACCGGCGCCCGATCACGTTGGAGGAGCACCAGGCGTCCAGGTGGATCGTCGAGCCGCTGCACCTGCTCGACTGCTGCCAGGAGAGCGACGGCGGCGTGGCACTGGTGGTCACCTCGGCCGAACGCGCCCGTGACCTCCGCAGATCACCCGCCCTGATCACGGCTGCGGCCCAGGGTGCGGGATCGGGCCAGATGATGATGACCAGCTACTACCGCGACGACATGACCGGCCTCCCCGAGATCGCCGTGGTAGCCCGCCAGCTCTGGGACATGTCCGGCTTATCGCCAAAAGACATCCAGACCGCAATCCTGTACGACCACTTCACCCCATTCGTCCTGGCCCAACTGGAAGAGCTCGGCTTCTGCGCCCGAGGCGAGGCCCCTGACTTCCTCCGGGACGGCACGATCGAACTGGACGGCCGCCTGCCCGTGAACCCCCACGGAGGCCAACTGGGGGAGGCCTACATCCACGGCATGAACGGCATCGCGGAAGCCGTCCGCCAGATCCGAGGCACAGCCGCCAACCAACTCCCAGCCGTCCGAAACGTCCTGGTAACCGCCGGCACCGGCGTACCCACCAGCGGCCTGATCCTCTCCTCCGACTCGTAGGTGGGCCTGCGCTCACCCACCCGTTGCCCATCTGGGTGGTCAGCCTGCTGGACCCCGCCCCGAGCAAAAAGTCTTCGCTGAGAGCGCTTCGCGCTCGGGGCTCAGGCGTTCCTTATTCAGGCGCCTGGCGGCGCAACCCCCGCGCCTTGCGGCGCCATCGCCCACCCGTGACCCGATTACCGGTCTGACCTGCTGGAGCCCACCCGAAAACCCCGTTCGCTGCGCTCGCCAGGACGCCTACCCCTTGCCTGACTACCGGGCTGGCCTGCTGGATCGGGCCCCATCGAACCCGCGTCGCGGCACCGCGGTCCGTACTCCCGCCCCCCGATACCGCGTTGTTCGGCTGCCGTGGGACGCGACGACCACAGGGCGCGACACGGCGACGGGACGGTATCCGGCGCGATCCCAACCGCCGTGCCCGTCTACCGGGCTTGGCCTGACAGCAGTGCCGCCCAGATCGCGCGAGCTTCAACGATCGAGCACTGGTGGGTCTCGTGAACCACGTCGCCGGCTTCGGCCTGCAGGGTGCGGCGGATGAGGGTCTGACCGCCGCCCTCGCGCAGTTCGTAGAACACAGCCATGCATGTGCACGTCCACGCCACGGTGCGGACGCGATCCAAGGCACCACATGGTTCCAACCATGCGAGCCGGGCGTGACCACGTTGAGCCATGGGTACGTGCGGACTCAGGCAGCCTTCGCCAACTGTCATGACACACCTGCGGCCACGATGCTCGGTGCTTCGCGGAGTTCGGCGTATCGAGCAGCGATCCTGCGTGCGGCCCGCTCTGGCTCGAACGCGGAATGATGTGCGTAGAGCCAGCGGCCCGTCTGGGAGCGGCGCCCCGTCCACCATCGGTACCAGAGGCCGTCTGTCCACACCACGAGCCCGGTCCACACCGACACCAGCGCGAGGCCGCGCCCTTCCTGGACGTCGGCGGGGATCCCCATGCGCGCCAAGGCTGCACGGAGTTCGTCAGCGGTTTCCAGCGCCGACAGGGGCCGGACCGGGCCGAGGTCGATCGGTTGACGGGGTTCGGGGCAGCAGGCGCACCGATTCCACGCGTTTGTCGGTTCGTGCCGCATGTGAGGTTCCCTCCTGTTGGGGGACGTGGCCTCGGGTCACGCCACGCAGGAGGAACCGTAGGTGCGGGTCAACGGCGGAACCCGCACGGTGGTGAAGGTCAAGGAGCCGCACAAAAGTGCGGGTCAGACGATGCCCGCCCGGTGAGCCAGCCCGCGAAGCTGCGGGGTACTGGCACGGTGCTCCCGCTTGAGCAACTGAGTCAGCAACTCGCGGGGACGGCCACCATAGCGAACGAGTTCGGGCGAGAGCTGTTCGGCTTCGACGAGCATGTTGACCGACGCGGCATCCTTGCGCTGCAAGGCGTAGGCACGGGCGAGGTCCAGGTGAACCTGCGCGCGGCGTCCTACCAGGCCGTCAGAGAGGCGTGCCAGATTGAGGGTTTCGCCCCTGCCGATCGCCTGTCGGGTGTCGCCGAACTCGACGGCCGCCGAGATCTCGTGAATGGTCACGTTGGTCGTGCCGAAGGCGGTCCAGAAGTCGTTGCGGTCTTCGCCGAGAGAGTCGGCGATCTGCCGGGCGCGCGCGAGGAAGGTGCGCACCCCGGCTTGGTCGTACGCAGCGGCAGCGGCCGTGACGGCGACCAGGTAGAGCGCGCCCACGATGGGCAGGGCACGCGGGTTGGGCCGCCTGGTGGCGCGCTGCAACGCGTCGGCTGCCTGGAGAACCAGGCGCAAGGCGCGTTCCGTCTCGCGAAGCCGTATCAGGACGTAGCCGAGCCGGTAGGCGCTCACGGCGGCGAGGAGGGGCTTGTCCGCTTCTTGCGCGGCGGCCAGCGAGCGGTCGGCGGCCACCCAGGCGAGTTCCGCCTCTCCCACGCGGCGCAGGGTCGTGGTGGCGGAGTGGTAGGTCAGCGAGCGAAGAGTCTGGTACGCCCGGCGCTGGGCGGCGGGGGCATGGCGGCTTCCCCGTTCGGTGGCGACGATAAGGCGAGGCAACCGCCTGCCGACCTCGTCGTAATGGGTGGCCTGGTAGAGCCGGTTCACGCGGCGGATCTCGTGCCGCAGCCACACGACGCTCTCGGGCGAGCCTTGGGCGTGCTGGGGGTTGATGAGGGAGGAGAGGCCGTCGTAGCCCATCATCGCCTGCCGGATGGCCGATGCTGCCTGGTAGCGCGTCATCGAGTTCGTCTTCTTCACGGTGAGTTCGTCCACGGGCAGGCCGAGGATGTCAGCGAGGGCGTTGAGCACGGTGTGGTTGTCCACGGCGCGCTGCCCGCGCTCCACCTGGCTCAGCCAGCTCTCGGAACGACCGACGAGACCGGACAGGACCGCTTGGGACAGTCCACGGCGACGGCGTGCCCGAGCGATCCGCCGGCCGATCTCCCTGTGGGCGTCCATGCCATCACCCCTGCGTCTGTCGCTCCCCGACCACGGCGTGTAGCTCCTGCATGATGCGTTCCCAGGATGGCATGCGGGACTGCGGAGGGGCGGCGGGATCGAACAGGACCCGCACGCCCATCTTCCGAAGCATGTCCAGGCTCCGCTGGAACGCGAGGTGCCGGGCGAGCGCGTCCTTCAGCAGCGGCACGGCCAGGATCGGGACGCCGAACCCCATCACCTCGCACAGCAGCCCGACAGCGAAGGTGTCGGCGATGCCGTTCGCCCACTTGTTGATCGTGTTGAAGGTGGCCGGAGCGACGATCACGGCGTCGGCGGGAGGGAGGCCCTTGGGGTCCTGCGGCATGCGGTACGTGCTGCGGACCAGGTCACCGGTCAGACGTTCCAGCTCTGCGACATTGACGAAGCGTTCCCCCATCGGCGTGGTGACCACGTGTACCTGCCACCCGGCTGCCTGGGCGAGGGGCACCAGATGGTGGACATCGCTGGCGGCAGGCGCAGCGCATACGATCACGTAGAGAATGCCACGGGTCCCTTGCAGGGGTTCCATGTCCCAGGATCCTAGTGAGAAGCCGGCGTCCCATCCCCAGGCAACCGCTGTCCAGTGGAATCGCCATCCCCACAGTGAACGCGTGACCGCATCCACTGGGGCTGAGCTCTGCGGGGTAGGTGGAGGCCGGCACAGCCCGCGCGTTGTCAGCCTGGTAGTCACCAATCGGATCAGCAGTTCTCTAGTGGCCCGTCACCGAGCATTGGACGGGTAATTGGGTTCGGACGCGAGCCGGCAGCCGGGGGTGTCGCTTCAAGGCACGTGAGTCAGGTGTCCATGGGAGAAGATCCGCCAGGTCCTGTGGGCGGAGCCAGGCCTCACCTCGGAATCCCTGTCAATTAGAGGTGCGCAACTTACTTGACGGCCGGTTAGTAGCTTGCTTACCTTACGACAGGTAAGCGAGGAAAGGATCATTGCTATGCCCGTCAAGCAGACCCAGACCTTGGACGTGCCCGGCGCCCGCCTCCACTACCAGGTGCGCGGACATGGGCCGGCACTGCTGCTGATCCCTGGAAGCAACGGCGACGCCGACCTGTTCGACGCCGTCGCGGACCTACTCGCCCCTCGTTACACCGTCATCAGCTACGACCGGCGCGGGTTCTCCAGAAGCACCGTCAACGGATCATTCGACAACAGCGCCTGGGGCGATACCCACGTCGACGACGCGCGTCGTTTACTACGGGCAGTTGCGAGGGGGCCGGCGCAGGTCTTCGGCAGCAGCGCGGGCGCGGTCATCGGACTCGCTCTGATCAGCCAGAGCCCTGACCTGGTCACCAGGCTGATCGCCCATGAGCCGCCCCTGGCGGAGGTGCTGGCCGATGCACCCAGGTGGCGGGCGTTCTTCCAGGAGGTGTACGACGCCTATCGGCGGGACGGCGTGGAACCGGCGATGCGGATGTTCATGACCGGCATCGGTCTGGACGCGCTCCAGCGGCCGGCCGACATCGACCCCGAACTGATCCACCGCCTGTCGGCCAACCTCGGCTTCTTCCTTGATCACGAAGTACGGCAGGCACCCGGTTATCGTCCCGATCTGGTGACCCTCGACGCCCAGCGGGAGCGGATCGTGATGGCCGGAGGCCGGGACTCCCGTCAGCACTTCGCCTACCGTCCCAGCCTCGCCTTGGCCGACCGCTGGGGGAAGAGCGTGATCGATTTCCCGGGCGACCACACCGGCTACTGGTCCCAGCCCGCCGAGTTTGCCGCCGTCCTCATCAACGTCCTAACCAGAGCGACGACCTAGGGCCGGGCCGGAAACCACAGCGCAGCGAATCCCCCACTCTGTAAAAGCCCTCGTTCGAGCTTTCGGCATCTCGGTCGGCGGGACGTCATCCCCTGCTTTGGGAGGCGCGGCTCCCAGTGGATGACGTCCCGCCGGGCTCACCAGGTCTTGCCGGCCTGCTCCCGGATCGTACGGTTGATACGGTTGAAGAAGTTGGTCAGCGCGATCTCCAGGTTGATCGCGGACAGTTGCTTCTCGTCGAAGTGGGCCGCGGCGGCGTCCCAGATCTCATCGGTCACACCTGGCGCGCCATCTTGGATCCGGGTGGCGGCCTCGGTCAGCGCGAGCGCTGCCCGCTCCGCCTCGGTGAAGAAGGGCGTCTCGCGCCAGGCGACCACGTTGTGCAGCCGCTCGTCGGTCTCCCCGTGCTTCTTGGCCGCCGCGACCCCGGCAAAGACGCACGGACTGCAGCCGTTGATCTGGCTGGCCCGCAGGTGGACCAGTCCGAGCACGAGCGGATCCACGCCGCTGGCGTGGATCGCCTTGTAGAGGTGCTGGATCGCTGTCATCACGTCGGGATTTGCCGGGCCCTTCAGGCGTGCTTCCATCGGTTGTACTCCTTCATCGGTTACCTGGGCCCCTCTGGGCCCGTCATTACCCATGACGGTGCAGATCCGAGGAAGGTAACAACATGTCCAACACCAGCCCGGCGGACCCGGTGGGCGAGGCGTTCCAGGCCCAGCGCGACCGGCTGCGCGCGGTCGCCTACCGCATGCTCGGATCGCACGCCGACGCCGAGGACGTGGTCCAGGAGGCCTGGCTGCGGCTCTCCCGGCAGGACACGGCGACCATCTACAACCTCGCCGGCTGGCTGACCACGGTGGTCGGCCGGATCAGCCTCGACGTCCTGCGATCGCGCCAGGCCCACCCTGAGGCGTCCTACGACGACCGGTTGCCCGAACTCGTCGTGACGGCCGACGACAGCCCCGCGCCGGAGGACGACGTAGCGCTCGCCGACTCGGTCGGGCTCGCGCTCCTGGTCGTCCTGGAGTCGCTCGGACCGAGCGAGCGGCTGGCGTTCGTGCTGCACGACCTGTTCGCGGTGCCGTTCGACGAGATCGGCCAGATCCTCGGCAAGTCCGCCGACGCCGCCAAGATGCTCGCCAGCCGCGCCCGCAGGAAGGTACAGGCGACCGAACGGCCGACGGCCACCAGACGGGAACAGCGAGAGGTGGTCCAGGCCTTCCTGGCGGCGGCTCGCCGCGGCGACTTCGAGGAGTTGCTGCGCGTGCTCGACCCCGAGGTGAGGCTGACCGTCGACACCCCCACTGGGGTGGTCGTCATCCTCGGCGCCACCAAGGTCGCCGAAGGCGCATCCGCTCGAGTCGCCGCCGGCGCAGCCGCGAGAGGGCGAGCGGTGCTCGTCAACGGCCTTCCCGGGTTCGTCTCCTGGCGCGAGGATGGAACTCCGCTCTCGGTCATGGCGTTCACCGTCGTCGACGGCCGGATCGTCGCCATCGCGACCGTGATTGCCCCGGCCAGGCTCGCGTCGATTAACCTGCCGGATCCGGGGTGAGTCACTGCCGAGCGCCATGCACCCCACCCGTTGACCGGCGAAGCGGTGGGCCGACTGACACCCACCCCGGACCGGCGTGCCGCGGGGCTGCCGTTGCCCGACGGGGCAACGCCGAACTCACGCCCGATCACCGGGACGGGCAGCCACCGGCCAGCTCCCGCTTGGTCCCAGTCGGCGGTTGGATAGGGAAGAGGAGGCGGAAGAAAGGCGGCGCGGGCCCTCCCCGATACCTGAGATGCCTCCTGACACGACGATCGTGCTCAAACTGGCTGGGAATCGGGGTGGGACGATGTGGCTGCTGGACGCATCCTGAACGCGGCGATCACTGCGAGGACGGCGATCACGGCCATGGCCAGAAAGACATCGGAATAGGCGGCGAGGCGACCGATCAACGGTGAGAGGGCGGCGACCGCGACTCCGGCCGGGACCATCACCAGGGCACCCGCGCCCGGCTCGAGGCCGTTGACGTCGACCACGAGCAGCGGAACGAACACCATGCCACCCAGATTGACGACCATGGCCAGGAACGCGACGACCACCGCGGCCCGGTAGATCGGGCCGGCGAACAGTGTGGGCGGGACGAACGGATCCGCGAGGCGGACCGTGCGCCAGCCGAACAGTACGAACGCCACCACAGCCACCACGAGGCTGACCCAGGACGACGGGGCCGCGACACCGTCGGCCTGTGCCCGGGTGATCCCGAACAGGATGAGCCCAGCGCCGAGCCCGAGCAGGATGCCACCCGGAAGATCGAAGCGGCCCGCGCCGGCCGGGCGCCCGCCTGGTAGCACGCGCCACGCCGCGGGAATCAGCGCCAGCGCGACGACGAGCATCATCCAGAACAGTGCGGGCCAGCCGAGAAACTGGCCGATCCCACCACCGATGGCCGGTCCTGCGGCGGTGCCGATCCCCGTGGCCGCGGACACGACGCCGATCCCCATCCCTCGCTTGTCCTCAGGCATCAGCCTGGTGACGGCGATGATCGACAGCACGGGCAACCCGGCCGCGCCCACCCCCATCACGATCCGTCCGAGCACGAGCACCAGGAGCCCCGGCGCAAGCGCGGAGATCAGGCTCCCCGCGGCGTAAGTCACCAAAGCGAAGCAGAACAGACGCCGCAGACTGACCCGGTCAGAGATGCGGCCGTAGAACGGGATGCCGACCGAGAACATCAGCAGGAAACCGGTGACCACCCAGGCGAGCTCGGCCTCTGAAGCCCCGAACTCCTCACCGATCGAGGGGAGCATCAGATTGACCATGTCACTGGCGACGACCGTGGCGAGCATCGCCGGCATCAACACAGCCAGCAGTGCCGGCACAGAACCGGTTCGTCCTGTTCTGCTCGATGTGATTGTCATTCGGCGTCCCTCCGCGTGGCCATGACTGCCACCAGATTGGTTACAGTTAAGGTTAAGAGAAACGGCGGAGACGTCCTCTCCGCCGTTATCCAGCTACCGGTGCTGTGTTGCCGGTTTGCGCTCTTTGGTCAGCACCTGATGGACCAGGTGGGCGATGGTCGTCTGACCCAGTCGCTCCTGCATGGCCTGTTCGGCCTCCCGGAACTCCGTCTCAAGGAGGGTCTGCATGTGGCGGCCGACCTCGCACGCGTCGCTGGGTGGATGGGCGTGCCGCGACAGGACCGGCCCTGCCTCTACGGCGACAAGCGCGTCGTAGAGCGTGATCTCACGAGCGGGACGAGCAAGCGACCATCCGCCTCCGCGACCTTCCGTCGACCACACCAGACCCGCGTCCCGCAGGCTGCCGAGGATGCGTCGCACGAGTACGGGATTGCTCGCCAGACTGTCGGCGATCTCGGTCGAGGTCAGCGAGCGATCCCAGCGACCCAACATCGTGAGCGCATGAATCGCGACAGCACTCCTACTGCTGAGGCTCACTGCTCTCACCCTTCGGTCGACATCCGCAATACTGCAACCAAGCTAGTTGCGGTATGGCTACCCGTCAATCCCGGGTCGTAAGAACACGAGACCTCGCGGTGATGACGACCGCGCCGCCCCAGGGCCTCGACCTCCTTGTCCACCTCGCCACGGGCTGATGATCCGCCGATGCGGCGTTCGTCGACCCGGCCACGGTGGCCCGCCTCGCCGAACGGTTCGGGGCACCCCCGGCGTCATACTCGGTTGCAGTCCTTCGACGACTGTGAGGTGAACGATGCCGGGCACCGTGCTCCGCCACGCTTTTCACGTTCCTGCCCCGCCGCCCGTGGTGCTCGCGCACCTCAGCGAGCCGTCGAACTACGTCGGCTTGTCGCCGCTCGTGGTGGCGGTACGCGACGTGCGCCGGGAGCCCGGCAAGACGCGGTTCGTGGCCGTGGAGCGGTTCCGCTTCTTCGGTTTTGCGAAGTACGACAATCTGATCGAGGTGACGTTACGCGCCACCGAGGACGGTATCGAGGGCGAGGTGGACAGCCCGGGCGGAGTGCGGCTCGACTACCGGTTCGGACTGACCGCGGACGGCATGGGGACCGCGGTCGAGGACGTGCTGACGGTGCACGCGAGACTGGGCCCGGTGCTGCGGTACGCCGTCCGCAAGGCCCGCCAGGTGCAAGTCGCCCGCGCGGACATCCTCGTCGGCCGAGCTCCAACGCTGACGTGAACGGTTGCCCGGGTAGGGACGGCTGGTCGCGTCAGGTCTCCGGTTTGAGCTCCTGAAGGATGGCCTGACCGGCCGCGCGGTGTTCGGCGGCCGTGGGCGGGTCGCTCTCGTCGAGGACCGCGGCGATCCCCTCGTGGGCCAGGGCCTCCGCGTACCGGTATCCCAGTTTCGGGGCCAGCTCAAGCGCCTGCCGGTGCAGGCGCAGGGCCTGCTCGGGCAGGCCCGCCAGCCGGCAGGTCTCGGCGTAGCCGTTGAGGAAATGGATCTTCCAATGCTCCTCGAACAGCTCGTCCAGCAGCGTGAACGCCTGACGGTGGCTGGCGAGCGCCTCCTCGTACCGGCCCATCTGCCGCAGCGCGACGCCCATGCAGTTGAGGCACCACGCCTCGTTGTGCTTGTGGCCGTCCTCGCGGGCCAGCGTCAGCGCCTGTTCCAGGTGCTCCAGCGCCTCGCCGGGCTCCTCGGGGGCGATGGCCACGCCGAGGGTGATCCTGGCCGTCAGCGTGGGCGGCCACGCGGGGTCGGCGTGCGGCATGTCCAGCGCCGCGCGGGCCAGCCGCGCCGCCTCCTCGCGGTGTCCCAGCTGCAGCATCGCCCAGGCCTCGTACGCGGTCGCATGGACCGTGCCCATCGGGCAGCCGGCGTCCGCGTACAGCTTGCCGGCCAGCCGGAAGAGGTCGAGCGGCTCCTCGACGTAGCCCTCGTCCCACCTCAGGTAGCCGCGGCGCATGGTCAGCTCGGCCTCCGACCTGGTGTCCCCGGTCTGGGACACCAGCGGCGCCGCCGCCTCGTACGCGGCCTCCGCCTCCGCCATCCGGCCCGCGTTGTACCGGGCGAAACCCAGGTCGCTGTGCGCCTCGGCCAGCTGTACCGGATCGCCCAGGCGCTGCGCGGCCACCAGCGACCGCTCGAACAGGACGTTGAGGTGCGTCGTGCCGCAGCGCCGCGCGAAGAACGCCCGCATGAAGCGCGGCAGCTCGCACACGTGCGCGTCGGCGCCGGCCGCGACGGCAGCCTCGAAGACGGCCATCAGGTTGGTGTACTCGGTGGCGAACCAGTAGAGGGCCGCGTGCTTGCCGGCGAACCGCGGCAGCTCGGCCGGGGGCCGGCCCGCGGAGACCTCCCGGACGGGGGACAGGTACGACATCGCGGCGTCACCGGCGGCCGCCGCGTGCACGTAGTAGTCGAGCACCCGGCCCAGCGCCTGCTCCAGGTCCGCCGGTGAGTCCTGCTCGGCGGCGGCCCGGCGCGCGTGCTGGCGCACCAGGTCGTGCAGGCGGTAGCGGCCGGCCGCCGGCTGCTGGACCAGGTGCGCGTCGAGCAGGTCCTCCAGCATCGCCCGGGCGCTGCGCAGCGGTATGTCCGCCAGCGCCGCCGCCACGTACACGTCGAAGGTCGCGCCGGGCATCAGACCCAGCAACCGGAAGAAGCGGCGCTGCGTCCGGTCCAGCTGCCGTACGGACATGGCGAACGCCGTGTCGAACTCGGTGGCCCCCTCCGCCATCCGCTCGACGAGGATGCCCACGGTCCAGCCCGGCCGGTGCCGCAGCCGGGCCGCGGCCAGCCGCAGGGCCAGCGGCAGCCGGCCGCACAGCCGTACCACCTCGGCGGCGGACTCCGGGTCGCGGGCCAGCCGGCTGTCGGGCCCGCCCGGGTCGCCGCTGGCGCGGGCCAGCAGCTCGGCGCTCTCCTGCGGGGTCAGCACGTCCAGCGACACCGGGGGCACCTCGTCCAGGCCCAGCAGCCGGTTGCGGCTGGTGATCAGGGCCACGGAGGGGCCGGCGCCGGGCAGCAGCGGGCGGACCTGGTCGGCGTCGGCGACGTTGTCGAGGACCACGACGGCCCGCCGGTGGGCCAGCTCGGAGCGCCAGCAGGCGGCCAGCGGCTCGATGCCGCCCTCCTGCGGGATCTTCTCCGAGGGGACGTCGAGGGCGGCGAGCAGGGCCCGCAGCGCGGGATCGGGACCGAGCGGCTCCCGTCCGGCGGTGAACCCGTGCAGGTCCAGGTAGAGCTGCGCGTCGGGGTAGTCGGCACCGAGCCGGTGCGCCGCGTGCACCGCCAGGCAGGTCTTGCCGACGCCCGCCATGCCGTCGATGGCGACCACCCGGCTGCTGTCCACGCCGGCGAGCACGGCGGCGAGCTGGGCTTCGCGTCCGGTGAAGTCGGGCACGTCGCGCGGCAGGTCGTTGCGGGGCGGGCGCGGGGCTCCCGCGGGTGGCGACGGGGGCTGGACCTGGCGGCTGGTCTTCGGGGGCGCCGGCAGGGGGTTGGAGGCCCGCTCCCAGAGGGGGCGCAGCGGGCGGGGGTCACGTTTGAGGAGGCGGCAGAGCGCCACCACGGCGGGCCAGGGCGGCAACGTCTGGCCGCTGAGGTAGCGCGACAGTGACGACGAGCTGAGGCCGGCGTCCCGGGCCAGGGCCCGCACGCCGCGCTCCGACAGCTCCTGGAGCAGGCGCAGGCGGGCGGCCAGCTCGTCCTTCGGGTCGGCCTTCGCTGCCTTCTGGTGCACAGCCACCGTTCCCTGTCTTTCTGTCCCACACCGGCGGAAACTTCTCGAAGGCGGTCACCGCTGGTCAGAGCCACGTCAACTGTCCCAGAGTGTCCCATGGACGTCGTCATCGTAGCCCTCCACAGGCTGTCATGGAGTCACGCCCCCGAGGGAACGGGGCGCAGACCTGAAAGAGGAGAAACCCGATGCAGCCCCGTATGCAGAACCCCGCCATGATCCTTTCCGGCGCGATGCAGCCCATCCAGGACATCTTCAAGGCCGTGCACTCCGGCGGGGTGGAGGGGCAGACGCTGGAGCTGGTGCACCTGCGGGTCAGCCAGATCAACGGCTGCAGCGCCTGCGTGGACGGCGGCGTCAAGACGGCCCGCAAGGCCGGGGTGAGCGAGGAGAAGCTGGCCACGGTCGCCGCCTGGCGGGAGACCCCGTACTTCACCGATGAGGAGCTGGCGGCACTCGCGCTGGCCGAGGCCGCCACCCGGCTGGCCGACCGCGCCGACGCGGTCAACGACGAGGTCTGGGACAGCGCCGCCACCTACTTCGACGAGAAGCAGCTGGCCGCGATCGTCCTGATGATCGGCGTCACCAACATGTTCAACCGGCTCAACGCCACCACCCGGCAGATCGCCGGCGCGTGGGGGTAGGGCACGCCGGTCCCCGGGCGACATCCACTGATCCGCCGCCCGGGGCCGCCCAGCAAGACAGATGGCTTGCAGACAAGGAGATTCTCACCATGAGCGAAACGAAGACGACCACCAAGAGCACCGCGGCCGGCAGCAAGTTCGACGGGTTCACCGACGACGAACGAGCCGCGATGAAGGAGCACGCCCAGGAGCTGAAGAAGGCCGCGCGCCGCGGTGCGGGCGCGAAGGCCGCCGACGCGGAGCGTGACGTGCTCGAGAAGATCGCCGAGATGGCGGAGGCGGACCGGGTCATCGCCGAGCGGATCCACGCCATCGTCAAGGCCGACGCTCCGTCCCTGACGGCGAAGCTCTGGTACGGGCAGCCCGCCTACGCGAAGGACGGCAAGATCGTCTGCTTCTTCCAGCCCGCCCAGAAGTTCAAGACGAGGTACGCGACCCTCGGCTTCAACGACCCGGCGAACCTCGACGACGGCACCATGTGGCCGACCGCCTTCGCGCTGACGGAGCTGACCGCCGACGACGAGGCGAGGATCGGCGCGCTCGTGAAGCGGGCGGCGAGCTGAGGACTCCCCAGCTCCCACCCGCCGAAGCGAAGGGGATGCGCGTCACGTCCGACGATCGGCTCGACGGGGTCAGTTGCCGAGCCGATACGACGACGCACCTCACGGGTGGAGGAACGCGGGCATCGAGAAGAAGACGATCATGGCGATCGCCACGCAGATCAGGAACCCGACGACCTCCCAGGCCCAGTCGAAGTGCCGGTCCTGGCGGCGGCGGGGCTTCTCGGGCCGGGCCGTGTACGCCGGGCGCTTCTTGGGCACCGGACGGGCGCGGACCGGGCGCGGAGCCAGGAGAGAGGGCTCCGGGGCCAGCGAGGCGAAGGTCCCTTGGGGTTCCTCGTCAGGTGGAGCAGGGGTTCTCCTGCTCGATGAGGAGGAGGGCCTGGGGAGGGTGGGGGGCTTCGGGGGCGCCTTGTCGTACAGGGGCAGGCGGTAGACCGGTTCGGCGGGCCTCACGGGCTCGGCCGGCTTGGGGGTGCGCCTGGCCGGCTCGGAGGACTTGGCGGGCTTGGTGCGCCTGGCCGACTTGGGGCGGGGGCGGAAGAGGGGGGCCGGCTCGTTCGTCCGCGACGGCGGCTGGAGCGGGCGGGCGGGGCCCTTGTGCACCAGTACGTCGGGGTGCGGGTCCCTGGGGGCCAGGATGTCGCCGTCGTCGTCGTCCGAGAACGGCCTCGGGACATCTCTGGGCAGGATCACGTCGCCGGTCGCGAAGGGCTCAGGGGTGTCCCTGGGTAAGATCACGTCGCCGGTCGCGAAGGGTTCCAGACCGCCGAAAGGCTCGTCGGGCGGGTCCTGGAAGAACGGATGGATGTAAGGCGGCACTGGGGTCCTCCCTGCGAAGGGTGGAGCTGTCTGTGGTGTGCCGGGCTGGTCGGGCCGCGCGCCGTCCACCGCCGCCAGAGGATCTCTGAGAGACGGGGTGGGGCCCAGCGGATCGTGCAGACGCTGGGCGGAGGCCAACGGGTCCCTGAGGGGGGAGCGGGCGGTCGAGGCCGTGCCGTCGCCGAAGAAGGAGACCGGAGTCGAGCTCCGGCCCTCTCCGAAGAACGAGCGTGGCGTTGAGGACGGGGCTTCTCCGAAGGGGACGTGCGAGGCCGGGAATTCTCCGCGGCGCGGTGCGGACTCCGGGGAGTTGTTCAGTGCGGGCATCGGGGCCGTGGTGGCGGCGTGCTCCGGCGCGTGCGACGGTGACGGCGGCGTCAGCAGCTCGGCCGGGAAGATGACCGTGCTGGTCGCCGGGTCCCCGTCGGCCAGAGGCTGGGGCCACATCGGCGGGCTGGGCCAGCGGGGCTTGACGAAGAGAGGGCCGGGGCTGGCGGAACGGGAGCCCGCGAAGTGGATCCGGAGGGCTCCGGGCGGCTGCGCCCAGGGGAGGCGGCCGATGATGTCGGCGAGCGGGGCCACGCCCAGGGCGCCGTACACATCCGCCACCGGCTTGGGCACGCGGACCCCGGTGGAGGACAGCGCCGTCACCAAGGCGTGCCGGAAGTGGTGGGCGGCCCCCACCGCCAGTTCCTCGGCGGTGTCGGGGGCGACGTCGAGTACCCACGCCAGCTCCGCCTTGCTCATCCCGCAGACCGCGCACAGCACCAGCACTTCGCGCTGGTGTGGTCGCAGCTCGCGGAAGGTGCGCTCGACGAGGGCGGAGGCGGGGTCGATCAGCGGATCGATGGAGGGGGGCGCGAAGACGATGTCCCGCCGGTGGATCTCGCGGCGGGCGAACGCGTAGAGAGCGGCGCGAGGCGCTTCGGCGGCGGAGGGAACGCCGGCGACGCTGGAGAACAAGGTCACCAGTACGTCGGACGCGGAGCCTAGGTCGCCGAGCTGGTCAGCGCAGTACGCGAACAGCCCAGCGGCATGGCGGTCGTAGAGCTCTGCGATCAACTCGGCGCGTCGGCGCTGATCGGTGAGCGGCTGAGACACGGGGCCGGATCCTCTTGCTGTGAGCGGACGCTGAGGGTGAGGGGTGCGGGGCTGAAGTTCGTGAATTTCGTTCGGGGTGTTCGTCAGGACTTTGTGGAGGTATAGGTCAGAAGTTCGTGGAGGTAATCATGCCAAGACACCACGGTCCGGCGCACTACCACTTCAACATTTGGGGTAAATATCCAGCTCAACTGAAGCGTTTCAGCTGGATCCCAGGACGACACGGTGGTCCGGATCGCCGTAGTCTGTCCTGCGATAGATCATGCGGCGGTCGTGGCACGGGGGCTGCGGCCCCTGCCACAGAAGCCTGAAGCGAGAGTTCGCGCGTGATCACATTCGACGCTGTCACCAAACGCTACCCAGACGGAACGGTCGCCGTGGACCGTCTCGACCTCGAGGCGCCCACGGGAGAGATCACCGTGCTCGTCGGCCCCTCGGGCTGCGGAAAAACCACATCCCTCCGGATGATCAACCGGATGATCGACGCCTCTGAGGGCCAGATCCTCCTCGACGGCACACCGGTGCAGGGCATCGACCCGCCGACGCTGCGGCGCGGCATCGGGTACGTCATCCAGCAAGCCGGCCTGTTCCCGCACCGCAAGATCGTCGACAACATCGCCACGGTCCCGTACCTGCTCGGCTGGGACAAGAAGAAGGCCCGCGCCAGGGCCATGGAGCTGCTCGAACGGGTCGGCCTCGACCCGGCGCTGGCCGGTCGCTACCCCTTCCAGCTCTCGGGCGGGCAGCAGCAGCGCGTGGGCGTGGCCAGGGCACTGGCCGCCGACCCGCCCGTGCTGCTCATGGACGAGCCGTTCAGCGCGGTCGATCCCATCGTGCGCACGAGCCTGCAGGACGAGCTGCTCAGGCTCCAGTCCGAGCTGAACAAGACCATCGTGTTCGTCACGCACGACATCGACGAGGCCATCAAGCTGGGCGACCGCGTGGCGGTGCTGCGGGTGGGCGGCAAGCTGGCGCAGCTCGCCGCTCCCAAGACGCTGCTGTCCGAGCCGGCCGACGACTTCGTGAAGGAGTTCCTGGGGCACGACCGGGGGATCCGGCGGCTGCAGTTCATCTCGACGGGCGGGCTGCGGCTGCGTACCGACCTGACCGACACCGCGGACGACCCGTGGCGGCTGGTCATGGAGGACGGCAGGCCGACCGGGTGGGTCTCCCGGGAGCGGCCCGACGAGCTGGAGCCGTACGGGACGTTCGTGTACGGGCGCGACTCCATGCGCACGGCCCTCGACGCGGCGCTGCTGTCGCCGTCCGGCTGCGCGGTGGCCGTGGACGAGCAGGGCAAGGTCGTCGGCGTGGCCACCAGGGAGACGCTCGACAAGGCGCTCGCGGAGGCGGCAGATGGCTGACGGCCCTCCTTCCATAGGGGAATGGATCGGGCGTAACTGGGATACCGGCCGGGTCGACAGCATCAAGAATCTGCTCCTCGACCACCTGACCATGTCCCTCGTGCCGATCCTGTTCGCGCTGGTCGTTGCGCTGCCGCTGGGGCTGGCCTGCGTGCGCTGGCGCTGGCTCTACCAGCCGACCGCCGGCTTCATGAACGTCGTCTACGCGCTCCCCTCGCTGCCGGTCTTCATGCTGCTGATCTCGGTGACCGGGCTGTCGCAGACCACGGTGATCATCCCGCTGACCTTCTACGGCATGGCCGTGCTGATCCCGGCCGTCGTGGACGGGCTCGGCTCGGTGCCCGACCACGTGCGGCAGTCGGCGATCGCGATGGGCTTCACGCCGCTGCGCAGGCTGCTCGCGGTCGAGCTGCCGATCGCCGTCCCGGTGGTGCTGGCGGGCCTGCGGGTGGTCGCGGTCTCCAGCATCAGCCTGGTCAGCGTGGGTGCGCTGATCGGGCAGGGCGGGCTCGGCGGGCTGTTCACGCGGGCCTACCAGAACCCGTTCATGCCGCCGGTGATCGTCGGGATCGTGCTGATCGTGGCGCTGGCGCTGGTCGCCGACGGGCTGCTGGTGCTGGCGCAGCGGCTGCTCACTCCATGGGTACGGGCCCGAAGGGGGCAGGGATCGTGAGCTGGCTCACCGACTTCTTCGGCTGGCTGGCCGACTTCTTCGGAAACAGCGCCAACTGGTCCGGCCCCGACGGCATCCCCATGCGCCTGCTGGAGCACCTGGAGTTCTCGGCCCTGGCGCTGGTCCTGGCCGTGGTGATCGCGGTGCCGCTGGGGCTGCTGATCGGCCACACGGGCCGGGGCGAGGTGCTGGTCGCCGTCACCGCGAACCTGGCCAGGGCGCTGCCCACGCTGGGCCTGCTGGTGATGTTCGTGCTGCTGCTCGGCACGGCGTCGAGCCTGCCGGTGATCGTCCCGCTGGTGCTGCTGTCGGTGCCGCCGATCCTGGTGAACACGTTCGAGGGCATCAAGGGGGTCGATCCCGAGCTGCGCGACGCCGCGTACGGGATGGGGCTGCGCGGCGGGCAGGTGCTCGGGCGGGTGCTCGTCCCGGTCGCGCTGCCGCTGATCCTGCTGGGATGCCGGCTGTCGGCGATCCAGGTCGTGGCCACCACCACCGTCGCCGCGTACACCGGGCTCGGTGGTCTGGGGCGGTTCGTTATCGACGGTTTCGCGACGAAGGATTACGCGAGCGTCGTCGGCGGTTCAGTACTGATTGTGCTGTTTGCCCTGGTGGTCCAGATATTGTTCACGCTCGCCCAGAGGGTGACGGTCTCCCCGGGCGTGAGCCAGCGGCTGAAGGTCCGATAGTCTCCTGTATTACCTCCCGCTTAGAAGGGAAAAGCAAGATGGGACGCAAGTACGGCATCGCCGGGGTGTTCGTTTCGGCGATGCTCGCGCTGGCCGCCTGTGGCGGTGGTGGCGGTGGCAACACTGGAGGCAACCCGCTCGACACGTCGAGCGCGGCCCCCAGCGGTTCGGCTTCGAGCGGGGGCGGGGGCAAGGCCGTCATCGGATCCTTCGACTTCGACGAGAGCGTGCTGCTCGGGTCGATCTACGCCCAGGCGCTGCAGGCCAAGGGCGTGCAGGTCGAGGAGAAGCCGCGCATCGGCAGCCGCGAGGTCGTGATCGACCAGGTCAAGAGCGGTGGCCTGACCATCGTGCCCGAGTACAACGGCAACCTGCTGGCCTTCGTCGACCTCAAGAACACGGCCGCGACCACCGATGAGGTCAACGCCGCGCTGAAGGAGAAGCTCCCCGCCGAGCTGGAGGTGCTCGACTCCTCCCCGGCCGAGGACAAGGACAGCCTGTCCATCTCCAAGGACACCCAGACCAAGCAGTCGCTGAACACCATGGAGGACCTGGCCAAGGTCTCCAAGGACTTCGTCGTCGGCGGCCCGCCCGAGTTCAAGAAGCGGTGGGAGGCGCGGTTCAAGGAGGTCTACGGGATCGAGTTCAAGCAGTGGAAGCCCACGGGCCCGACCACCGCTGACGCGATCAAGGACGGCACGATCCAGGTCGGCAACGTGTTCACCACCGACCCCAAGATGACGGCCAACAACCTGGTGCCGCTGCAGGACCCCAAGAACATCTTCCCCGCCCAGAACGTGACGCCGCTCCTCAACAAGGCGGCCGCGAACGACACGATCAAGACCACGCTGAACGCCGTCTCGGCGAAGCTCACCACGCAGTCCCTCCTGGACATGATGCAGAAGATCTCCGTCAACAAGGACGAGCCCGGCACCGTGGCCAAGGAATGGCTGACCTCCAACGGTCTCGGCTGACGCCGTTTTCCGGTGCGGGTCCCCGCCGTCCGGGGGCCCGCACCGCTAGGTTCGTGCCGTGAGCGAGTTCACGGAGGCGATGGCGCAGCTCGCGGCCGGGGTGGCCGTGGTGACCGTACGCGATGGGCGCGACGACCTGGGCACCACGGTGTCGGCGCTGATGTCCGTCTCGCTGGAGCCCCCGCTCCTCCTGGTGAGCCTGGCCAGTGGTGGCTACCTCAACGAGGTCCTGCTCCGGCAGGACCGCTGGGCGGCCTCGCTCCTGTCGTCCGGCCAGGCGGCCATCGCCAGCCGCTTCGCCACCCCCGGCCGGCCCAGCGCCCGGCTGCTGCTGGCGGGCACGCCGCATCACCGGGGAACGCACTCGGACGCGCTGGTGGTGGAGGGCGGGGTGGCCGCCCTGGAGGCCGAGACCACCAAAGTGGTCCCGGCCGGGGATCACACCCTCTTCATCGCCACCGTCCTCGCGGTCCCCTACGTCGAGGCCGCTCTCCAGCCTCTGGTACGGCTCCGCTCCCGCTACCGCCCGATCGGGTCGTGAGCGCTCAGCGGATCACGTACCACGTGGGGAGGAGCAGCGGGCCCGCGGCGGGGAGGCCGAGCTCGGCGGACAGGCGGGCGAGGGGACCCCACGCGTCCAGGCGCAGGCGGGCCAGGGCGGCGGACTTGTCCTCGCTCGAGTCCGGCCCGCGCAGCCGCTCCAGCGGGTTGAGCCGGGGGTAGGCGCGTACGGGGGCGTCGTCGGGGAGGCCGGCCCGCTTCCTGGCCAGGACCAGCGCGTCCTCCAGGCCGCCCAGCTCGTCCACGAGCCCGCTGGCGTGCGCGTCGGCGCCGGTCCAGACGCGGCCGCGGGCCAGCTCGTGCGCGCGTTCCCGGGTCAGGTCGCGGCTCGCGGCGACCTTGCCCACGAAGTCATCGTAAATACGGTCGAGCCAGGCGTTCACCCGGTCCCATTGCTCGGGGGAGAAGCCGCGAGATGTAGAGAACATTCCCGCGTTAGCCCCGGACGCCACCATTTCCGAATTTATGCCGATTTTTTCGAGCATTTCTGCCACGACGGGCTTGCCGCCGTACACGCCGATCGAGCCCGTCAGCGTGCCGGGCTGGGCCACGATCACGTCGGCGGCCATCGCCACGAAGTAGCCGCCGGACGCCGCCAGGTCGCCCATCGAGACGATCACCGGCTTGACCTTGCGGGTGAGGGTCACCTCGCGCCAGACCGTGTCGGAGGCCACGTACGAGCCGCCGGGGCTGTCCACCCGGAACATGACCGCCTTGACGTGCTCGTCCCGCCGGGCCGCCCGGAAGGCGGCACTGATCGTGTCGGAGCCCATCGCGCCGCCCCCGCCGAGCGGGCTGCGCCCGCTGCGGCCGGTCCTGATCATGCCTGTGCCGTGGATGAGCGCGATCCCGTCCGCCGTCGGGTGCGGCAGCTTCCGCACGGCCGCGCCCCTGGCGTACCTGGACACGTACAGCAGGTGCGAGTCGTCGCCCGCCGCCTGCTTGACCTGCTCGTACACCTCGTCCCGGTACGCCAGCCCGTCGACCAGCCCGGCCTCCAGCGCCTCGGAGGCGGTGAACGGGCCGCGGTCGATCAGCTCCCGCACCTTGCCCGCGTCGAGCCGGCGCCCGTCGGCGATGCCCGCGCTGAGGCTCTCGGTGACCGACTCGACGATGCGGCCCATGGACTCGCGGTGCGGCTCGGTCATGTGGTCCTGGGTGAAGGTGTTGACGGCGGTCTTGTACTCGTGCCGCTGCCCGGCCTCGTACCCGACACCCAGCTTCGTCAGGGCCCCCTTGACGAAGCGCTGCTCCAGCGCCACCCCGGTCAGCCCGACGTCGCCACTCGGCTGCAGGTAGACGCGCTCGAACGCGGTGGCCAGGTAGTACGGCACCGTACCGCCGCCGAACTCCCCGAACGTCTCCGAGAACGCGACGGTCAGCTTGCCCGACGCCCTGAACTGGATCACCGCCTGGCGCAGCTCCTGCACCATGGCCAGGCCCAGCGGGTTGCCCCCGATCCTCACCACCAGCGCCTTGACCCTGGAGTCCTGCCTGGCGCGCCTGAGCCCGGACAGGACGTCGGACAGGCGCGTCTTGCGCATGGACAGCACCGCGGCGAGCGGGTCCGCCGGCGGGCCCTCGGTGAGGCCCTCTGTGAGATCGAGCTCCAGCACCAGCGGGGCCGTGCGCCGCTGACGAAGCTTGTCGACGGTTTCGAAGATCGCCTTTCCTGCCTCCATGAAGCCACCCTAAGCGACACAATACGAAATGCGTTTAGGGATCTATGGCTGCATAAAGGCGTCCGCCTGGTCGGCCTCAAGGAGCTTTACGCGTGATCGGAGCCGGTGCGCTCGGGCTGACCAGGCCGGTTTCGTAGGCGAGGACGACGGCCTGGACGCGGTCGCGGAGCTCCAGCTTTGACAGGATGCGCGCGACATGCGTCTTGACCGTCGTCGGGCTCAGCACCAGGCGGTCGGCGACCTCGGCGTTGCTCATGCCGGTCGCGAGCAGGCGCAGGACCTCCAGCTCGCGCGGGGTCAGCTGCGACAGGTCGCCGTGCACGACGCGGCGAGCGGGCTCGTCGTGGCGGGCGAAGCGCTCGATCAGGCGGCGGGTGATCGCGGGCGCGAGCAGCGCGTCCCCCGTGCGCACCAGGCGCACCGCGGCCACCAGGTGTTCGGGGGAGACGTCCTTGAGCAGGAATCCGCTGGCCCCGGCGGTGAGCGCCGCGTAGACGTAGTGGTCGAGGTCGTACGTGGTCAGGATGAGGACGCGGGTCCCGTCCGCGCCGCCGGACAGGATCTGCCGGGTGGCCTCGATGCCGTCCAGGCGCGGCATCCGTACGTCCATGAGCACGAGATCGGGCCGGGTCCGCCGGACGGCGGCGACCGCCTCGACGCCGTCGGCGGCCTCGGCGACCACCTCGATCCCGTCGGCGGCCAGGATCATCCCGAACCCGCTGCGTACGAGCGCCTGGTCGTCGGCGATGACGACGCGGGGCGCCTCGTTCATGCCGTCCACCGCAGGCGCGCCCTCGTCACGAAGCCTCCGCCGCTCCGCGGCCCCGCCTCCAGGGTCCCGTCGTAGAGCGCCAGCCGTTCGCGCAGCCCGATCAGCCCCCGGCCCTGGCCGTCCCCCGCGCGGGCCGCGGGAATGCCGCCGCGGTCGGCGACCTCGATGTCCAGCCAGTCGCCGGTGTGACTGATCACCACCGACACGGCGGCGCCGCCCGCGTGCTTGATCGTGTTGGTGAGTGCCTCCTGGACGACGCGGTAGATGGCCAGGCCCACCCCGGGCGGCACCGGACCCTCCGGCGTACCGATCTCGGCGCTGACCGGGACCCCGGCCGCGCGCACGCGTTCGATGAGCGAGTCGAGCTGGTCGAGCCCCGGCTGCGGTTCGAGAAGGTCGGACCCGCTGCCGGAGGCGGCGAGCAGGCCCATGACGTGGCGGAGCTCGGCCATGGCGGCCCTGCCGCTGGTCTCCACCGCGAGCATGGCCTGCTTGGCCCGCTCCGGCGTCGTGTCCATCACCTTGCGCGCCGCCCCCGCCTGGATCACCATCACGTTCACGTTGTGGGTGACGACGTCGTGCAGCTCGCCGGCGATGCGCGAGCGCTCCACCTGTACGGCCCGGCGGAGCTTCTCGTCCCGCTCGGCGAGCTGCTGCCGCCAGAACCGGACGAAGCTCGCCATGACCCCCGCGCCGAGCAGCACCACGAACGGCCCGAGCCAGCTCGGCAACCCTGCCACGGCATCCTTGAAAGCCATTCCCGCCAGTACGGTGGCCAGCACCAGACCGCCCAGCGCCACCAGCCGGTTGCGGCTGTAGGCGACCGCTCCGTAGGCGGCGATGGCGCAGGTCGCCACGGTGACCCAGGTCGCCTCGTCATCGGTGGCCAGGGCGGCGAGCAGCACGATCCAGAAGGCGGTCAACGGATACAGCCGCCGTACGGCCAGCGGCAACGCCGTCAGCGCCACCGCGAAGAGCAGACCGGGATCGACCGCGTCACTGTGGGAGGGCAGGACGGGCCGGGGCGGGGGAGGCAGCCGCAGGGGATCGACGCTGTGGACGGCGTCCACGGCGGGTGCCGCCGCCACCATCGCCAGCACGGTCAAGGCGACCGCGAGGAGGACGTCGAACACGAGCGCGCGACGCGAGGGCCTGTGCTCCGCGCGGAGCAGGTCCCGCCATCGCCTTCTGATCAGTGACACTCGCACATTGTCCTGTTCGTGGCGTATGGGGGCATCGGCGGAGCGGAGTACATCTCGAGGACGACCCCGCCGCCGATGTCGTCGTCACGGCCGACGCGGCCGGAGATCGCCCGGCCCTAGCGTCGAGCCCCATGAGTCACCGAATCGGGCGGCTTGCCCTCGCCGTACTCCTCGCCCTGCCGGCCGCCGCCTCCTGGGCGGCCACGTCGGAGGCCGCCGTCAGGAACCGAACCACCGAGCCGGCACCCGCTCTGCGCATCCCCAAGCCGACGGGCAAGCTGCCGGTCGGCATGACCTCCCTCCACCTCAAGGACACCTCCCGCCCCGATCCCTGGGTGCCCAGCGTGAAGGCGCGGGAGCTCATGGTCTCGCTCTGGTATCCGGCGGCGAAGGCCGGCGGGGTGCGGGCGCCGTACATGACGGTCAAGGAGTCCGAGCTCACGTTGAAGGAGGCGGGCGCTTCCGGCGTACCGGGCGATCTGCTCAGCAAGACGCGGATCGACGCCGTCAAGGACGCCCGGCCGGCCAAGCGACGGCTGCCCCTCGTGGTCCTCTCCCCGGGCTTCACCAAGCCCCGCTACTCGCTCACCGGCCTGGCCGAGGACCTGGCCAGCCGGGGCTACACGGTGGCCGTCATCGGGCACACGTACGAGAACGTCGCCACGAGCTTCCCCGACGGGAGGGTCGCGGAGTGCGTCGCGTGCGAGATCGAACCGAAGAATCCGGCGTTCTGGGCCAAGGTCGGGCAGATCCGGGCGGCCGATGTCACCTTCGTCCTGGACTCGGTGCTCGCCAGGTATCCCAAGCTGATCGACCGATCCAGGATCGCCATGGGAGGCCACTCCGTGGGCGGCGCGAGCTCCGTGGCCGCCCTGCTGAAGGACTCCCGGCTGCGCGCCGGGATGAACATCGACGGCACCGCAGTCGTCCCGGTCCCCAGCAGTGGGCTGGCCAAGCCGTACCTGCTCCTCGGCTCCGAGGCGAAGCACAGCCCGGGCAAGGACCCCACCTGGGACCAGTCCTGGCCGAACCTCACCGGCTGGAAGCGCTGGTTCGTGGTGACGGGTACCGAGCACGCCTCCTTCACCGACATCTCCGTGCTTTCCGAGCAGCTCGGCATCGACGACGGCGCCGACCTGCCCGCCACGCGATCCCTGGAGATCACGCGCGGGATCGTCGCGGCCTTCTACGACCTCCACCTGCGGGGCAAGCCACAGCCGATCCTGAACGACCCGGCGTCGCGCTACCCGGAGGTCAAGCCGGCGGGCTAGGACCTGTCCTCCTGCGGTCGCATCAGGTCGAGGTCCTCGCCCCACGCGTCCAGCACCGCGCCGTGCCCGGCCCGCCGGGCCGCCGCCTCGACCTGGGCGAAGAGGCGCCGTTGCAGGGGTACGTCGCCCGTTCCCGAGATGTGACGGGCGGCGAGCGGATGCCCGTCACGGTCGTTCTTGACGGAGCGGTAGAGGGAGTTGGCGTAGGCGTCGAGCCATTCACCGGAGTCCCGGAACGCCTCGTCGGCGTCGAGCCGTGCCTTGGCGGCCAGGATCCGGCCGATGCCTCCATCGAGCCGGTCGAGCACGACCCTGGCGCGGGCGAGCGCGTATCGCTCGAAGCCGGGCATTCCAGCCGTACGGAACTCGGCCAGGGTGATGATGACGAGGTCGAGTTCGGGGGTGCGGTGACCGGCGAACCGGGTGAGATCCGTCGCCGCGCCGTCGGCGAGGACGGCGTACAGGTCATGGTCGGAGTGCTCGGTGACCATGCCGTCGTGGGCGCGGGAGCCCTTGAGGACGAGCCCGACGACGGCGGGGTCGGCGGTGGCGAGCTCGACGAACGAGCGGTAGGTGGGAGGTTGCCGGGCGGGCATGGTGATCTCCGGTGGGATCGTGACGCGGGAACCGACCGAGGCGGGTCGCGGGCTCTACGCTCGCCGCCATGAGCCTCAATGCGGAGACCGTCCAGGTGGAAGTAGACGTCGAGGACTGCAGCACTGTCTTCCTGATGAACGGGGACTGGGACGGGGACGACGCGGGCGACGTGGAGCGGTCCGTCGCGCTCGTCACGGTACGGAAGGCCATGGCCGAACTGGCGATCTCGTACCAGCACGGCGACGGCATCCCCCTCACGGTGACCGTCGCCGACCACGATCCGGGCGCCGACCTCGACGGGTACGAGGAGATCGTGGAGATCGACTTCATGTCGACGACCGGCGAGCTCTTCCTGATCGGATGGTGCATGGACTGGGACGACGCGGCGATGCGCCGCCTTCCCCCGCTGCCCGCCGGTCCGGGCATGCACCGGCTGCGCTACCACGTCTGGAGCACGCTCACGGAACGGCCGGATTTTGACGGCGACCACCACTACCTGCAGATCTGGCCCGCACAGCCGTCCCCGCCCGTCGTCCTCAAGCAGGGCGAATGGATCGCTCACTGGGACGGCACCGTCACCTGAGGCGGCGCCTTACCGGCCGCCGGCCTTCCGGAGCGCGTCGCCGAGCGCCTCGGTGCTGGTCACACCTACGATCAGCGCGCCGTCCTCGAAGACGAATCTCGGCACGGTGGTGACGCCGTCCCGCCGCGCCGCGGCCGCCTGCTCACGTACCTCGGCGCTCCCCTCCTCGGAGGCGAGAAAGTCCCGCACCCGGCCGCCGTCCAGGCCGACCCGTTCGGCCAGTTCGGTGAGTTGCGTGTGGTCGGCGATGTTCACGCCGTCGCGGAAGTACGCGTCGAAGAGGGCGGTCGCCAGCGCGGCCTGCACCTCGGCACCGTGCTCGTGCAGGGCGAGCCACAGCAGCCGGTGCGCGGTCAAGGTGTTGACCGCCACCGCACGGTCGAATCGGTACTCGATTCCTTCGCCGGCGCCGAGCCGGGTCATCTCCGCGAGCATCGCCTCGGCTTGTTCGCGACCGAACATCTCGACCACCGCGTCCATCAGTGGCCGGGGCTCCTCGGGCGCGTCGGGAAGGAGCTGGATCGGACGATGAACGAGTTCGACATCCGCTTCTGTGCCGGCCGCGGCCACAGCGCGGTGGAACTGGTGCGTGCCGAGGCGGCACCACGGGCACGCGATATCGGCGTATATCTCTACTTTCATCTTGGTCCTTTCTCGTGTGGAAATAGGTGGTGCGTCAGGGATTCGGGATGGCTTCGGTTTTGAGGTGCGTGGATCAGGTCGTCCCGGGCCGGGGATCGGCGCTCGCGGTGGGGGTCCGCAGCACTCGGAGGGCACGGGACCATGCGAGGACTTCATCCAGCATGGTGATCAGGGCGGTTTCCTGGCGTTCGCCGGGGGCGCAGACGCCGGCTTTGGATTCGGTGAAGTCGAAGTCGACGTACGGGTTGATCGCGACCTGGGCGTGTACGTCGGCGATTTTGATCTCGCCCATGGTCTGCCGTAGTTGTTCGGCGGCGCGGGTGCCGCCGTAAACCCCGTAGCTGACGATCCCGGCTGCTTTTCATTCCATTCCGCGTACAGGTAGTCGATGGCGTTCTTCAGCGCCGCGGGGATGGCACTGTTGTACTCCGGGGTGACGAACACGAACCCGTCGAACCTGTCGATCGTGGCCGCCCACCGCTTGGTGTGCGCATTTTGGTAGTAACCGATGACCGCGGGCGCCGGCTCATCCAGCAACGGCAGCTCGTACTCGGCTATGTCGACGAGTTCGAGGCCGGCCTCCCCGGTCTTGACGGCGGGGTGCCGACCGGCGGCCTCGGCGACCCACCGGGCCACGTCCTCGACGCGGCGCCCGGGGCGGGTGCTGCCCAGAATGATCGCGATCCGGATCATGGGCCTCCTCCAAGGTGCTCATGACAGCTAGCGTCCCGGCGCTGGGTGTGTCCGGACCAGGCTGCGGTTTTCCTAGCCCTGGCAGGGCCAGGCTCGCCGTGAATACAATCGCGGTTGATGAGGGAGACAGAGCTGGGCGCGTTTCTACGCGCACACCGGGAGGCGGTCCCGCCGGCCGCGGTCGGGCTCCCGAACGGGAACCGGCGCCGCACCCCCGGGCTGCGCCGAGCCGAGCTGGCCACGCTCGCCGGCGTCAGCGTCGATTACCTCACCCGGCTGGAGCAGGGGCGCGACCGCAGCCCGTCCGCCCAGGTGCTCTCCGCGCTCGCGGAGACGTTGGGTCTGTCCCGTGACGAGCGGATCCACCTGCACCGGCTGGCGAAGACCACCGGCGGCGGCACCTGCGACGGGGCTGCCATGACGCGGGCCCGGACGGTCCGCCCGACCGTGCAGGCGTTGCTGGACCGGCTCGAGCCCGCGCCGGCGCTGGTTGCCAACCGGCCCGGCGACCTGCTCGCGTGGACGGCCGGGTTCGCGCAGCTCGCCGGCCCGAGCGGGCTGCTGGAGGCCGAGCCGCCGAACCTGGTCCGGTACGTCTTCACCGACCCGCGCGCGCACGACGCCCACTCCGACTGGGACACGGTCGCCGACGAGCGGGCCGCCGCGCTGCGGGCCGCGTCCGCGCTCGGCGACCCGCACGCGGCGCTGCTCGCCGAGGAGCTGACGATCACCGCCGGCGACCGCTTCCGCGACCGGTTCGAGGGCTCGGCCGCGCTGCCCACGCGCACCGGCGTCGAGCGGTGGGCGCACCCGGAGGTGGGGGAGCTACGGCTGGCGTACGAGAGCCTGGAGCTGCCCGACCCCGACGAGCAGCGGCTGGTCGTCTACCTCGCCTCCGACGAGACCACCGCCGCCGCCCTCGACCGCCTCACCGACCATCACCCCGCCGCCTCCTAGCGGGCCGTGAGTAGTTGCTTCGGCTTCAGAGCGGACCCGCCGTTCTGGTGCGGCCGCCCGGTGTCGGTCCGTGTCGCTACGGTGCTGCCGTGGCTGACATTCACGAACTCATGGTCGCGATGGACCTGCGCGGCGACTTGTCCGAGACCGAACTCGCCGAGTTGCGCTGGCACGTGGGCCTCGGGTCGCGGCCCGAGCACATCACCGAGAAGACGATCATCGTCAACGAGGTTCTCGATCTGCTGGACGACGAGCTGGAGCCGGTGCAGGACGAGAACGGCGACTGGGTGATCAAGGAGTTTCCGCAACCGGTGTGGAGCGATGGTTCGCCGTACGCGGCCTCGAAGATTTCGGGCGCCGGCTGCTCGATCCTGGTGCGCGGGGATGACCACGGCGACGAACGCTGGGCGCTGACCTGCCGCTGGGAGATCCACCCCGACGGGCATGCCGAGGTGGCCGGGCTGATGGACTGGTTGGCCGCCCGGCTCCACAAGAACGAGTCCTTTTTCGGGTACCAGCGCTGGTACGAGGACGATGAGCCGGAGCTGCTGAGCGTCCGCGACGGGAAGGTTGTGACGCGTCGCGATGGCGCGTTCCTGCCGCCGTTCCGGGCCGAACCTGACGAGGATTAAGGGATCGATCGCCGTTCTGCGGGCGACATGAAGCGGTACGGGCTGCCTCGCCCGTCGCCTTTGTGCACGACAGCTAGCGTCTTGAATTCTCTGTGGTTCCCTGAAGGAATCAGGTAGTTCGGGCGGGCGTAGCCTGCTGTGGGCTGCTCCCGTGCTTGGCAAGCGCGAGC